>NZ_JBYLRU010000002.1:0-322627 GCF_057772545.1 Exiguobacterium sp. E17S
GATCGTCTGGTGACGATAGCCAAGTGGTCACACCCGTTCCCATGCCGAACACGGAAGTTAAGCACTTGAACGCCGAAAGTAGTTGGGGGCTTCCCCCTGTGAGGATAGGACGTTGCCAGGCATTTAATTTATTCCGCAATAGCTCAGTGGTAGAGCAACCGGCTGTTAACCGGTAGGTCGTAGGTTCAAATCCTACTTGCGGAGCCAATGGCCCGTTGGTCAAGCGGTTAAGACACCGCCCTTTCACGGCGGTAACACGGGTTCGAATCCCGTACGGGTCACCATTATACTTTTTGTGCCGGTGTAGCTCAGCTGGTAGAGCAACTGACTTGTAATCAGTAGGTCGCGGGTTCGACTCCTGTTGCCGGCACTGTTTTTTCTCAATTGTATAAGTTTCCTAGACAAACTGGGGGGGTAGCGAAGTGGCTAAACGCGGCGGACTGTAAATCCGCTCCCTCGGGTTCGGCGGTTCGAATCCGCCCCCCCCCACCATGTCGAGCCATTAGCTCAGTTGGTAGAGCATCTGACTTTTAATCAGAGGGTCGCAGGTTCGAATCCTGCATGGCTCATTTCTTGCGGAAGTAGTTCAGTGGTAGAATACGACCTTGCCAAGGTCGGGGTCGCGGGTTCGAATCCCGTCTTCCGCTTTTTCTTTTGGGGCCTTAGCTCAGCTGGGAGAGCGCCTGCCTTGCACGCAGGAGGTCAGCGGTTCGATCCCGCTAGGCTCCACCAATTTTATTTAAAGATCTTAAGCGAGTTTCGTTCGTCTTAAGTTTTTTTTATATGAAATGCCAAGCATAACCAGAGTACGTACGCAAGAACACCGTGATTCCCTTCACGGTGTTTTTTTGTATATTCATGCGTTTTTTTGTTGAGTTGAACCACTTGTTTGTTACCGCTTACAATATATGTAGAAGTGACTATGACATAGGGGGAATATCGTATGAACATCGCGTATATCAGCGTACCGTACCGTTATGGACAAGGAAAGCCAGGCACTGAACACGGACCTGCTGCTGTCGAAAAAGCGGGTCTACTCGCGACACTCGAAGCACGGGGACAAGAAGCAGTACGCTACGGGGAAGCGGCTGTTTTATCCGAGGATGCGGTCCGAGAAGAAGATCCGAAGCTGAAACGTCTTGAAGGCGTCGTCCATACGACGAATGACTTGCATCTAATTGTACGTGATGCGTTATCGGAGCAACGTTTTCCGTTATTAGTCGGTGGTGATCACAGCATGGCGATCGGAACGATTGCAGGATTACGCCAGACTGTACCACGTCTTGGCGTCATCTGGTTCGATGCACACGGTGATTTGAATACACCGGAAACATCACCGTCTGGAAACATCCACGGTATGCCGCTCGCTGTAGCCCTTGGGGAAGGACATCAGCGTTTAACGGAAGTCGGAGGAACAGATGTCAAGCTGCAACCGGAACATCTCGTCTTCGTCGGATTACGTGACGTTGATCCAGGCGAACAAGAGCTGATTGATCGTCTTGGTATTCGTGTCTATGATATGGAAGCGATCCGAACTCGGGGAATGGACGCGATCATGGAAGAAGCGATTGCCTATTTGAAGGAAACGACGGATGCGTTCTATCTTAGCTTTGATATGGATGGTCTCGATCCATCACTCGTCGTTGGTACAGGAACACGTGTCGCCGATGGCATTTTCTTAGACGACGCGAAGACGGTGCTCCAGCATTGCGCAACGGCAGAAGACTTCATTGCAGCTGAATTCGTTGAAGTGAATCCGTTGCTTGAAGAAGGAAATGGAACAGCAGAACTTGCGAATGAACTGATCGGAGATCTACTTTTGGCAATGGAAACACATCGCTTAGTAAAATAATGGATAGAACTTGAACTCTTTTCATCGGGGTTCAAGTTTTTTTGTTACAATTTAAAAGGAGATGAAACATTTATCGGTCGACTTCGTATAAGAGATTGACCGCATAGAGCGGGGGGTATTCAAAGTGGAAGAAACGACACTACGCTTAATTGAGCGAGTGAAACAGGGAGACCGTGATGCATTCGCGGCACTTGTTGATCTATATAAGGAAGGTGCCTTTCTTGTGGCTTTCCGCGTCTTGCGCGATCGAATGGAAGCGGAGGATGCGACACAGGAAGCCTTCATCCGTGTATTTACGAAGATTGATTCGTATAATGCACAATGGAAGTTCCGGACTTGGTTGTACCGAATCGTCACGAACGTATCGATTGACCGATTACGGAAAAAGAAACCTGACTATTCTCTTGATGCTGAGATGTCAGGTACTGAAGGACTGACATTGTATTCACAACTCGAGAGCAAGGACACCTTGCCGGAGGACCAAGTGGTCGATAACGAGCAACGAAACGAAGTCGGGGACGCGATTGCAGCTTTACCAGAAAAATACCGTGTCCCACTCGTCCTGAAATATGTAGAGGATCTTTCGCTAAAGGAAATCAGTGAAATGATCGAATTACCCGTCGCTACTGTCAAAACTAGAATTCATCGTGGACGAGAAGCGCTGAAGAAGCATTTTGCTAAACGATGAGAAGGAGGAACTCACCATGTCAAGAGAGCATGTACATGAACGGATCCAGGATTATTTAGACCAAAACCAACCACCTGAGGAATTCGAGCGATTAGAAGCAGAGTTACGAGAAGTAGACGCGATGGACGAGTTCGAAGAGTATCGGCTCCTTGATGCTCGACTGCGTCAACTTCCAGCGCCTAAATTATCGGCAGATTTTACATCCCGCGTGCTGGCACAATTGCCTGAACAGGTGGAGACGCCAAGCGCTGCTTTGCTACACCAACCGCAACCGTCTCGTTTTGGAGGGAAGATGAAGCAGTACCCATTGCTCGCGGCAGCGGCTGTTTTCTTACTCTTGTCGGTCGGTAGCCTAGGTGGTTATATGGCACAAGAAGAACATGACTTATCCTATACGAATGCACCAGGCATCGTCGCTCAAAATGGCGAGGTCGTCGTCCCGAAAGGCGTCACGGTCGATCAAGATCTATATGTCGAAGGTGGGAACGTCCGAATCGAAGGGAAAGTCAATGGCGATGTCATGACCGTTGACGGGAAAGCTTACACGGCGAGTGCTGGTAGCGTGACCGGAGAAATCAAGGAAATTGATCAATTATTCGAACGCGTTTGGTACGGAATCAAGCGTCTATTTCAATAATCAGCTGGGACGAGTCGAACTCGTCCCTTTGTGCTATAATGGAAACTGTTTAAATCAGATGAGTTAGGGGGCACGGTTGGTGAATTACTTCAGCTGGCAACCACTTCAATTTCAATTGTTGAAACTGGGAGAAAACGTACATTGGTACGATTATATTAATGACGTGATTGATATTGCGGTCGTGACGTTCGTCATTTACCGTCTCATGATCATTGTCAAAGGAACAAAAGCAGTCCAGCTCATTAAAGGGATCTCGGTCATTTTGATCAGTTGGTTCTTGAGTGGCTTTTTTGGACTCAAAACATTGCAATTCTTATTGAATCAAATCATCACCTACGGGTTACTGGGGATCATCATCATCTTCCAACCTGAACTCCGACGTGGACTGGAACACTTAGGACGAACGAGTAAATTCTTCTCACGTAGTGCCATCAGTGATGAAGATGAACAAGTTCGAATCGTCGATGCACTCGTATCGTCTGCTCAGTACATGTCAAAACGGCGTATCGGAGCACTCGTGACGATTGAACGCGAGACAGGACTGAGTGAATACGTGGAGACGGGCATTCCGCTCGGTTCACAAATCACGAGTCAGTTGTTGATCAACTTGTTCATTCCGAATACACCCTTACATGATGGTGCCGTCATCGTCCAGCAAGGCAAGTTAGCAGCAGCCGCTTGTTACTTACCGCTGTCTGAGAGTGCACATATCTCAAAAGAGCTTGGAACACGTCACCGCGCTGCCATCGGTGTCAGTGAGGTGACGGATAGCGTCACGCTCGTCGTCTCGGAAGAAACGGGTGGTGTCTCACTCGCCATCAATGGACGTCTGTACCGGGAACTCGACGAAGAATCCTTACGGACGAAGTTACTTGAGACGATCGTCAAGGCCGAACCGACGAATACTTCCTTCTTGAACTGGATGGGGGCGAAAAAATAATGTTCGAAAAGTGGTTCAATGAACGCTGGTTTTTACGCATCGTTGCCGTCGCCTTAGCCGTCATGTTGTATTTGATGGTCGCAGGTTCGAATACGACGGGAAAAAGTGATGCTGCTAGTCTATTACCGATCGCAGGACAAGGTTCGACGAAATTTGACGTTCCGGTCACGGTCCAGTATGATGAATCGCAGTGGGTCGCCTATAATATTCCAGATAGTATGGAAGTGACCGTCAAAGGGCCGTCGAGTAGCTTGACGATGCTCCGGCTCGTCCAAGATTTTGGATTATCGATTGATTTGAAAGGACTCGACCCTGGCTATCATCGTGTCCGTGTCACAGCAACTGGCTTCGGAAAAGATGTCGAGGTGACACCAAAACAGGAGACGATCGAAGTTTTCCTCGATAAGAAGATTACAAAGGAAGTACCGGTACAAGTCGCCTTACTCAATAAAAACAAAATCGCTGAAGGATATGTCGCTGGGGAAGCGCAGCCGAACCAACAAACTGTTGAAGTCACGGGAGGCGCAGAGAAGTTACAGGCGATTTCAGCGATCCAAGTACCGATCGATGTGACCGGTCGGGCAGAGACGTTCAAAGAGACGTTCAATGCTAAAGCGACTGACACGAACGGGAATACGATCAGTGCATCTTATCAACCGGAACAATTAGAAATCACAGTACCGATCTATAAGGAAAGTAAGACGGTACCGATTAATGTGAAGACAAAAGACAACGTTAAAAAAGGGTATACCGTCGTCAAAATCGTTCCCGTCACGACGGAAGCTCGTCTATATGGAACAAAAGAAGAATTAGAGCGTATCGGTTCTGTTGATACGGAAGCGGTCTCGCTCAAAGGATTGACGAAGACGACGGAAAAAACCGTCAAACTCGTTGAACCGGAAAACGCGACAGCGATGGATCCGACACAGGTCACTGTCAATATCGTCGTCGAAAAAGAAAATGCCAATTCGACGACAGAAACCGTCGAGGATCGAGCGGAGAAAACGATTCCGGGTGTGACGGTCACGTTGAATGGATTCGATGAATCAAAGTATACGATTGATTACAATCAAACGATTGATGTCGTCGTCCGCGGGAAAGAATCTGATTTAGCATCGATTGATGCGACGGATATCAAAGCGGTCATCGACGTGACAGGATTAAAAGAAGGAACGCATGGATTGCCGATCTCGTATCAGACATCAAAAGCCTTTGATGTCCTGCGTCCGGATAATATGGATGTCACATTAAAAGCGATTCCCCGGACATCGATTCTGACCAATTAAAACAAATTAGTGAAATGAGGAAATAACACATGGGTAAGTATTTTGGAACTGACGGCGTACGCGGCGTCGCAAACGTAGAATTGACACCGGAACTTGCGTATCGCCTCGGTCGAACAGGTGGTTACGTGTTGACGAAACACGAAAGCACACGACCAAAAGTCTTGATTGGACGCGATACACGTGTATCTGGTCAAATGCTTGAGAATGCACTCATCGCGGGTCTGTTATCAATCGGTGCAGAAGTCATGCGTCTTGGTGTCATCTCGACACCAGGTGTCGCATACCTGACAAAAACGATGGATGCGACAGCCGGAGTCATGATCTCTGCATCGCACAATCCAGTGGAAGATAACGGGATCAAGTTCTTCGGTTCAGACGGCTTTAAGCTCGATGACGCAACAGAACTTGAAATCGAAGCATTGCTCGATGAAGCAGAAGATACATTGCCACGTCCAGCCGGAAAAGAACTCGGCTTCGTTCATGATTACTATGAAGGGGCTCAGAAATATCTCCACATGCTTCGTCAGACATCGGATGAAGATTTCTCAGGTATCCATGTCGCGATCGACGGTGCACACGGGGCGACGTCAAGCCTTGCGCCACGTCTATTTGGTGACTTGGAAGCAGAAGTATCCACGATCGGTACAACTCCGAACGGACTCAACATCAATGATGGTGTTGGTTCGACACACCCTGAACATCTCGCTGCCTTCGTTAAGGAAAAAGGCGCAGATGTTGGTTTATCGTTTGATGGAGACGGCGACCGCTTGATCGCAGTCGATGAGAACGGTGATATCGTCGATGGCGATAAAATCATGTTCATCTGCGGGAAATACTTGAACGAACTCGGTCGTCTGAAAGACAACACGATCGTTGCGACGGTCATGAGTAACCTCGGTTTCCATAAAACCGTCGAAGAAAACGGGATGACGGCGCTTCAGACAGCGGTCGGTGACCGTTATGTCGTCGAAGAGATGCGTAAGAACGACTATACACTCGGTGGCGAACAGTCGGGTCATATCATCTTCATGGATTACTCAACGACAGGGGACGGCATGTTGTCGGGCGTCCAGTTGTTGCAAATCATGAAAGCGACAGGGAAGAAGTTATCGGAACTCGCAGCTGAGATGCCGATCTTCCCACAACGTCTCGTAAACATCCGTGTTTCAGACAAAAATGGCGCAATGAGCGGTCCTGCCGTGCAAGCGATCATTGCTGAAGTCGAAGCAGAGATGGCGGGGAACGGACGGATCCTCGTTCGTGCGTCAGGAACAGAACCACTCGTTCGTGTCATGGCAGAAGCTCCGACACAAGAAGCATGTGATGCATACGTCGAGCGGATCGCGAACGTCGTTCGTGAGAACTATGCGTTACAAGAAAACTAAGCAGCCTGAAGCAGAGCGATTGCTCTGCTTCTTTTTTACAATTATTTTAGAAAAACAGATTGAGATTTTTACAAAATATAGGGATTATACGTATTGATTAGAAAAATATCGGGAATAGTTACAAATACGTTACCTTTCTTGCTTTTTCAGATTAAAGTTCGTATGATGGTGAAGTCGGACAGAAACGGGGTCAGACGGAAACAAGAAGCGCCAGGGCTTTCTTCGTAGGATGAAAGCTGACGAGGTGGAGGTTTATCGAATCATTCGGCGGATGCCTCCCGGTACCAGATCCATACCGTAAATCGTTCTGAAATCGTTCAAGTGATTGGACGGACAAACAGACCGATCGGGATCCTCTCAACAAGAGCCGTTTCCTCTTTAGGGAAATACTTGTAAATGGAGAGATGTAACATGTGCGGAATCGTAGGTATGATCGGACAGGTCAACACGAAGGAAATTTTATTAAAAGGTCTCGAGAAGCTCGAGTACCGCGGCTATGACTCGGCAGGTCTTGCGTTCGTCAACGACGGCGTCCAAGTCCATAAAGAAGTAGGCCGGATTGCTGCGCTACGCGAAGTCGTTCCTGCTGATGCAGACGGCACAGTCGGAATCGGACACACACGCTGGGCAACACACGGTGTCCCAAGCGTACCAAACGCGCACCCGCACCAAAGTGCGTCAGCACGTTTCACACTCGTGCACAACGGCGTCATTGAAAACGATGAGCAGCTAAAAGCAGAATTGAATGTCGATCTCCTCAGCGACACGGATACAGAAGTCATCGTTCAGATGATCGAAAAGAACTTCAACGAGACAGGTGACGTTGCGGAAGCATTCCGTCAAACACTCCGTGTCTTGCACGGTTCGTATGCCCTCGCATTGATCGATGCTGAAAATCCAGACGTCTTATACGTCGCAAAAAACAAATCACCACTTCTCGTTGGTCTCGGTGACGGTACGTTCAACGTCGTCGCGTCAGACGCAATGGCAATGTTACAAGTAACGGATCAATTCATCGAGTTGCATGATGGCGAGATGATCATCTTGACGCGTGATAGCGTCACGATCCAAGATCTCGATGGGAACGTCCAAGAGCGTGAAGCGTACACGGCTGAAATCGATGCATCAGACATCGAAAAAGGAACGTACGCGCACTACATGCTCAAAGAGATGGATGAGCAACCAGCGGTCATTCGTAACATCGTTCAAAAATATCAAAACGAAGCAGGCGACATCACACTCGACCAATCGGTCCGTGATCTCGTACTCGGTCGTGACCGTGTCTATATCATCGGTTGTGGAACAAGCTACCATGCTGGTTTGATCGGAAAACAGTTGATCGAACAAATCGCAGGCATCCCGACAGAAGTTCACATCTCTTCTGAGTTCGGATACAACATGCCATTATTGACAGAGAAACCGCTCTTCCTCTTCCTTTCACAATCAGGTGAAACAGCGGATAGCCGTGCCGTTCTCGTCGAAGCGAAGAAACTCGGTCACCCGGCACTGACGATCACGAACGTTCCAGGATCAACATTGTCACGTGAAGCAAACGCAACATTGTTGCTCCACGCAGGTCCAGAAATCGCTGTTGCTTCAACAAAAGCGTATACAGCTCAAATCGCTGTTCTTGCTGTCCTTGCGTTTGACCTCGCTCAAGCGAAAGGGGTTGCCGTCAACTTCGATCTCATGAAGGAACTCGGTAAAATCTCAAGTGCGATGGAATCAGTCATGTCTCAAAAGGATCGTTTCCAAGAAATCGCGACAGAATACTTGTCTGAGTCACGTAACGCGTTCTTCATCGGTCGTGGACAAGATGCGTACGTCGGGATGGAAGGCGCATTGAAACTCAAAGAGATCTCGTATATCCAAGCAGAAGGATACGCGGGTGGAGAGCTCAAGCACGGTCCGATCGCCTTGATCGAAGACAACACACCGGTTATCGCGCTCGTGACACAACCACACGTTCACCTCAACAACCGTGGGAACGTCAAGGAAGTCGTCGCACGTGGGGCAAACGCGTGTGTCATCGCAGCAGAAGGTCTTGAATTGCCGACGGATGCATTCGTCATCCCAGCAGTCGAGCCACTCTTGTCACCGCTCTTGTCTGTCTTGCCACTTCAATTGATCTCATACTACGCGGCACTCGGTCGCGACTGTGACGTCGATAAGCCACGTAACTTGGCGAAGTCGGTAACGGTTGAATAAGGAAACAAATCGACTCCAAATGACAGGCGTGTAAGCGTCTGCTGTTTGGAGTTTTTTATATTAGGAGGAGAACGAGATGAACCGCTGGATCACCGCATTTCCTAAACGATATGAACAGGACGTTCGGGTCGTTAAAGCGTGTTTACCATTTGCATGGACACGCTTATCACCAGGAACAATCAAAGTGAAAGTAGAGCAGGAACACATACAGATTCCGATGCGTTTATACGTGTCAGAAATCGACTCGGAGCGGATCAAGGAACTGACGTCGACACAACAGACGATGTTATATTGTCTCTACACCCGTCACCATGATGGTCATGTTCGTGAGCGTTATCTTCAGCAGTTACTTAAAAACCATCCACACGACGGATGGGTCCTCGCCTATATCATCGAACTTGCTAGTGAGTACGTCCGTGAAATCGTCGACATCATCGTACCCGCAATCGAGCAATGGGATCCGGAAGTGAAGCGGCGGTTCGTCGAGGATGATCCGGCATACATGAAGCGAATCGAAGACCGGATGATCAGTTACTGGAATGCTTATTATCGGTCAAGTGGCGAACGACGATCCGAAGCGGACTACCCAGGCTTTCGGATTATAAAATCGTTACGGGAGGATGTTTCGGTAGAGGAAGTGTGAAGAGATGAAAAGGAGGGGCGCACTTGATTACGAAATCAAAGGATCTGTACTTAGAAGGACCCGGACCTGCTGTTTTGTTGTTACATAGTTTTACTGGAAGTGCGAATGAGATGCGGGGTCTCGCTCGTTTTTTACATGCAGCCGGCTATACCTGTTACGCTCTCAATTACGCCGGGCACGGGGAATCGCCGGAGCGCTTGTTTGAGACGACAATCGAAGACGTCTGGCAATCCGCGCAAGCCGGACTCGCGTTTTTACGTGATCAAGGGTACAACGACATCTTTTTGATCGGACAATCACTCGGTGGAGTGATGGCACTTCGATTGGCAGAACAGTCAGGATGTGCCGGACTCGTCTTACTCTCAACGCCGATTCTTGAGCGGACGATTGCGGGACTCGAGCACCGCGTCCGTCGCTATACAGAACGGTATTTTCAGTTTGACGATCGTTCACCAGAGTGGATCGTAGACTTTGTCGACCGTCATTTTCCACGACCGGAGAAAGACTTACGGGCACTGCAACAGTTCATCCTCGACACGGGAGTCGTCTTGCCAAAGATCACGCAACCCATCGCATTGTTCCTTGGTGCCTTAGATGATGCCGTCTATCATGCGAGTCTCGAGCGAATCGAAACGACAGTGCCGAGCCGAGATCAGAAAAAGGTCCTTCTTCCGAACAGTAAACATCTACTGACACTCGATCGGGATAAACAACGTTTGTTCGAAGAAATCCTTAACTTCTTGAAGACGCATCCGGTAGATTCCTTGAAACCATCAGCTGCTGTGCAGTAGGCTAGATAAGTAAGCTAGACGTGAAAGGGGAAGGGATCATGCGAATTTTAGTAGTAGGAGCAAGCGGAACGATTGGGCAGGCAGTCGTCGAACGGTTGAGTGGGCGACATGACATCATTCGTGCCGGGCGAAGTGGAGCGGATATACAAGTCGATATTACGTCAGAGGCAAGTATTCGAGCGATGTATGAAACAGTCGGTTCTGTTGATGCCGTCATCAGTGCCACAGGTGGCGCTCATTTTGGTCCATTGACGGACTTAACACCGGAGCTTAATCAAATCGGAATCGACAGTAAACTAAAAGGTCAGATCAATCTCGTCCTACTTGGTTTAGGGTCAGTACGAGACGGGGGAAGCTTTACGCTGACGACTGGCATCATGATGGATGATCCGATTCGCCAAGGCGCATCTGCTGCGCTTGCGAACGGTGGAGTCAAAGCGTTCGTTCATGCAGCAGCGATCGAGATGCCACGAGGCATTCGAATCAATAGCGTCAGTCCGAACGTACTGATCGAGTCGCTCGAGAAGTACGGACCCTTCTTCCGTGGTTTTGAAGCCGTTCCGGCGTCACGTGTCGCGACGGCGTTCGAAAAGAGTGTCGAAGGGGCACAGACGGGGCAAAATTACGAAGTCTATTAACTAAAAAAGCAGGTAGCGAAAATCGCTATCTGCTTTTTTAGAATCCGGATATGACATAACGTTCGATTCCGAATAGTAATAGAGTGATCCCGAGACAAATGAGTAAGTTGCGTACGAACCAGCGACCTGTCATCGTCCGGTTCATGATCAGTTTCTCCAGTGTCAGATTGACGAGAAGCACACATAAGAAGATGACGCCAAACCAAATCATCCAGACACATCCTTTCCTTCTTCTTAACGAATCCAACAGCTAAAAAGTTTCGCGTCTGTCAGGAGCAGGAAATCATTCAGATGAACGGGAAGGAAACAAGCAGTCGATTTTACAAGGAGGAACATGACGATGAAACAAGCGGTGCTAGTGATTGATTTTCAACAGGAACTCGTTGACGGGAACACGGAAGAACGTCCGGTATACTTAAAAGAACAAGTCGCGCATGTCATCGAAGCGATCGTACTCGAAGCAGACGATCGGAACATCCCGGTCGTTTTCATTCGGGATCTGGACGTCGCTGGCGGAACAGGACCCGGGTTTGCAGTCCATGACTCGATTCCCGTTCCAGCGTCCAGTGTCACGTTCGATAAAGCGGCGACGAATGCGTTTCATGGCACCCCCTTGCTCGATCATCTACAGCAAGCATCGATTGAACATCTGATCGTCTTAGGCTGTAAGACGGAACACTGCATCGATACCGCGGTGCGCAGTGCGACGGTGCACGGCTTTGATGTCACACTCGTCGCCGACGGGCATACGACGAACGGCTCCGATGTCCTGACGCCGGAGCAAATGATCGCCCACCACAATCAAGTCTTGCACGGTCATTATAACGTCGAGCACTTTGCGATTGTTCGTCCGTCGACGGAAGATGTCTTCACCCCAACCCACAATGATTACCGGACATGAAGAGGAGAATAAGATGATTGAATTACAAAAAATAACAGCGCCCGATTACGAACGCTACGCAACGCTCGTCCAAGACGAACGTGTCATGCGTTACATCACGGAACAGGCATTAACAGATGCGGAAACGAAACAGCGCTTTGACCGAATCCTTGAACAACAGCAGCACGACCGACTCGGATCGTATTTGATTTATGCCGAAGAGACATGGATTGGAATCGGACGCATGACTCGGAGTCAAACGCAACCGTTCGAAGCAGAGCTCGGTTACATGCTGCTACCCGATCAGTGGGGACGCGGATACGGCACAGCGATTGCAGAGCGTCTCTTACAGTTAGCGATAGAAGAAGAGCTACAGGTCGTCACGGCAACGATTGATCCAGCGCATGAAGCATCGCGCCGTATTTTGATCGGATTAGGTTTTGAATCGACCTATGTTGGACCGATTGACGGTCTACCAGGTGAAACGCTACAGAAAATAGTGGGGACGACGGAATGACACGAGACGAATGGATTGAACATTTTCAACTCGACGTCGCAGCATGCGCGACCGTCGACGAATCGTATAGTTCTGAAGTCGATCGTCTCGTCCTAACGGATGGTCAGGTTGTTTTCTTAAAGCGCCCGTATACGGCTGAAAAGTGGTACCGGGAGCGTGGCTGGATTCGTGTACTAGAAGGGTTTGTACCCGTGCCGTACATCTTAGCTGAAGCAGCTCCCGGGCAGACGACAGGGGCGTTCGTCCTTGCTGCCTTACCGGGACAGGCACCAGTCACGATGACTAAAAAATTGGCGTACGAAATTGGTCGAACGCTCGCAATGCTGCATACGTGCATAGGAAAAGCCTATGGCGAGTATACGGAAGATGGATTTTATGCCTATCCGGTTCAGGACTGGCGACGCTTCCGGAATGAAAAACTCAAGGGGTTCATGCCGTTCATCACATCCGAACTTGATCCCGTTTTTTTAGAGAACATCCAAACAGAGTTAGTCAGACGAGAACAGTCGTTACCGGAGCCTTCATGTCCCGTTGCCACACATTGTGACTTCCGCCTAGCAAATTTACTGACGGTAGGTGATCAAGTCACAGGGGTGATCGATTTCGAGACGACCCGCTACGGGGCCGTCGAGATGGACTTCACGAAGATCGTCCGTAATCTCAATACGTTCGGTTCCGCTTACGTCACGGCATTTCAAGAAGGATACGCGACGTTACACCCAGACGTACCAATCGAGACGTATCTAGCATACTATCGTTTGTGGGAAGCACTCACGGCCGTCGGGTGGTGCATCAAACGTGGACTAGGAGAGCACCGGGTGTTCTTTGAGGAGAACATCATGCTCATCGAGCAGGAATTACAGATGACGAGCATATCGGACGGGTATTGATTCACCCATGTCTTGGAAGAAACCTCTATACTTAGGGAAATGAGGAATATGAGGGGGAAGCGAGATGACAGGGAAACGAATCGGAATCATCGGTGGTGGACTCGCCGGAATCTTTGCGGCACGTCAATTGCAGGCAGCAGGACATGCTGTTGAAATCATCGAAAAAAGCCAGAGCGTCGGGGGGCGAATGGCAACTCGTCGGATTGATCAAGGAACAGCGGATCATGGTGCCGTCTTCTTCACGGTGCGGACGGAAGAGTTGGAACGCGAAGTCGACGAATGGCTTGAGAAGGGATGGGTTCGTAAGTGGTTCGGAACGGATTTTCCACGCTATGTCGCAACGAATGGTATGAATCAACTCGTACAAGCGATTGGTCGAGGGATTCCCGTCCAGTTGAATGAACAGGTCACGCATATTACGGCAACAGAGGACGAACTCGTCACACAAGCTACGGATCATCAAGGTACGTATGATGCGTTACTCGTGACGGCGCCTGTGCCGCAAGCATATGAACTGTTGCAGTCTTCTGATCTGGCGCTTGGAGATGACGATCATGAGCAGTTACGCCAAGTGACGTTCGAGCCGACATTCGTGGGTCTGTTTGAAATCAAAGAGCGACTGACGATCGGGGAAGTCGGCCTACAAGACGAACAACTCGTCGATGGGATGTTAAAACTCGTCAATAATGCCGAGAAGCAGATTTCGAAGACGACACTCTTGAGCGTCTATATGACAGCTCGCTTCAGTGAAGACTGGTACGAGCGTCCGGAAGAAGAGACACTCGCTGAAGTCGAGCGGCTGTTACAACAGCAACTCGGACCGGTGACGATTGTTTCGCGTCAGCTCAAACGTTGGCGTTACGCTCAGGCACGTGCGGTTTACCGGACACCGCATTTGAAACTAGCGGCACATCCGCTTTGGCTTGCCGGGGATGCGTTCCTTGAAGCCGATGATGCGTCAGGGCGGACGCGCGTCGAGAGTGCTGTCATCTCCGGATTACGCGTCGCAGAGGCGATTGATACCCACTTACGTCAGACGGTGACAGCGACGGAATGAACGACAACATGCACTTCTTTTCTGAATCGAGAAGAAGCGCATGTTTTTTTGTTACTCACGATCATCCCCCTGGAAGTGTTGCTCACTCCAAGCTGCCATTTGGTCAAGAATCGGTAAAAAACTATGTCCGGCATCCGTCAGGGAATATTCAACGCGAGGAGGAACTTCGCCAAAGACGTGTCGTTGAATCAAACCGTCCGCCTCGAGCTCGCGAAGCTGACGCGTTAATGTTCCTTTAGAGATGCCTGTTAATTGTTGCAGTTCATGAAAACGATGCGTCCCGTGTGTCAGGTGCCAGAGCAAGATGATCTTCCATTTGCCAGCGACCATCTGTTGGACCCGAGTGACTGGACAAACCGTCCGTTGATTAGTTGTTGAATCGAATACAGCCACGTTCATCCTCTCCCATTGGTTCGTTTTGAGGGACCTAGTTTCAGATAAGTGCCTACTTTTTTTAGTGTATCACCTGGCGTATCATGAAGAACAACATCAAACTTCAAAGGAGTGGTTTCATCATGAAATGGTTAATTACAGGAGCAACCGGAAAATTAGGTGCACGGATCGTGCAACATCTCAGTGAACAAGTCGGCATCGAACATGTAGCGGTTAGTGTCCGTGACGTTGAAAAAGCGGCAACCCTTACGGCGCAAGGAATCGATGTCCGGCATGGTGATTTTGATCAGCCGGAAACACTCGGACACGCGTTTCAAGGCATCGATCGTCTGCTGATCATCTCGACGGACGGTGAAGAAGCAACACGGATCCGGCAACATCAAGCCGCTGTCACGGCAGCACAAGCGGCAGGCGTCAAGCTGATCGGCTATACGAGTATCGCCAATGCGGCACACAGTACGAACGGACTTGCGCGAACACATCGGGTCACAGAAGAAGCGATTCAAGCGACAGGTATCCCGTATGTCTTTTTCCGCAACAACTGGTATCTCGAAAATGAACTCGGAACGATTGATGCCGTTTCACAAGGCGCAGATTGGTTAACGGCTGCAGGTGAAGGCAAAGTCGGATGGGCGTTACAAGATGAGTATGCGTTGGCGATTGCGACGGGGCTGACGCTTGAGCATCCAAAAGCGATCTATGAACTATCGGGACCGTTGCATACACAAGCAGAACTTGCGACTGCAGTCGGAACAGTGCTTAACCGACCGGTCGCTTTAGATGAAGTAGATGGCGCGACCTATGGCGAACGGATGCAAGCAGCTGGCTTACCTGACTTCTTGATTCCAATGTTAACTGGTATCCAGGCAGATATCGCAGCAGGGACCCTTGCAGTGGAAAGTACTGATTTTGAAGAATTACTCGGTCGTCCTGTGACGACGCTAGAAGAGGGAGTCCGTCTCCTTTTGAAAAGATAAGTTCATCTGAACGTTTTCAGGATGAACGAGTAGGGTAAACCCCTTTTAGAAGCAATTAAAGGAGGAGCCCTACCATGAAACTGTCATCCTATCGTGTTAAGGAAGGCGAGCAAGTCTCGTTTTCGAATTACCCGACATCAGAAAAACATGAGATTTCGGAAGCGGAATTGCGAGAGAAGCGGATTCCCACAAGTGTCGAGACGTTACAAGAGTTACACTGGCGTTTGCATGCTGAAGAAAAGAACGGCGTCCTCGTCATCCTGCAAGCGATTGATGCAGCGGGGAAGGATGAGGCGATCAGCTACATCTTTTCCAACTTGAACGCACAAGGACTTCGGACGATTTCCGTTAAAAAACCGTCGGATACGGAGCAAAAACATGATTATCTATGGCGGATCCACGAAGGACTACCGGAAAAAGGGGAAGTCGGCATCTTGAACCGTTCCTATTATGAGGAAGTCATTGCGCCACGAATCCATGATTTGCTCGAAGAGGAAGAAAAGCCGGATGACGGAGATGTGTGGCAGATGCGCTATCGCCAAATCAATGACTTTGAACGCTATCTCGTCGAGAACGGCTTCCGGGTCGTCAAGTTTTTATTCCATGTCTCAAAAGAGGAGCAACGGCAACGATTGTTGACTCGTCTGAAGGATCCAAAGAAAAACTTCGAATTCTCGTTCAGTGATATTGAAGAACGCAAGCACTGGGACGAATACCATGAGATTTTTGCTGAGCTTGTCTCGGCGACATCGACATCGTATGCACCGTGGTACATCTTGCCGGCAGATGACGAATGGTATTCTCGCTATATCGTCACTGAAGTCATGAATGACGTTCTGAAAGAAATTGATCCGCAATATCCGAAGTTGTCGGAAGAGGATCAGGAACAACTAGATGAAGCGATTAAACGATTGGAAAACGAATGAACAAAAATGCCACCGATGAATGTCATCGGTGGCATTTTTGAGTTAGAGTCCAGGTAAGATCCCTGTGAATAGACTTAAGAGGAAGACCGTAGCGAGCGCTGTTAAACCAGCGATAAAGCCACCTCCGGTCCAAGCAAGGAGTGTTTGAGGAATCGTCAATTTACCAAACCGGTTGACGACCCAAAAACCTGAATCGTTGGGTAAGGAGAGTCCAATCCCACCAGCACAAATCGCTAGACCAAGAAGAATCGGAGACACACCTAATTCTCCGACCATCGGACCGAGAATACTCGATGTCGTAACGAGGGCGACCGTCGCTGATCCAAGTGACGCCCGGAGGATCTGTGAAAAGATGAATGCCAGCAAAAGAACCGGGATGCTCCAGTTTTGCATCGTCGTAATGAGGTGATCCCCGATGCCACTATTATTGATGACGGCTCCAAAGGCACCGCCGGCTCCGGTAATCAAGATGATGATTCCGGCTGAACTGATTGCTTCCGAGTATAAGCGTGCATTTGGGATTGCGATGTATGGGCGTAATAAGATGACAGCAGCAAAGACACTAATCAATAAGGCAACGTTTTTCTCACCGATGAATCCAAAGAACGTCGCAATCGAAGTTCCGGGAAATAGCAGTTGAGAGACCGTATTCAATAAAATCAAGACGATGGGTAAAGCTAACATGAAGAAGCTAAGTCCTGTGCCGATTTCTTTCTTTGGTAAATCCGCTGGGTCGATCGAGAGTTCTTCGATGTCGCCAGAATGCTTAATTCGTTTTCCGATGAACATACCATATAGGTAACCACCAACGAGGGTAGCTGGAATGGCGACAATGATCCCATACAGAATGAAGAAGCCGAGCTCTGATCCTGTATTTTCTGCGACGACGAGTGGTCCAGGTGTCGGGGCGATCATGTTGTGCGAGACGATCAGACCGACACCGAGTGCCGTAACGAAACTGACGACGGAGATACCTGTTTTAGAAGAGAGCGAACGAATCAATCCACTTAAGATGACGAAAGCTGCATCAAAAAAGACAGGAATGGAAACCGCTGTTCCAGTCAGGGCAAGTCCGGCAGAGGACTTTTTAGGTCCGAACACATTCAAGACAGCTTGGGCAATCTTTTCGACAGCACCCGATGCACCAAGAAATTGACCAAAGATGACACCAAGACCAATCAGGATACCGACACCCGCGAGTGTGTTCCCGAAACCAGTCGTGACGACGGATGCGACTTCTTTGACAGGCATCCCGATGGCTAAAGCCGTCAAGATGGAAATCGCTACAAGTGCCAGAAACGGTTCGATTTTAAGCTTTAGGATGGAAAAGAACAGTAGAGCTAGAGACAGAATAAAAATGACGACCAATAAATTACCCGTAACCATCAAGATCTCTCCTTCATATCATGAATTCCACTGAGGTGATGACTCACTCTTTGTATCCGCTTACATAAATATCAAGTGTGAAGTAACTCTGCGACTTCTTTTAGCGTCGTCTTTGAACCGACATTCCCTGGGAAGATGACGTATGTCAGTCCGGGGAACTTACTTTCGGCTCCTGTTTTCCAAACCGGAATGCCCGGTTTGACTTGACCGGCAACAGTTGCTCGTTTGACTTTCAGACCAGTCGTCCCGATATCACTTGACGTGATTCCACCTTTAGCAATGATGTAGCTTGGACGTACATGCAGACGGCTGACAATGCTCGTCACAGCATCAGAAATTTTAACGGATAGCTTTAATTCATTCTCTTGTTGATTCTCTCCTAGGTCGAGACGTTCTCGTCTCGTATAGACGGCAATTGTCTGTCCAGATGCAATCAATCGTTCCGTCGTCGTGATGATTCGATTAATTTCTTGTTCGAATTGATCAGGAGACAGGACAAGATGGACATCAAACTCAATGAAATGAATGAAGTCACACGTTTTTAATTCGGCTAGTTGCTCTGTCGTTTTTTGGACATGTGATCCAACCATGATCAAACCGCCAGGCGTCGTATCGGACACGAGTTCTTCTCTTGTCAGGAGGGGACGCTGATCGATTCCACCGATGACTTTCGTAAAAGCTGCGGCCGTCCGGAATAAAAATCGTTTTCCTGCATTCATCGCGCGAATCAGAGCAATCGTCGCGACTTTGACATCAAGATAATCTGTCGCATTGATGATGATTTTATTGAAATCTTGAGCGTTCATCAGTTGTGCCACGAGTGCGTCAAGACGGACCTGTCGTAAATCATCCAGTGATAAGGAGATGACGGTGTCAGCTGGGAAAGCCCCACCCGATTTTTCTTCTGCCCATTCCCCAAGGTGCGAAGCGGAATAACCGAACGTCCGGTCCTTTGCGAACTCCGTTTGCCCTGCTGGTACGAGTGTGTCGTCTTCAAGCACATAATGGACATCGTTGATCGTAAAACGACCACCTTCTTGGAAGAATGGCATCAGGATTTCACCGTCAAAGTGACCACTGGACTGTTGTTCGAGGGTTTGGCGTAAGACGTCCGTTTCGAGCGGATAATGTCCACGAAGTGTCGAATCACCACGACTAATTAAAATAAACGGCTGATTTCGTTGATCGGAAACGGCTTGGACGGTAGCCGCGATGTCTTCATGGACTTGTCGTGTTTCTTCACGCGTAAATCCACGAGAATTCGTCAAAATAAAAAACATCGACTGGTCTTCGCTAAATCCGGCCTCGATACTTTCGCTCGTCCAGTCAGTATAGACAGACACGCCATGGACGGTCTGCACACCTGTTGGATCATCGTCGAGGACGATGATTTTATGAGGAAACTGATGTAAGGCTTCAACTAACAATTCATCTACTACTATTGCATTCGGTAGGGATGGTAATTGGTTGAGTGTCGTTTTACTTGGTAATGTCGGGAATGTCGAAATCATCGTTTACACCTTCCTTACTTCAACATGTGCTAATTTTTCGTAGTACTGAATGATGCCGCCGTGATCATCCGCAGCTTTTCCATCAATTTTCAATGCATGGAAAATCTCAACGAGTTGGCTAGAGAGGGGTAAAGGAACACCAATCTCATGCGCGGTTTCCATGACGTTCGTCATATCTTTTAAGTTGATATCGATGCGTCCACCGGCAACGAAGTTTCGCTCTAGAATCAACGGTACTTTCGCATCGAGCACGGCACTACCCGCAAGACCACCGCGAATGGCTTGATACATCTTCTCTACATCGATGCCTGCTTTCGCAGCGAGCGTCAATGCCTCGGACATGGCAGCGATATTTAAATTGACGATGATTTGATTGGCAAGCTTAGCCGTGACACCGCTCCCGTTTTTGCCGACAAGCGTAACGCTGGCACCAATGACTTCTAGGAGTGGTCGGACGGTTTCAAAGACGTCGTCTTTCCCGCCGACCATGATGGAAAGCGTCCCGTCGATTGCTTTCGGTTCTCCACCACTGACGGGTGCGTCGAGCATCTCGACTCCGCGTAGTGCTGCTTGTTGTGCAATCTCGACCGAGGCGACAGGGGAAATCGAACTCATATCAATCAAGATCGTTCCAGCTGTAGCCGTTTGTAAGAGACCGTTTTCTCCAAGGACGACTTGCTCGACGTGATGCGAAGCCGGTAGCATCGTGATGATGACATCACACGTCGTTCCCATATCAGCAGGTGTTCCGAATGCCGCACCCGCTTGAACGAGTGTCTCGACACTTTCCGTATTTAAATCATTCACCGTGACGTCATAACCGGCTTTTAGTATATTCAAGGCCATCGGTTTTCCCATGATGCCTAAACCAATAAATCCAACGCGTATGTTCATCTAATCAAACTCCTTTTCATAAAAAGATAGCGCTTTCATAAAGTCTTTAACCGAATTGTACACACTAAGTTCATTTTTGTATACAATTTATTTAAAAATGTATACAAAAATATGTCTCTTTCCAATTCCCAATATTAAACTTATACTTTGAACTAGAAGAAATTCGAATGTAGGAGACGATGTCTGTGGGGAAGAAAACGACACAATTAGCATATGTTCAGGCATATGAATACATCCGGGATCGCATCTTAAACGGAGAACTGGAACGTGGAACGAAGTTAGTCGAAGAGCGTCTAGCTGAGGAAATGGGAATTAGCCGTACTCCCGTCAGAGATTCGATTCGAAAACTGGAGCAAGAAGGATTGATTAAGCAAAAACGTGTCGTCAATCCGAGCGACATGGATCTGCGACACATCTTTCAAGTCCGGATGTTGCTTGAGGGCTTCGCAGCCAGTCATTGTGCGACATATATGCGAGAAGCCGATTTAGAAAAGTTGAAGCAGTGTGTCGAGATCGGTAGAACGGGCGAACTCGAAGAAGTGATGGCGGCGAACAAGGAATTCCACGATGTGATCGTCGGGGCAACGAACAACCCGGTGATGATTGATATCATTGACCGGATGCAATCCATCATCTATCTATTCCGTAAGACTGTTGTCCACCATAAACGACCACTCTTGATTGAAGAACATGATGAGATCTATCAAGCGATTTTGAATCATCAACCGGAAGAAGCGGAGCGATTGATGAAAGCGCATCTTCAACTGGATTTAGAATTTTGTTTGAACTGGATGAAAGGATGAACGAGGTTGATATCGTTCATCCTTTTTTACATCTTGACGCGTTCTCAGGACAAATGTCCTGTTCAAATCAGAGTAACTCTCGTTAAATGAAAGTATCATGGAACAAGAGAGGAGTATGCACATGCGTGGTGTCTTATTTGCGATTGCGGGTGGTTTTTTCTTAACGCTCCAAAGTGTTGCCAATGCCCGGATCAGTCAAACGATCGGGACGTGGCAAGCGGCAACGATCACTCAGATGACCGGGTTCATCGTTGCGATCCTCTTAGCGATCGTCTTACGGGATCACAGTTTTTCAGCGATGCGACGTGTCAAACCGCTCTATCTGGCAGGAGGAGCCTTTGCGGCGATTATATTATTCAGCAACATGACAGCGGTCCACCGGATGGGCGTGACTTTGACGATTTCGCTCTTTTTATTGGCGCAATTAGCGCTGGCACTCTGGATTGACGGAAGAGGCTGGTTCGGCGTCATGAAACGTCGACTGCGGGGTCCGCAGATCATCGGCATCGTGATGATGGTCGCAGGCATCTTCATCTTAAAGAGTTAAGGAGGAGAAGAAGTGACGGACATTGTGAGCTATCTGGAGCGGTATCAGTTAACGCATGTCTTTGACGCATCGCTACGCAAGGCGATGCACATTCAGACGTTCGCACCGGGTGAGGCTTTATGCCGACAAGGTGATGTTGCGCATGAACTCTACCTGCTCGTCGAAGGGAAATTGAAGATCACGCATATGTCGGCAACGGGGAAACGTCTCGTGTTGTCCTTTAAACATCCGTTTGATCTCGTCGGTGATATTGAGTTCGTCCGAAAGATTGATTTGATGAACACGGTCGAGGCAGTGACACCAGTGACCGTCTTACGCATTGCCTATCCGGATTTGGAAGAAGCACGTGTCCATCATCCTGCCTTTCTATTATTTTTACTCGAGACGATTACGAAAAAGTTTGAATTAAAATCGCATACGCTCAGCTTCAATCTGTTGTACCCGGTTGAAGTTCGGCTCGCCAGTTATTTGTTGTCGATGACACCTAATACGGATGCTTTTGCGAGTAAGGAACTCGTCGATGCGGCAGATTTGATCGGGACGAGCTATCGTCATGTTAATCGTGTCTTACGCCAGTTCGTCGACGATGGGTTGATCCGCCGGACGCAGCATACGATTGAGATCATTGATCGAGACGGATTGATGGAGCGAGTCGGAGAAAGCATTTACGAATGAAGGAGGTGCGACATGGTTACGGGAATCATCCTTGCCCTTTGTGGGGGCATGCTCGTCTGTATTCAAAATACGTTTAACGCAAAAGTCAAAGAACACGTTGGTGCTTGGGCGACGACGACGCTAGTTCTTGGACTCGGGTTCCTCGCTTCACTGACGATTGGTTTAATCGTCGAAGGATCACAACTGTTTGCCCTAAAAGAGGCGCAAACCTGGTTTTGGTTCAGCGGAATCATCGGTGTCGGTGTCGTCCTCTGTGTGACGCAAGGCGTTCAACAACTCGGACCGAGTCGTGCGATTTCGATCGTCATGGTATCACAAATCCTGTTTGCCTTACTGTGGGATACGCTCGGTTGGTTCGGTTTACAGACCGTTCCGTTTACGTGGACGAAAGCACTCGGCGTGCTACTGATTGGTGGCGGAGTTCTTTTATTTCAACTGGGCGGGAAAACAACGACTGTACAACACGTACGAAAAGGAGCTTGAATATGTTTTACACGACGGTATTATTCGATATTGACCATACATTACTCGATTTTGAAGCGACGGAACGGATTGCCTTTCGCCGCCTGCTCGAGCAACAAGAGTTGCAGTGGACGCCGGAGCGAGAAACGCGCTATAAAACACTCAATCAAGCGCTTTGGAAAGCACTTGAACGAGGCGAGGTGACACGCGAGGAAGTCATTCACTCACGGTTCGTGACGTTCTTCGCGGAAGAAGGACGGACGGTCGACGGACGAGAAGTTGACGAAACGTATCGTAGCTATCTCGCACAAGGAACAGAATTGATTCCGGGTGCGACGGCGCTACTTGAGCAGCTAACCGGAAACGTCACGATGTATGTCGTCACGAACGGTATTTCGAAGACACAACGCGCACGGCTCGATGGCGCTGGATTAACAGATTTCTTTGAAGGGATTTTCGTTTCAGAAGAGACAGGTTTTCAAAAACCGATGGCAGGATTTTTCAATCATGTGTTTGCGCGGATTCCACAATTCGACCCAGCGCGAACAATCATCGTCGGGGATTCCTTGTCAGCTGATATCGCAGGTGGCAATCAAGCTGGTATCGCAACATGTTGGTTTAATCCAGACGGAAAATCAGCGACGGATATCAAGCCGACATTTACGATTACATCGTTAGCCGAACTACCTGCTTTGCTTGAAAACGCAGCAGTTCTTCAACAATGAATCAAACCAACCGATAGGAGAGAGAAGGAAAGGGGGCGATCACTGTGCAACGATGTGATCAACAGACGCTGGAGGCAACTCCCGTCTAACTAAAAGGGGAAATGAACATGATTCAACTTGTACCGGTAACAGCAGAAAACTGGGAAGCGTGTTGTGAGCTGGCACTGACAGTAGAACAGCAAGACTTCATGGAAGCGAATGTCTACTCGATCGCGCAAGCGAAGTTCGAACCGAGCCTTGTCCTTCGGGCGATCATTGCAGGTGAAGCCGTCGTTGGTTTTGTGATGTACAACACGGAGCTAGAAGAACTCAACGGCTACTGGATTTACCGCATCATGATCGATCAGACGCAACAAGGGAACGGGATCGGACGATTAGCGATGCAAGCCGTGATTGACGAGATGCGCGCGTTACCTGCTGCAAAACGAATCGTCGTCGGCTATCGACCGGATAATCAGGCGGCACACCGCCTGTATGCGAGTCTCGGCTTCATCGACCACGGGGATCGATTCGGTCGGGAAATGGCAGTACGATTAGATATTTGAAGGATGAAGGACTCTTGAAACGCAAGAGTCCTTTTCTTTTGGATATTTTTTGAAACTTTTCTCGGCTCATCATGCTCTAATAAGTAAAGGGAGGGAACACGATGGACTTACGAAACGAGCACACGACACTCGTCCGCCGTGCGATGAAGCACGATGAAGCGGCGTTTGAGCAATTGGTGCTCCTACATAGCGAACAACTCTACCGAACAGCATATCTTTATGTGAAGAACGAACACGATGCCTTAGACGTCGTACAAGAGACAGTTTATAAAGCGTTCATCTCGATCGAACAAGTGAAGGAACCGAAACATTTCGTGACATGGCTCACGAAAATCCTCATTCGTAATTGTTATCGTGTGTTGGAAAAACAACAACCAACTGATGACATCTTACTTCATATTCCAGTGCAGGAAGACCAATCGCGAGACGAACATCTTGATCTCGTGCACGCTTTATCGCATCTGCGAAAAGAATACCGGGACGTCTTAGTTCTCTACTATTTTCATGATATTCCGATGAAAGAGATCGCAAGCTTCATCGGCATCACTCTCAATACGGTCAAGACGTACTTAAAGCGAGGACGCGAAGAATTGAAGATACAGTTAGGAGGAATGGATTATGGAGCAACACGATCTACGAAATGATTATGAAAAAATTCCTGTCCCAACGAACGCCTTACAAGACCGGATTCGTCAAGGCATTACGCAAGGCGTAGCGGAAAGAAAACAACGACGTCCTCGTCGGAAACAGTACGTCGCCATCGCAGGTCTTGCCGCCTCGCTATTCGTGACGACGTTCATCGTTCCACCGTTCGCTTCCGCGATGTCGCATGTTCCATTGATTGGTGGACTGTATCGTCCCTTTATAGAACAGGGCACAGTCGGTACGGAAATCGAGAAGAAACAACTTGCAACAGCAATTGATCAGACGGTAACCGATCAAGGCATTACGATCAAGGTCGTCGACGCCTACTATGATGGTACGACAATCGGGATGAACCTGACGGCAACTGGTGTACCAAACGTCAACGAAACGAAACGAGCGGCGTTTTATGAAGTGTTCAAAGGTGATAAACGATTCGAAGGTACTGAAAATCAAGAACTGGCATATTTCAAACAGGACGGTAAGGCATGGAAAGCCCGAATTGAATATGATGTCGGCTTACAGAAATTAAGTGATTCCATGCAGGTACCACTCGTGATTTCGGAAATGTTTGGTCTAGACGGGAACTGGCAATTCGAGGTTCCGGTCAAACGATTGCAAGCGATTGAACAGACGTTTAATACGACGGTAAAAAATCCTGATTATGCGGTCGATGTCACGTTAAAACAGATGACAAAAGGACAGGCAAGTACGACGTTTGATTATACGGCGGTTTATCCGAAGTCGGATCAATATTGGCTAGAACTGGCTCTGTTTGATGATAAAGGGAAGGAGATCATCAAAAACTGGTCAGTTGGAACATCGTTAGTAAGTAGTTCGGTCAGCGGGTCGAAACGAACGGATGTCTCGCGGATTCGATTCGGAAATTATGTCATTCCATCCGGGTCCTATACGTTGCATCCTTCTTTGAGCCTTTCACCGAAGACACATTGGCTGTCACTAAAGAAGACATCTTTCCCTTATACGCAACAAGATGCGCATCATCCATTGAAGATGACGATTCAAAAGGTAGAGACGTCCGGTTCTCACGTACAAGTCGATTTCTTGACGAACTCGGATCAAAAAATTTCAGATATCAAGTTGGATGTTAAAAACAGTATGTTCCTGATTCAAGGAAACGAACCACCGGATGGTCGCGAAATCAAACCGACTGTTGAAGTCATCGATGCGAAACAAAAGCTACTACGGGCGACGTTCACGCTATCGGCGTCACAAATAGATGCAATCGATGACTTCTATCTACAAACCGGCTATTCCAACACCGTGACGAACACACCAATCGACTTGAAACCAATCCCGTTCACCGTCGATTAAACAGGAGACTCCTGACATACTGTCGAACTAGAATCAACAGTGAGCAACAAAGGAGTCTGATGAGATGAAAGTATGTCAAATGATAGCGGACGATTACCCAGAAGTCGTTCGGATCTACGAACAAGGAATAAAGACGGAGAATGCGACGTTTCGCACGGAAGCATTACCATACGAAGAATGGACGAGGCATCACCATGAACACAGTCGTCTCGTTGCGATTGAAGACGAGCAATTGCTCGGCTGGGTCGCGTTAAGTCCATTCTCTTCGATTCCGGCATACGCTGGTGTCGCTGAAATCAGCCTCTATATCGCGGAAGAAGCACGCGGTAAAGGTGTCGGCACACGCTTGATGGAAGACGTCATTCAAGCAAGTGAAGCAGCCGGGATCTGGACGTTGCAATCGCAAGTTTTTCCGGAAAATCAAGCGAGTCTGCGCCTTCATGAACGTTTTGATTTTCGGGAAGTCGGTCGCCGGGAGCGAATTGGTCGGCTCGGAGGCAGATGGCGCGATACGGTATTGCTCGAGCGACGCAGCACATATCTCTAAAATTAGGCAAGTGGACGCAATGTTCCCTTGCCTTCTTTGTGTTGAAAGCGAGGGATAACGGGAAAAGACAGACAGTAGAAGAAGGGGGAGGGATCACGATGGATGATTTTTTTGGTGAAGGACTCGAGACCAATCAACAAAAACGGAAACGCAAACTGGAGGAAATCTTTGATCAGTCGTTTGAATCGGAGCGACGGGATTTCAATCAATCGCTGGAGCAGGACGTGACGGTTGCTTTGATCGGAGACGTCAATGCGGGGAAATCCTCAACCTTGAACGCGATTCTTGGTCGTGAAGTCGCAACGGTCGGGGCGCGCCCGGGTGAAACGGTCCGGATTGATCAAGTAAGGCAGCACCCGGAGGATAAAGTCATCTTCGTCGATACACCAGGATTAAATGATGCCAATACACAGAACTCGGAAGCGACGTGGACGTACTATCAAAGTGCCGATGTCATCCTTTACTTTTTAAATGCGGCAGGTACCGTCTTATCTGAGACGGAGACGAAAAACTTCCGTAAGATCTATCAACATAACCAAAATGTCTTGATTGTCGTGACGAAGATGGATGCGACGGATGATGTCGATACGATTGTCCACCATATTGCAGAAAAACTACCAGGACCCAAAATCATTCCCGTATCAGCACGAGAAGGAACGAACATTGATCGGCTCCGCCGGGAGGTCCTCGATATCTTAAAAAAGTTCGACAAGGATAATGTGTTCGTTCGCCAGATGGATCCAACCGTTCGCGGAAAGATTGCCAACAACTGGATTGTAGGTGCCGGAACAGCTTCTGGTGCGATCGGTGCCGTGCCGTTTCCAGGAGCTGATATCATTCCGTTGACTTCAATTCAAATCGGCTTGATGCTCAAGTTATCGAATCTGTACGAACGCCAGTTATCCAAAGAGAGTGCGAAGGAATTACTTGTCGTGACGATCGTCGGAAACTCCGGAAAGACCGCTTTTCGGCAAATTGCGAAGCTAGTTCCAGGGTATGGTGCCGTCATTGCCGCGGGCGTCGCTTCGACAGCGACCCTTGCACTCGGATACGGAACGAAATATGTCTATGAGAATAAGCTCGAACTGACACCGGAACAACTGATGGGATTCGTGAAACGATTCCGGAAGAAGGCGGAGGAGTCGTCAGAAGAGACAAACGAGTAATTTCCCTGTTATTCTATACAGCAATAAAGGGGGAGAACACATGACACGATTACTCGAAGAAATCAAACAGTATCAATCGGAATTCGACAAAAGGCACCTGCTGAAAAACAACGCCTGATGGCGGAAGCGACAGCTGAACTCGCTGCTTCCGGTATCGCTAAAGGTTTAGGGGTCGGTGATACGATTCCACACTTTACGTTACCCGAT
The DNA here is from genome assembly GCF_057772545.1 of Exiguobacterium sp. E17S. Lineage (NCBI taxonomy): Bacteria > Bacillati > Bacillota > Bacilli > Caryophanales > Exiguobacterium > Exiguobacterium sp. E17S. Next base: position 28,154 of record NZ_JBYLRU010000002.1, read on the forward strand.
GTATCCGGCAAGCCGGTGGCAATCGAGACATTACTCGAGCAAGGTCCTGTCATCTTGACGTTCTATCGGGGCGGCTGGTGTCCGTATTGCAATCTCGAGCTTCGCGCGTACGAACGGGAAATCGACCGAATCCGTGCTCAGGGAGCGACCGTCGTTGCGATCAGTCCAGAGACACCTGAATTTGCTGAGCAGACAGCAAATAAGAATGCGTTAAGTTTCCCTGTCTTGAGTGACGTTGATTTACATGTATCAAGCCAATTTGATTTAGTGTTCGACCTGCCAGATTACTTGATCGAGATTTACAAGGCATCGGGACTTGATGTAGCAAAACACAACGGAAATGAGGATTGGCAGTTACCGAAACCGGCGACGTTCATTATTGATACGGACGGTGTGATTCGTTTTGCAGAAGTACCATCGGATTATACAAAGCGCGTTGATCCGCAGACGATCATTGAACAAATCAACTTATGAATGACAGATCGTAACTTATTTCTAAACCAGGTCGCAGAAACATCTGTGACCTGGTTTTTTTATGCATCAATTCACCTTCACTTGGATAATATATACATGGAAATGGGTATAAAGAGGTAACTAAACATAGTGGAGGTGAAGCGTCACTCCGGAGTGATAAGGAGTCCGCGTCGATATGTATACCATTCAACCAGTTTTCAAAGAACGGATTTGGGGCGGTCGACGATTAGAAGCGTTGTTTCAGTTTGATTTACCGGAAGGACAAATTGGAGAATGTTGGACAGCTTCCGCCCACGCAAGTGGTCGGACACACTTTTTAGATGGACCTTATCAGGGGAAGACGCTAGATGAACTATGGGAGACACATCGAACAGAACTATTTGGAGATTATTTGCTTGATGCATTTCCGTTGCACGTGAAGCTACTGGATTCATCGGCTTACTTATCTGTTCAAGTGCACCCGAATGACGAAGAAGCACGGCGGCTTGAAGGAGAGCCATACGGCAAGAACGAATGTTGGTATATCCTAGAAGCCACACCAGATGCAGAAATCATTCTTGGTCACAATCTAAAAACACGGGACGATCTATTCCGTTGTGCGCAAGAAAAAAACTGGAACACATCATTACGGCATCAAAGTGTAAAAAAAGGAGAATTTTACTATATTCCGAGCGGTACGATTCATGCGTTAGGACCAGGTATCGTTCTCCTGGAGATTCAACAGATGAGTGATCGAACGTATCGTCTGTATGATTACGATCGCCTAGGTGATGATGGAAAACCACGCGAGTTGCACGTCGAAAAAGCGATTGCCGTCACGACGATTCCAGATGAACCGTGGACGAATCAGCTAGAAATAATTGAAAAAGAAGGCGGTGTGATGACGAAACTTTTACAAGTACCTTCCTTCACGGTTATCCGTCATGATGTGACGGGTCATTATGCTTTGCGGGATCATTCGGTTTTTCGTTTGTTGACGGTCATCGAAGGAGAAGGAGTAGCGCGTCAAGAAGAAAAACATATACATCTACGAAAAGGTAGCCAGTTCTTTCTCCCACGTCATGCTGGAGATTTTGAAATGACAGGTCCAGTGACGTTCGTGACAAGTGAAGTTTTTTTAAGCTAAAAAGAACGACGCCTCATCTGGCGTCGTTCTTGTAGTCAAGGGTTAGATCGGAGGGAGGTCGGTAGCGGATAGTTATCTTGTTCCGTCCAATCGATGGAATACTTGATTTCAATCATGATTAAATCTTCAAGTGTCGTCAGCGTATGAGGAACACCTTGCGGGATGTGGACGACGGAAGTCGGACCGAGTTGCTGCAATTGCCCGTCGATCAATGCTTCCGCTCGTCCTTGTAAAATACTCCACGTTGAATCCGTATGTGCATGATAATGGTGACTAATTTGTTGATGTGCCTTGATATGCAGGCGACGGGTGACAGCGTACCGTCCGTCCTCTAGTTGCTGTTGATGTAAGATCGTCGCGTACCCCCATCGTTTCCATTCAAATTGTGGTGGGAGTGTTGCATCCGTCAAGTAGTCTTTTAAGGCAGGTGTTTCATCTTTCGAAGCAACGAGAACACCATCCGGACTCACGGATACGATCAAGTTATCGAGTCCGATTCCTAATACGGGTACCTGCAACTCATTCACGATATGTGTATTCGTCGAGTGGAGCATCCGGGCGTTCCCGTGGAGTGGATGCGGCATTTCTTCCGTCAAAGTGTTCCACGTCCCGAGATCTTTCCAGTAGCCATCATACCGATGAACGAATAAAGCGTCCGTTTTTTCGACGACAGCATAATCAAACGACGTTTTTTCTAGTGCCTCATACTCGGAACGCAGTGCTTCAAACGACGTTGGAACATTTTGTTCTTCTAAGCACCGCATTAAAAAGTCCAGTCGGCAGGCGAAGACACCACAGTTCCAAAGCGCACCTTGGTCAATCAAATCTGCGGCAACCTCAAGTGTTGGTTTCTCTTGGAAGCGTTCGACGATAGACATCGTTTCTGCCGTCTGCGGAATGATATAACCATATTTAGACGTCGGATGCAACGGTTCGACACCCATCAGATGTAATGCATCTGGATTCGCTTGAACGGCTTGATCAAGTTGATCGAACCGCTCGAAGAACGAAAGTTCGACGTAAGGGTCGACCGGCATGATGATGACGGTCTCTTCTAAATCAATTCGCTCGGCGAGATAACTCGTTGCGAGCATGATTGCGGGAAACGTATCGCGACGGGACGGTTCCTGAATGATGGACGTTCGAAAACCGAGTTGGTTTTCAATCGCGTCGACTTGTGAGCTTGTCGTCGTGATGACGGTCCGGTCATCTAAGCCGACTTCCTGAAGTTGTTGGAAGACCCGCTCCATCATCGATTGTTTATTTCCCTCACGGTCTTCAAGGATTTTTAAGAACTGTTTCGAATTTAAATCGTTCGACAGTGGCCAAAGTCGTTTTCCGGATCCACCTGATAGTAAGAGAATATACATGTTTTCAACATCCTTTCTTTTAATAAAATGGAGGCGATCACATATGGCACTTTACCTATTAGTTGATTCTCATGAACCGACACGACACATCTTGCGTCGAAAATTGCTGGCTTCTGGGCAAGATGTCTGTGAGGCAAAATCGGGAGAAGAAGCGCTCGAGCAACTCGCAGCATCCGACGTGGATGTATTACTGACAGAATTACGGCTTCCAGAAATGGATGGTGTTGAGTTATTACGAATCGCCAAGCAGCGTGCGCCATTAACGAAACAAATCGTGTTGACTGATTATATGCAAGTGCATACGCTACTCGCAGCAGTAAATGCAGGGAATGTCAGTCGTATGATGACGAAGCCCTTGAAAATTGATGAGCGCATACTCTCGATCATGACTAAAATTGGTGATGAAGTCGTCGAAACGAAGCAACGGAAACGTAATTTGGTCAACCATTTCGAGAGCGTGCTTTTGAGTTCAGATCGTCCGTATTGTTTATTTTTTGAAGATGGAACGATTGCGAGTCAACGCTCTTTAATCATTAGTCACTCCGAACAAGAGGTGTGTGAAGAAGACCAGATACAGCGTTTAGAGTTCCCCACGCAGTTCGGTACCTACATTTTGTATCAATCAGTCGTCGGAAGCATTACGAAACCCGTTTGAAAAATAAGGACTCGACACCAATAAAACTGAGACGAAGATACATGTAGATGACACCGACCGTCAAAACGGGATGACGACCGTACTTCTTTAAATTTGACTGATGATACAGAACGGGGCGGAAAAAGTACCAGCGACGCAATGCTTTCATGAAGCCGCCTTGTTCAGCGTCGAGTGTCGCGGGCATCACATCAAAGTAATAGCGCTTTTTTCGGAGCAGGTCGTTTAATTCGACCTGCTTTTCGTTGTGACGGACATGCGTGAAGGTAGCTCGGCGAATCGTTCCGCCTTGCTCTAAATAACGAATCGTCGGTTGTGTCTCTTCAAAGCTGATTTGTGAAGGGTCAATTTCACCAGAAGCGATATAGGCATCGAGACACCAAAAACGGGCCGCTTCCATCGTATGCGTATCGAGCTGATCACTTGGGACATTAAACAGATTTCGCTCAAAGACTTTTACCTTACTAAAGTAGTTCGCATAATCGCTGTATGCGAGCTCCGGTATGACGAGGGCACCTACTTCCGGATGGGCATCGAGGTAGAGCAGACAACTTTTTAGAAGCTGATCTTCGAGCACCATATCTGAATCGATGATGTATAGATAGTGCACACCAAATTGTTTGAGACGATCGATTGCTGTTTTCCGAGCAATGCCTCGTTCTCCGTGTGGCAAGGCAAGTACTTCAAAACGTTCATCCCCGTCGGTCAATTGTCGCATCGTCTCAACAGTTGTATCCGTTGAGCCATCATCTGCGATGACACAGAAGAACGGAGCCTGCTGGATTTTTAGAGAGCGTATCGTTTCGGCAATGATAGCTTCATTCTCATAAGTCGACATCGCGATTCCGATCATGAATAATCCTCCTTCAATGCAATGGGTAATAGTTCCTGTTCTAACCATTGGCGGAATGCCTGACCTGTATGATCCCAGTGCAGAGTTTGCGCAAACCGATGACCGGCTAGTCGGATGGTTTCGTATTCTTCCGGATCACGTAAGCAAGCACGCATCTCAGCAGCGAGTGCACCAGGCGTCTGACTCTTTGCCATATAACCGGTCATGCCATACTGGACAGCATCGCGTAATCCGGGTGCATCATAGACGATGGTCGGTGTACCGACAGCAGCAGCTTCACTAACCGTCAGCCCCCATCCCTCGCGTTTTGAAGGGAAGAGGAGAGCGGTAGCACGACTCATCCGTTCGAGTTTTTCTTCTTCACTGACGAAGCCGAAATAGGTGATCGACTCACGCATCTCTTCCGGAACGAGCGGGTCAAGTTGCTCAGCGATATAGTCCTCATCCTTTTTCCCAATGACCCAGAAACGAGCGTCTGCGTACTCTCGTTTCAGCATGACGAACGCTTGAAGTGCATCATTAATGCCTTTATAGGCAGACATGCGTCCTACATAGAGAAATGTCGGGTGTTCATCCTTTGGTTGCCAGTCGACTTCTTGCCACGGTGTAAAGGAAAGACCTTCCGGTAAAATCGTCAAATTGTCCTTTGAGAATCCGACAGCAAGCAGGTCGTCTGCCGTTGATTGACTGACGGTCAAGGCACGTCCGGTTTGATAAAGCTTCAGACGCGGTGTCTCCGTCCATTCGCCGATATACGAAAATGGTGCTCGAACATTGATTTGCCAAATTTCGCGTGTCAGCTGATGAATGAAGAGAGCGCGTTTTGACTGTGGAACATAGAGCGGCGTAAAGAAGTGATGGGTATTCATCTGATCAACAACGAGATCGATCGTTGCAGCATGAGATTGATAATAAGAAAAAGCGTAGGGGACGATTGATAACGATGTGCCTTTACGGATATACGTGATACCGTCGAGGTATTCGACATCGTGCCCGCCATCAAAAGCAGGCGAGAGATGTGTGATATCGTAGTCGTCGCTAACACGACGTAACATTTCATGGGTGAAGACCTCTGCACCACCAGCTTTCGGATGTTTAATGTCTCGCCAAGATAAAAAAAGTAAATGGGGTTTCATGTCATACCTCCTTCACTAAATTCGGGTGCCGCGGCAAGGTGAAGCGTAGTACGACGGCGCTGATCAAGAAAACAGACGCCTGGACAAGTAACCATGTTTCAATCGTTTCGTGCATCGTCGTCAGTGCGATGGCGAACAGAATAAGAATCAGCCAATACCCTTTTAAGTATCCCGTTCGATGAAGCGAAAACTGAACGAGGGCTTCATACTGAATCAGGGTAATACCGGCATAGACGAAAACCATATATTTGATGTAATGTGTTGCCGCTTCATAACCATCACCGAACAATAGAGGAATCAGATACGGAACAATCGTCCAGTAGATGAGGATAGCAAGAGTAAGTCCACCCAGGAGAAAACTGTAAAATCGACGTTCCCAAAGATGGAACGAGTCCTCTTGACTCTTTTGACTTAAACGTGGCAACAACAGCTGTGCCAAGGAGAGTGCGACGAATAACAACAGTTGACCAAAGCGTAGAGCAACCGAATAGTCTCCTGCTAGTTGCGGGAAATAGCGTGTGACAAGCAGACTATCGAGTGTGAAGAATAAGGTCATGACGACCTGTGTATGAATCATGTGGACAAGTCCGCCGGCTTGCAGCTGTCCTGCACTAGCAGGAAAGGCAACTTGCGTAAGACTTAACAGATAGGAAGCAATCATGCCGAGTAGAATGAAAATGAGCGCGTAGGTGACGTTCGTTTGTTGAATCAAGAGCCAAGTGGCTAAGACTTTGACGACGGATTCGATGTAATACGAGAGATTGAGTGCATAAAAGCGTTCGGTTGCTTGCAATACACCACGGCGAAAGGACAGAAGAATGTGAAAACCGACAATAAAGTAAACAATCAGAAGGTTTATTTTGGTAAATGGCAGGAAATAAGGTAATGCATAAAGTAAAATAAGTAAGATAGATCCTGTAATCGCTAAAATGCGTATACTGAGATTTTTGTAATCATTCGTTTTTTGTTGACTGTAGTCCCGGGTGACAGTCCATTGTAAGGCACTACCTATAATCAGTAAAAGACCTAAGAAAGCTAAATAGGCGTTGAGCAATCCGTAAACAGCACTAGAGAGTTCGCGGGCCAGCAATAAGTGATAAGCATAGTTGACGACATTCAATGCCACATCGAGGATTGGAAAAATCAACAGGACAGCATGTCGTTGGATAAAGCTCGTCATCAGTACACCTCCCACTAGTCAGAGTGTTTTCATGGAAAGGATGAGTCTTATGAGTCAAGAATACATTGCTGTGTTCACGGATCATTTTCGTCAGATTCCTTACGAATCACTGATTTCCTATTATCCTGTTCTATTTTATACACAACCAGGGAAATGTCCTGCTTCTTTCCAACAAATTGCCATTACAGAAATTAAGGAAGCGGAAACACACGAGATTTTATTGTATATCGTTGATTATGAAACACGTGAAGATGAGCTCGCCATCGCCAATCAGATTCGTGCGATGCGTCCCCGATCAAAAATTCTGATGGTCAAGGAAGCGATTCGACGAAAAGGTGATTTTCCATATCATTTGGTTCAAGGTGATGGCATGCTTCGTCTGTTTTCCTATCGCCCCGCTTATCCGAACGAATTGTTTGCAGAAATCCAGCATATCATCCATCCTGAATATCCCATTTTAAAGGATACTATAGCCTTTATATTGCCAATATTTAACGAAGAGAAACGCTTTAATTATGTAAAAGATTTTTTAGAGTCACTGGCGACCTTTATCAGCGAAGATTACATCCACGCCTCAATCAACTTCTTTGATGATGCTTCGTCTGACCGATCGAAGGCACTCCTGCAGGAGTACCGTTCGATCGTCATGGAGGCAACGGATACATTATTCACCGTCGGCTATCTCGAAGTGCATCAGGTCGAGCAGAATACACGAAAAGCCGGTCTATTCATCGAAGGGATGAAAAACATCTCAAGTGATTATTATGTCTTCGTTGACGCGGACAATTCGTTTCGAATCGAAGACATCGCCCGTCTGTTGACGATCGCCCAGGAAGGGTACTATGACATCGTCGTTGGGACGAAGGATTTGACGATCGAAGACCGTGGAGCCGTCCGACGCTTCATGAGCTTCGGGAAACGGAATCTGACACGGTTCTTCTTACCGAGAGGTGTAACCGATTCGCAGACCGGTCTGAAGATCATCAACCGTCGGGTCGTTCATCGCCTGTTGCCTTATCTCCATGTCGAGAGTGGTCTCGCGATTGATTTAGAGTTGATGTATGCAGCAAAAAAAGAACGCTTGCGGGTCTATCAACAGCCCGTAACCTGTATCGAACGCGAAGGATCGCACGTCAATCTCGTCAAGGATTCCGTCGCTTTCTTAAAAACGATGGTCAGCCTGTATCAGCGCCACCGAAAAGACGAAGTACCGGTCAAATGAAGAGGCTGGAACATAATTCAGTTTCACAGATGAAAAAAAGAAGGAATTGCACATCTGAGCGATGGCAATTCCTTCTTTTCGTTAAAATCAGCTAGCTATGTCCCAGCCTCTTTAGATAGACTATTTTTTGTTTCGTTTTAGACGAGGAAGACGTTGCTTGAACACGGACGATAGACGTTGTCGGATAGCCAGACCACGATTGCTTGTCATGAAATAAATCAACAAGGTACTAAGTGGGAGCGCTAAGACGAGAATGGTCAGTCCAGCGTAATAAATCGGACGCAATACGACGGTCACATGTGCCGTCTTTTCGTTCGAACGATACAACTGACTGACGCCGTTTAATGCCGTGTCACCACGCATCATTTCCTGGTCCGTCTGGAGTTTAAATAACGGTGTCGGAGAATCATTAACCGTAAAGCGACCGAGTGGCGCATCACTTTTTATATCCCGTCCCATCTGTGAGGCATCGACGTCAAGCGCACGGGCAGGTTCTGTTGCGAACAGCGTACCGCTTTGCTCGGAGAGAACGAGTTGATCGACTAGAATCAGTTGATCGTACGGTAACACTTCTAAATTCTTCAGACGCAATTGCCCAGCCTTTTTCTCATTTCCACGCGTCCAGATATGCAGTTGCATCCGGACGGTCTTCTTCGGTGGAATGACGATTTGTTCGTAATGGTTCCACTGCTTCTTTTTCTTTTCTTCGACTTCATTGATGAAATCCGTACCGATGACACGATCATCTTTATCTAGGTAATACACTTTGAGGTGTCGTTGACGGACGTTCTTGCTGACGGCGTCGAACTGGATCAAATATTCGTGATATGGTTTCACCTTCATTTTTTGCGAGGCATAAATATACCAATCACAGGAGCAGGTCGGCTCGTAATCAATCGTATAGCCGTCTTCAGTCTCACTAGCGTCGAACATATCATTCGTGATCGAGACACACGTCGCACAATTTGCTGCTGCTTCTGGAGCGGCAAGGGCTTTATCAGTGACGATCTCGTTCGGGTCGAACTTGTGTAGATCCTTCCAATCGACGAGTGACGGCACCTTACTCGCATAGGATAGTTCTAGCTGATAGCGTCCCTTCTCGAGTGGAATATCGGATAACTTGACGTCGTATAACGTCTGATAGACATCACTCAACTCTGTCATCCGGTACGGAAACGCTAAGTGTAGCGGATCGTACGTCACCGTTTGATCACCAATCTGTTGTTGGTGTTTTTGACCATTTAGAATATCAGCACGAGACAAAGTGCGTTCGAAGACGACCTGCTTTCCGTCTCGGATTTTGACAGTGATTCGACCATCGTTGCCTGGCGGTGGAGTCAACATCAATTGGAGTTGATAGTCAGTCGCTTCGCGAATATCGATTGAACGCTGTAAACGTCCCCGTTGCGCAGCGATTCCTTTCCCGAAACTCAGTCCAGGATAGTTTCGTTCCGACTGCAAGTGACCGGTGTAATCGAATCCAGTCTCTGCCTCGAGTACCATCAAGGTCTTCGTGAAAGCGAGTGTATCATCGACGCGTTTTCGTAAAGCAGTCAGCTTTTCTTCCGGAATCAGAACGATATTTTGGATCGCATTAAAGCCTTCCGTGTTCGTCACGCTGAGCGTCGCAGGACCGCTCGGCGTCGTGAACGAACCGATCGGAACCCAAGCGAGTTTAGCACCGGATCGTTGTCGAGTTGGAATCGTGACGCCTCGTTTATTGAAGGTCAAATCGAGTTGTCCACCTTTTTGGTTCAGCAGCACGCGGGCAAACCCAGCGTAACGACCGGCTGGCAGGTCTTTCGTCATCGTAAACGTGTTCGGGATCATATAATCCTCATAGCTGAAGATTTTAATATCATGGACCCACCAATACGTTTTCCGCTCGGGGCGCTGGAAACTGAGTAGATCAATCCGCATCGTTTTTGCGTTTCGCGGTGTGACATATTCACCTTGCAAGTGAATCGCGTCGACATCACCGGAATCACGCGGAGCGACGACGTACGTTTGATTCAGCTCGCGATCCTTCGCATCAAAGAACCGGACCTTGACGTGGAGCCGGTCGACCCCGCGACCGCTCGCTGTAATATCAAAGCGGTAGGCGTTATTCGGTCGTGCCGGCAGCTTACCGGATTTTGCGACTTGCCAGATGTATTTTGGGTCGCCTTCCGCGACTTCCGCATGAAGGACAGGCAGGTTATTATCTTTTGACATCGGGTTCGGAGATAAGTCGACGATGTCCGGGTTATCGGCTTTGAAGAATGTCTCATCCTCAAGCATCGAATTAAAGGAGGCAACCTGCTTCGCCTTTAATCCGTCTAATTTGTAGACCGGCGCGTCAATCCGGGCGGAAGCAAACGAGAGACCGATCCCATCTCCAAAATCGAGGTCAAACGACGGGTTCGTCATACCTTGCGTCCGCAAATACCAGCGCCAGTCATTATTTCGGAGGAACGTCTTACCCCAGTTTAGGAAAGCATTCGCTGAATCAATCGCATCGAATGGTTTCCAGTAGTATTCGTCCGGCACTTGGCTGAGAATAAGGTCGTTTTCCTCGACCATCTCAACGATATCACCCTTTTTCATCCAGGAGAGGCTATCCTGATGTCCTTGTGTCGCATACAAAATCGATTGACGACCGAGATCGTAGCCATTCAGTGTCGGATAGCTGATTGACCGTTCGAGTCCGTAAGGTGTCAAAATCATTTGCGGAACGGTTCGTGTATCGAGCGGTGCGATCAAGTCGAACAAGGTGAACAAGCCGACTTGTTTCGTCTGTACGAGATCACGTTGTTCCTGTAGAACCTTTAGATTGAAATCTTGTCGATCCTTCATCCCCGTGTACTCGTCCCGGTATGCGAATTGTTTCAGTCCGAACGCTTTTGCGATCTGTCCGGCTTGTTCCGACCGACCGGTATCGAGCAGATATTGCATGAACGTCATCATATAACCGATCGTCGGTGACGCCCCTTCATGATGAAAGACGGTATCATGTTCCGACGTATAGACTTGCACGTCACCCGTTGCCTTGATTTCGCCACCTTTTCGTGGATTTTGATTCCAGCGTGGGGTCGCGATCCCGGTACTTGGTTGCGTCATCTCGTCTGCAATCGGGAACTGCAACCACTTTCCATCGACTTCATCTTGGATTGTGGTGTATTCCTTAGGCATTTTGACCGGATGATAAAAACCTTCCATGTAGACAGTCCGGTAAGGAAGGAAAAAGCAGGCGACGACGATCAGCGTACCGACGATCGAGACGATCCGGTATAACTTCAGTGGAATCGTCCGGGACGCACGGGTAAAGACGGCATTTAAACCGACGGCGAGCAGCAAGCTGTAACTGACCATCAAGAGCCCAACCAACTTATTCGGATCGCGGAACATCGCACCAATCAAAGGTGTCTTCGTCACGAACAGGACGAACGCATCGGCAACTTGTTCATGGGTGCCGGTTGCGAAGACGATCAGCGGAACCGCAAGCAGACTGAAGAACAGGTGGATCGGTTGCCGATACGCGACGACGGCTCCTAGTAAGATGAGTAAAAGCGTAATGACACCACCCAGCCAAAACGTCAGCGGTAACGTCGTCAAATCAAACATCGGCCACCAGTAGCTCGTTAAAAATAAAACGTTCGTCCAGCTCGAGTGCCGACTGAACAACATCAACGTATCGGAGACATTGATATTGTGTTGTGAAGCTTGTGAGCCGGTCAGAATCGAGCCGACGTACATCAAGAACCAATATCCGTTGAATAGTAGAAAAACGAGACCAAACGCACAGGTCGCCCGGACGTAAAACCAAAGTAACGACGACCAGACCCGTTCTTTACGCCGCGTCCAACTTGTCTTTAGGAAAATGAGTCCGACCATGATGCCCATATAGATCAGTGAGAAGAAGAAATAATGAATGCCCGCCGCCATGAAGGCGAAGACGATCGATAAGCCAGTGATATCAATCCAAGTCCGTCGACTCAATCGGTCAGAGAAACGAAAACCGGGATCGAGCTGTTCCCGAAACTTCGGGTCGAAGATGTTGAAGAACAACATCAAAGCGTAAGGGAAGACGGAGTAACCACATAATAAATAAATATGTTGAATTCGCGTAATCACCCACGGATTCAAGGCATAAAACAACGCGGCGATCGCGAAAGCGATCAGTGAGAGATAAGAAAAGTGCTTTGAGACATAAACCGAGTGGAGACGCTTCGTAAAAGCGAACATCGACAAAGCAGAGATCGTCAACAGTCCGATGATGAACGACTTGATCAAAATAGGACCGGATGAGCCAAACAATAGACTGAGTACATAAAACGGCAGGATGTAGAGCAATCGCGCTACATTCAGAAGCGTCGTCGTGCTCCACCGGTTGTTCCAAGCACCGTAGATTTCTTCTAAATAACGGTGTGAGGACAGTCCGAAAGACATGTCGCTGAACGTCACCATGCCGGAACGAAACAACGGGAAGCTATAGATCAGAATGAATACAAACATACCAGATAGGACAAGGATGTCCTTACGGTACGTATACATGAAGTTCTTGAGGCGTTGACGTAACGAGTGCATCGGACAACTCCTTTCTGCGAAAATACGTGCTGACACTCTTCTCTATAGGAGGGCGATATTCCTAGAAATGGATGTACTTATTTTAACAATGTTTGCGAGAGGGAACGTCCGTCGTGAGACGTAGCGTTACGGACGAATACTTTCGGGTAAAGACCACTAACGAAATGGGTAGGAGGAACGCGCATGAAATGGAAGGGAAGACAACGGAGTTCGAACGTCGAGGATCGGCGGGGAATGGGTGGGAAAGGAATCGCCGGCATCGGTGGTGGTGTCGGGATCATCCTGCTGATCGTCATCACCTTGATGGGTGGTAACCCAGCTGAATTACTCGGAGACTTAACCGGTGGGGATCAGCAAAACACGACATATGAAGAAACAGCACAGGAAAAAGAAGCAGCGGATTTCGTTTCCGTCGTCTTAGCGGATACGGAACGGGTCTGGACGAAAGAATTCAAAGAAGATGGTAAGACCTATAAAAAACCGACGCTCGTCTTATACACGGATCAAGTCAATTCGGCTTGCGGACAAGCAGGGAAGTCCGTCGGTCCCTTTTATTGTCCCGGTGATCAGAAATTATACATTGATTTAAGCTTTTATGATGAACTGCAGACGAAGTACGGGGCCCCGGGCGATTTTGCGATGGCCTATGTCATTGCGCACGAGGTCGGGCACCATGTCCAAACGTTACTCGGAAAATCGGACGAGATCATGCCTCTTCGGGAGCAGATGAGTGAGGAGAAGTTCAACAAGTACCTCGTTCGATTCGAGTTACAGGCCGATTATTATGCCGGCGTCTGGGCACACCATGCGCAAGGAGAAAACCTACTCGAAGAAGGCGATCTCGAAGAAGCGTTGACGGCAGCGAATGCTGTCGGGGATGATACGTTACAAGAGAAGGGACAAGGATATGTCGTACCGGAAAGTTTCACCCACGGCACATCGGCGCAACGAGAACGTTGGTTCCAAAAAGGCTTTGATAACGGCACGATCGAAGGCGGAGATACATTCAAAGCGAAGAATCTATAAAACGAAGTAACGACAGGCCATTTGAAACATTTTCCAATCGTTTCCGTAAAGAAGAGGGAAGGATTTAAAGGAGAGTGTCGAAGTTGAAGCACATCAGTCTATTTTTATTGCTCTATACGGCTGTCGTTGTAATGACGTACATCGTGTCACGATTTGCGCCGGACTTGTTGATCTACATGGTCTATATCGCGATTGCATCGTTACTTGTCATCACGGGCTATTTATTGAAACGGCTCTTACTGAAGCGCTAAATACAAAAAAACCTGTGTTCCGCGTAAGTAGAACACAGGTTTTTTTGGTATTTAAAAGCCATCTTATGAACGGAACATCGTCGGATCATCTGGAACGTTCTCCAGATAAGCGATCCGTCCGTTTTCATCGAGACGTGCGATATCTTTTCCGTCTTGCGTGAAGACACTACCGTTTGCCCGTTTTCCGCAAACTGCCCAGCGTGTTTCATATGTTCCTGGTGTTGTCTCTTCCCAGCCTGCGTACATGTGCTTAATGTCTTGATTCGCTGTAAACACATGACGGACGAACTGTTTCCAGGCGTCGATGCCGTGCTTTGGTTGTCCGTTCAGGATGAACGTGATGTCTGTCGTGAATAAGGAAACGAGATCCTCAAAAGCTTGTGCGTCTGTGCGTGACGCGTCGAATAAGTCAAAATAACGATTCAATACCATAGTAAAAACCTCTTTCTGTTCATTAAACTGTCATCATCCGGTCTGTGATTAACGCATGCAGCCGTTCTAAATGTTCTGGTGGACAGGAGGCATCGATTGCTTGACGGATCGAGCCAATCGATTCGCGCTTCAACGTCGATTGCCACGCGTCTTCCGCCTCTGTCATTAGATTCGAGAGTAGACCGATTTCCTGTTCCTGAATTCCCATCAAATCCTCGAAGACACCGCTTGACGCATACAACGTCTGTTTGCCCTCGATCGCTTGATAGACGTCAAAGATTTGAATAGAGTCTGCCGGACGGCGTAAGCGAAAGCCACCTTTGACACCCGGTACGGAATACAACAGATCCGCCTGGACGAGTTTTCGTAAGAGCTTTTGGAAATAAGTCGGCGAGGCACCGAGTTGCTGACTGATGAATTCACCGGGCAACACAGCGCGATCCGGAAGGAAGGTCAAGAGCAACATCGCGTAGACGGATTGCTCGACCCCGGTTTTCATTTGCATGAGAAGTCCCCTTTCGTTAAACGCGGATAATGTATATCCATAATAGTTTCATTCGAAAGAATTGTCGAGTCATCTGTTCTCACAAAACCGTCACACCTTTTCGACAGCATCTGCATGGCATCCCCGTTCCGGATTCGGTATACTAAATGTACGATATGTGAAAATATTCACTAAAAGTCGTTCACACTTTGTGAAAGGACGTTTGTATATGAATCCATTAAAAGGAATCGTTCAGATTCCACGCAGTATTCTCATTCAATTCATCATTGCAGCTTTCCTGATGGGGGTTGCGGTCGTCGGTCAATCGTACGGTATCGTCTTGACGGTCGATCGGATTTTCTTGAAAGAACAACCGTTTGAAGCCGTCATTCCGTTACTACTCGTCGTCCTCGGGATGCTGTTGCTCCGGGTCGCCGTGACGTATTGGAACGGTCGTCTCGGTACGACGTTATCGGCACACATGAAGCAGGCGCTTCGGGAAGCACTCGTTGCGAAATACACGGGTCGTTCGGTCGAGATGATGCTACAAGGGCAAGCGGGACAGAAGGTCAGTGTCTTGCTCGACGCAGTAGACGAGATGGACAGCTACTACAGTCAGTACTTGCCGAAAGTCGTTCAGACGACGATCGTTCCCTTGATGGTCTTGATCGCGGCATTCAGCTATGACTGGATCACCGGTCTCGTCATGATGATCACGGCACCGTTCATTCCGTTGTTCTACATCATCATTGGCATCATGACGCAAAAGCGGGCCGATGCTCAACTCGAGAAGATGACGGCATTCTCGGGAACGTTCCTTGATACGTTGCAAGGACTGACGACCTTGAAGCTATTTGGTCGTGCGAAACGACAACGTGACGTCATCGAAAAAAGCAGTCTTGATTTCCGTGATGCGACGTTAACGGTTTTGAAGCTTGCCTTCTTATCGTCGTTGATGCTTGAGTTCATCTCGATGCTCAGCATGGGAATGATTGCACTTGAAGTCAGTCTGCGCTTGATTCTGTTCCAAAGCATTACCTTCATTCCGGCATTCCTGATGCTCGTGTTGGCACCAGAATACTATCTTGCCTTAAAAGAGATGGGAGCTGCCTTCCATACGGGACGAGGTAGTGTCGCGGCAGCGAAACAAATCGCAGCCGAACTAACAGCAGACGATCGTCCTGTTGCCTTCGGTCAATCAGAACTTTCGATGAACCGTCCACCACGAATCGTCTTGGATGAAGTTGATTTTACGTATCAAGAAGGACGCTTTGCCTTACAAGACGTGACACTTGCGATTGAACCGTATCAAAAGGTGGCGTTGATCGGTCGCAGTGGTGCCGGTAAGTCGACTGTCTTGCAGTTGATTGCCGGACTCGCGGATCCAAAAGAAGGACGGATTCTGCTTGACGGGATTAATCGCAGTCAGGTGGAGGAAGCGAGCTGGTTCCGTCAGTTGAGCTACATCTCGCAGCATCCGTATCTGTATGCCGGAACGCTGGCAGAAAACATCGCGATCGGTGAACTCCGTCAAGCGACGCCGGAAGAGATCTTTGAGGCGGCGCAGGCAGCAGGGCTCGAGGAGCTGATTGCGACGTTACCTGAAGGGATCGACACGGTGATCGGAGAAGGTGGACGTGGTCTATCAGGTGGCGAGAAACAGCGCGTTGCGTTGGCACGCGCGTTCTTGAAACGACCGAACGTCATCGTCTTTGATGAACCGACGACAGGACTTGACGTCAAAACGGAGCGATTGCTTCAACAAGCGATCGAACAGCTTGGACAAGCAGCGACAGTCATTACTGTCGCACACCGCTTGCATACGATCGAGCGCTCAGATCAAATCGTCGTCCTCGATGGCGGACGAATCGTCGATCGTGGCACTCACGATGAACTGCTTGGACGTGATTCGGAATATGCTCGGATGCGCAGCGTCCAGAGAGGGGAGGAAACACGATGAAGGAACTACTAGGAGTCTTTCGGTTGATGGTGCATCAAAAACGCGATATCGCCTGGTCGATCTTCTTCGGTGTCCTCGCCGGAGTGACAGCGGTCGGTTTATTCGCAGCAAGTGGATACCTGATTTCAAAGGCAGCCTTGTTGCCACCGATCCAGACGCTTGCCGTCTTGATTGCTCTGCAAAAAATCTCGAGTCTGACGCGCGCCGTCAGTCGGTATGCGGAACGTTATTATTCGCACCGGGCGACGTTTACGATCCTTAGTGATATCCGGACGTCGTTCTACCGGAGACTCGAGCCGCTCGCGCCAGGAATTTTCGGTAAATACCGGAGTGGGGACTTACTTGCTCGGATCGTCGGTGACGTCGAAAGTCTGCAAAATACGTTCTTACGTGTTCTCTATCCACCGATCGTCTTGTTGCTGGTCTTCTTCTGTACGATCTTTTTCGTCAGTTTCTTCTCGTGGATGATTGCCGGGATTCTACTACTTGGTTTGATTCTGACGGGTTTCTTGATTCCGGGTTGGTTCGCGTACCGCGAACAGCGTTTCGCACGCTCAGTTCGTGTCCGCCGTGGTGACTTGTCGACAGAAGTGACAGAGTTGTTCCAAGGCTATCGTGACTTAAAGATTTACCAGCAACTTGATCAAAAAGAACAGGACCTGAATGCCGTCGCGAAACGATATGTCGAGGAAGAAAAACGGAATGGATTACATGCCGTCTCGAACTTGGCTTTGAATACGATGGTGACGCTGATCATCTCTTGGCTCGTTCTTGGTGTCGGTGCCTATCTCGTCGCGAGTGGACAACTCGAAGGTGTCTTCCTTGCCTTACTCGTCATGACATCACTGACGGTCTTCGAGAATGCGGCACCGATGGCGATTTTACCAGGCTTCTTTGAAGATAGTCGCCATGCTGCGAAACGACTCGATGAAGTCGTGACCGAACAAGCGGAGCCAATCTATGACACGTTCGTTCTCGATCAGGCACCATCCTTTGAAACGAATGCATTGACGTTCACGTTCCCTGATGCACCGCGCCCGGTCTTACGTGACGTTACCGTCTCGATTCCTGCCGGCAAGAAGACGGCAATCGTCGGGGCGAGTGGTTCTGGGAAATCCACGTTACTTCAATTGATGTTACGGATGTATCCGACAGACGGATTAACGATTGCTGGTCAAGATAGTCGGACGGTTGATCCGGAAGGGCTTTGGCAACACGCAAATGTCGTCTTGCAACAGAATCATTACTTTTATGGAACGCTTCGCGATAATCTATTGCTCGCAAACGAAGCAGCGACGGATGATGCGATGCGTCAAGCGCTCGATGATGTCGGATTAACGACGTTCGAATTAAACGATCGTGTATTTGAAAAAGGCGAGAACTTGTCTGGAGGAGAAAAACAACGCTTAGCAATTGCCCGTGTGCTTTTGCGGGAAGCGTCGCTTTACTTGCTTGACGAACCAACGTCTTCCGTCGATGCTTTGACGGAACAGATGATTCTCAATCGATTGTTCGCACGGGCAGCGGACGCGACACTTGTCCTCGTCAGCCACCGGTTAGCGGGTCTTGAAGCGATGGATCAAATCATCGTCATGGATCAAGGTCACGTTATCGAAGTCGGAACATATACCGAATTGATGGCGCGACAAGGAGCGTTCTATGAATTAAAACAAGTCGAACAGTCTGTGTTTGCTCCGATTGGCTAATAAGTAGTAAAAGATAGAGGGTAATCAACAAATGTTTGACGAACAGAAGGTCGTTTTCCGAATGAAAAATCGGAAAGCGACCTTTTTTGTTAAATGGGAGAAGAAGCAGATTCATCCTCGACTCCTACAGGAAAAGAAAGCAACAAAGTAGCTTTCGTCAGGGATAGATAAGACTCGGGAGATCGCAAGAAATGCGAGTTGTCGCGGCTTATCTCCCGCCTGTGGAAAGCGAGGATGATATAAGCGGATAGTTTCTTACATCACACTACTTTTCATGAAATAAGGGAGAACCGAAAAAGGCATGACAGTCCATCTCTGAAATGGTAAAGTCTAGAAAAAGTGTGGAGGGATTTCATGCATATCGAACAATCATCCATCGTCGTCGATCAGACAACCGTTTCGTATGATCATTTTCAAATGGGATCCAAACAGGTCTGCTTCTTGATCTCGGGAGCATCTTATTTGTACGACCATCCTTACTTCTACTACAGCCGGATGGCACTACTAGCTCGAGACATCGATGTCATCTGTATTCACTATGTGACGGAAGAGCTCTTTTCGATGACAGACGCAGAATCGAATGTCTGCATGACGCGCCGGGTCGACGCTGTCGTCTCAGAAGTGCTTGCGACACATACATACGAAAACGTTCAGTTCATCGCAAAGTCGTTAGGAACGATTCCGCTAGCGGCATTGCTTGCTAAGCCGAATCTACAGAGAGCACGCTTCGTCTTCTTAACACCCGTTCTTGAAGCCGAAGTAGTCGATCAAATCGCCACATCGTCGCAAGCTGGACTCCTTGTCATCGGAACAGCCGATAAGTTTTATGATGAAGCGGCACTTGAAACGTGTCGCACCTCACAACTGACGATTGATGTTATTGAAGGAGCGAATCATTCTCTGGATCAAGGATTCGAGGTCGATCTATCGCTTGCAGTCCTTGGACATGTCGTTCGTCAAATCGAAGCCAGTTTGTTCGAACCACTACCTAAGTAACAAAAAATCCGTCCAACAGAGAGTCTGCTGGACGGATTTTTTAGTATGGACGAAGTAAGGCACGGACGGGACTACCGTCGCCATCGACGAGCGGGAGTGGGACGGCGTTGAGGTGGTAATCACCAGGCGTGATCGCATCGAGAACGAGTCCTTCAAGGATATGGACTCCATGATGCGCTAGTGCGTGATGGGCTGCCATTTCCTTGCTATCGATCGCATCGACGCTTGGTAAGTCGAGACCAATCAGCGAAATTCCGAGTTCCCCGAGACGCTCAGCAAGACTTGGCGTCAAGACGGGAATCGCTTCCGGGAAAGTTGATTTGTCGATCCAACCATCCGTTTTGATGATCAGGCGCTGGACGTCATTTAGCTCAAAGCCATCTAAATCAGCAGCTGTGATGTCTGTACGACCTGGTAAGTAAATGACGCGCGCATGTCCGATGTAGAGATCCGGATCAAGATCGATGATTTTTTGTCCGGCATCGTCAAAATGAAACGGCGCGTCGACATGAGTGCCAGTATGCAGACTCATCGTTACCTTTCCGACGTTGACGGAACCGGTGTCTGCCTTATTCCATGTCAATGTTGCTTCAAACGGTGTATCCCCCGGCCACGTCGTGACGTGGCGATCAAGTGGTTGTGAAACATCAATCCATCGTGTCATCGCTTCATCCTCCTCATAATGTCGTGCGGACTGACCACAGTTCCGGGAAGAAGCGGTGGTCGAGCACACGTCGTAGATAACTGACGCCAGAAGAACCACCCGTTCCTGGCTTTTGTCCGATAATCCGTTCGACGGTACTCATATGGTTAAAGCGCCACATCTGCTGCTGGCTCCCGATATCGAGTAGTTTTTCACCGAGTTCATACAAATCCCAGTATTGTTCAACATCCCGATAGACGGTCGCCCAAGCTGCTTCGACACTTGCATTCGGCGTCCAGTCTTGCGTGACATCACGTTCGAGGACAGACTCGTCGATTGGTAGACCATGTCGCGCCATCGCTCGGACCGTTTCGTCGTAGATGCTTGGTGTCTTCAGGTCTTCGAGCATCATCGGATAGAGTGTTTCGTCATGCGCATAAACTTTTAGCATCTGCTCGTTCTTGAAGCCGAGCGCAAATTCGATTTGTCGGTTTTGATAGGACTGGAACCCAGATGAGTGACCGAGTGAATCGCGGAATTCTAAATACTCGGCAGGAGTCAAGGTCGACAAAACATTCCACGACTGAATCAATTGGTGCTGAATCTTTGAGATGCGTGCGAGCATCTTAAAGGATGATTCGAGATCATCGTTTGCGACCGCTTGAGTCGCCGCACGCATCTCATGCAGGATCAGCTTCATCCATAGTTCGCTCGTTTGATGAATGATGATGAACAGCATCTCGTCATGATGCCCAGATAAGCGATGTTGACTCGTAAGCAATGGATCTAGTTGCAAATAATCCCCGTAGGACATATCTTTCTTAAAATCCGTTTGAATCGATGCTTCAATAGACGTAGGATCTGTCTTTGTCATCCCCATTCATCCCCTTTATCATGTTAATTCAGTTTTCGTTTTTCAGCGGTCTGTGGTTGTTCCGGATGCGCCCGTTTCCAGAAGAAATAAGCGACGGACAAGAACAACAACCACGGTATACCAAACTTCAAGACGATTTGGAAATCCGTGAACCACGTCGTCAGGACGAGTGCGAATAATAGCAACGCACCGAGAGCCGTCAGATACGGATAGCCCATCATCCGGACCGGTAACGTCCGTCCGCCTTCGCGTTCCCACGCTTTACGGAAGTAGAGGTGGGAGATGAAAATCATGAACCACGTGAAAATTGCCCCGAACATCGAAATCCCCATCATAAACGGATAAGAGACGCTCGACTGACTGCTGATGATCGCAGCAAGGAAAATCCCGATCGTTGATACGGCGAGTGCGAAGAGTGGCACGCCTCTATGGTTTAAACGACCAAACACTTTCGGTGCATATGTTGCCTTCGATAACGAATACATCATCCGTGTCGAAGCATACAGTTGACTGTTCATCGCAGACAGTGCTGCCGTCAGGATGATGAAGTTCATGATGCCGCCTGCATACGGAATCGATAGCATCTCCATTACTTTAACGAAGGGACTTTGATCGACACCGCCTGCTTGTTGCCACGGGACGATCATCAACATCAAAGCAATCGTGATGACATAAAACGTCGAAAGACGGAAGACCGTTGCTTTTAATGCTTTCGGTACGGCAACGTCCGGGTCCTTCGCTTCACCAGCGGTTACGGCAATCAATTCCGTTCCGAGGAAGCTGAACAGAGAGATGAAGATCGCAATCCAGAGACCCGAGAAACCGAATGGCATGAAACCATCATCATTCGTGAAGTTTTGCGGACCAATCTCAGGACTTGGACTGCCGATGACCAAGTAGGCACCGAGCAGGATGAATAGCAAGATGGCACTGATCTTAATGACTGAGAACCAGTATTCGAAGGTCGCGAACGTATTGACTGTCGTGGCATTGATATAGATTAGCGCGGCAGCGAATACGAGAATCCAGACGACTCCGGGAACGTCCGGGAACCAGTATTTCATATAGATGGCAATCGCACTGACCTCAACGCCGATCGCGAGAACGTTTGCGATCCAGTATGAATAGCGGACGAGAAAACCCGCATATGGACTAATATATCGTTCGGCAATCGTACCGAACGAGCCAGATGTTGGATGAGCGACCGTCATTTCAGCCAGACAGCCCATTAAAAGTAGGACGATGAAGGCGCCGACTGCGTAACTGATCAAAACGCTCGGTCCGGCAAGCCCGATCGCAAGTCCACTTCCGAGGAAAAGACCGGTTCCGATCGCACAGCCCATTGCAATCATCGTGAGTTGGCGTGTCTTGAGTTCACGCCGTAGTTCAGTAGGTTGTTCCATGGTGTACTCCTTAAGCAACGACTTCGCGTTCATTCGCGAAACGTTCGTATTCTTTATCTTCCATGATTCGTTTGAGTGTCGCGACGACGTCATAGACATCGGTAAACGTATTATAGAGCGCGACGGGTGCTAGACGGACGATGTTTGGCGCCCGAAAATCGGGAATGATCCGATTTTCCTTGAGTGCTTTACAGATCCGTGCTGCTTCCGGGTGCTCGAGGCTGAGATGCGCCCCGCGGCGTTTATCGTCGATCGGATTTCCGATGACGAAACCGTACGGTGTGAGTTCCTGCTCGACGAGTTCCATCATGTACTGCGTCAACGCGAGTGATTTCGTTCGAACGGCTTCGATACCGACTTCGTCAAACATCTCTAATGCACCGATTTGTGGAGCGAGACTTAAGACGTGTGGTGTCCCGATCTGGAAGGCACCGGCATGTGCCGCCGGTGTCATCGTATGATCCATATCGAACTGCTTATCCTTCCGCGAACCAAACCAGCCCGTCAGACCAGGCAACGTTCCGAAATGACGTTCGTGGACGAATAATCCACCAACCGTTCCAGGACCACCGTTCAAGTGTTTGTAATTACACCAGTAGGCAAAGTCGACGCCCCAGTCATGGAACGCGTGGGGAACGGCTCCGACGGAATGACAACCATCAAAACCAATCAGGATGCCACGGTCGTGTGCTGCCTTCGTCAAACGCTCCATATCGAGAATTTGTCCACTTCGGTAAAGTACCGCCGGCAAGACGATCAACGCGATATCATCCGTCATCGCGGCGATGATATCGTCTTCTTCTAAAAAGCGACCGTCCCGACTCGATACTTGGATGAGATGTGTCTCCGGATCCAGACCACGTAAGCGAAGTTGGCTTTGGAGGGCATAGATATCCGACGGGAACGTCAGCGCATCCGCTAAAATCTTATCTCGTCCTTCTGTTGGTTGGAAGAATGTCGCGACGAGTTGATGGAGATTGACGGTCGTCGAACCAGTGACCATGACTTCTTCCGCTTGTGCGCCGACGAGCGGAGCGTTGAGAGCAGCGAGACGTTCCGATAATTCAAACCAAGGATGACGTCCTTTCATCCAGCCATCGATTCCGAGTTCTTTCCAGTCTGATAGCGACTCGAGCAACGTCTTCTCGGCACGCTTCGATAATAAGCCGAGCGAGTTTCCGTCCATATAGATACTACCCGGTTGCAGATAAAACTCATCACGATAGGCAGCGAGTGCATCTTGCTCATCCTGAGCAGCAGCATCGGTCCGTTTTGCTTGCAGTGTCATACGTCATCCTCCTCAAATGAATGCTCAATCAATTTTGACAAAAGCGTAGCAAACAAATTGACATTGTGTCAATATTATCGAATAGAGAAAACAAAAGGAGTGAAGGACATGTCATCTTCTCAACCAGAAAAAATCGATAAACGTCATCTGCGCACAGTGCGGACACGCGAGAAACTGTTGAGTGCGGCACGTGACGTCTTCTTAGAACAAGGGTTTCAAACGGCAACGATTTCACAAGTGATTAAACAAGCTGGCGTCGGCTACGGAACGGCTTATGTCCATTTTGAAGGGAAAGATGAGCTGCTCGTCGTCCTGATGGAAGATGTCATGAGCCGCTTCCACGCGATCGCGGAACGAACATTCGAACCGACGACGCCGGTGGAGGCAAAGGAACGCATCGTGACGCAAGCGACGGATTTCTTGCGTCTCGCGGAAGAAGAACGAGCGATACTACGGGTTGTCGAGCAAGCAATCGGCGTGTCTTACATCGTCCGTGCGAAATGGAAAGCGATTCGGG
Organism: Exiguobacterium sp. E17S; assembly: GCF_057772545.1. Lineage (NCBI taxonomy): Bacteria > Bacillati > Bacillota > Bacilli > Caryophanales > Exiguobacterium > Exiguobacterium sp. E17S. Next base: position 52,313 of record NZ_JBYLRU010000002.1, read on the forward strand.
AACGGTTCATTGATCGGATCAGTCAGGATATCCAGTATGCGCAGGAGACAGGACTTGCGCGGCAGGATGTCGACTCGAAACTCGTCGCCCGTGGTTGGTTCTTCGCGAATGAGATGTATTTATTCGAAGTCGTCCGCGAAGAGGCGACAGCGACGATCGAAGAGATTGCGCACGTCTTAGCGACGATTTATACGCAAGGACTCTACCGGATCGAGGATTGATGAACGGACGGGAAGGGAACGTTTCGAAGTAGAAGGGAGCGTGACCGGGATGCCGTTTGATTACGATCTCGATTTCAAGACGACGGATTTTCGTAAGGAGCCGGAAAAGTACCGGGTTGGACGCGGGGAGCAAGGGGTCTTACTCGTCGAACCTTACAAAAGTGAGATTTTGCCGCATTGGCGTTTTAAGACGCCGGACATCGCGAAGGAATCGTCTGAGAAAATTTATGAGATGTATTTAGCTTATAAAGAAGACGGAGACTTCGTCGGTATGGATATGGCGCGGAAGTTCATTCAGATGGGACATACGCGCGCACGACGTTATGCGAACTATAAGGGTGGGCGCAAATATAAAGATAAAGAGACCAAAGAATTGCACACGCGCGAGATCGACGAAGAAAAAGCAAAATCTGCGGCCATCTTCCAAGAAAAATGGGATTTGATTCGGGCAGATGAAGAATACCTTGAACTTAAACGTGCGCATCAAAAGCAGTACGGATAAGTCATTTCAAAATAAAGGGAATCAATTCAAAGCATGCGATACTGAAAAGAAAACGGGAGGCATGTGTATGAATCGTTGGTGGGTTCCGCTGTATCCGATTGGTCTGTTTTTACTGATTGATCACTTTTTCTATGATATTTCAGTGACGTGGCTCATCGTGCTTGGTGTCGTGAGCGTCCTTTTGAGTGTCCGTTCGAATCGACCATCCTTTTCTTCGTATCGTCCGTTAATGATTGGGACACTTTTGATCGGCTATGGTCTGATGCCGTGGTTGACGCTGGATTTTACAGGAGTCGTCTTCGTTTTCTTGTTAACAGAAATCGTTGCGAAACTGCTCGTGTCAAGAACAGAGGAACAATCCGTATGACGGACGAATATCGTTAAACGAAATAGCCTCGACTGCTCTGTCCGATGGGATGGAGCAATCGAGGCTATTTTTGATTCGTTTAAGAACTTTGTTCGACCTTGGCAATCAATCGTGCTTGACGTTTTTGCCAGATGAACGATCCGATGAACGTCACGACGAGGAAAATCAGACCGAGTGCGAACGGATAGAGAATGTTGACGTCATACAGGACACCCGCAAGCGTCGGTCCGAGCACGTTCCCGATGCTCATGTAGGCGTTGTTCATTCCCATAGCAAAGCCCTGCTCATTACCAGCGAGCTTTGAAATCATCGTATTCAAGACAGGACGTAAAATTGACGTCGCAAGGAAGATGACGAGGGTAATCGCAAAGAATCCACCATAACTTGATGTCAATAACGATAAGAAGAAACCAAGTGCCGCGATGAACAGGAACAGGTTCAAGACCTTTCCTTCTCCGAGACTACGTGATAGCTTATCGACGATGAAGATTTGAGCAATAACGCTGATGATCCCGGTCGACGTCACCATGATCGCGATGTCTTTCGGTGAAGCACCGAATTGGTCATCGACGAAGAGACCAAGGACTGATTCGTATGCCATGAGACCGAAGCTCATGACGAGTGTAATGACGAGCGGGACGAAGTACGGTTTCTTAAACGATGTCCCCAGTTTCTTAAGCATCGATCCTTCATCTGGTGCCATCGCTGTCGCATCGTGTTTTTCGCTTTCTTGAAGTAACAGAACGCTGAACAAGACGGCTGCCCCCGAGACGATCGCTGAGACGAGTAGTGGCAATTTTAAGTCATACTCGGCAAGGAATCCACCGATTCCAGGACCGATGACGATACCGAGTGACATCGCAGCTGAGACGTAACTGTTTCCTTTTGCGCGTTGATCCATCGTCGTGATGTCCGCGACGTAAGCAAAAATCGCTGGAATCAGAAGTGCAGCACCGGCACCGCCGATTGCGCGCGAGATGTAGAGGACCGTGACGGAATTGGAGAAGTAGAAGACAAACATCGAGAGCGTCAAGCCGATCAATCCATAGATGATCATCTTGCGACGACCGTATTGGTCCGCCCATTTTCCGGCAATCGGTGACATGACGAGTTGTGCCCCGGCAAAGATGGCGATCATTAACCCAGCCGCCGTCCCACCTTGTCCAATCGAAGCTAAGTAAGCGGGTAGAATCGGAATGATGATCCCGAAGCTCCCGACCGCAATAAACATATTGATCATGAGGACCGTTAATTTTTTTCGTTGATCCGCGTGCAAGGGGACCCCTTCTTTCGACCCGCTTTCTGTAAGCGGTTATTTGTTTCACCTTCATTATCTTAGATTCAAGCTAAAGGACCTGTCAATGTAGACGAGTCGAGGATTCAAAAAAGACTCCATCCTTTGAGAAGGATGAAGTCAGTTCAGACTTATTGTTCTTTTTTTAATAACCATTTGATGTTCGGTGACAGCAACGGTCGGAAGATTGTCACGACGGGGCGACTCGACAGCAACCAGACGAATCCGGTAGCGAGCAAGAAGGACAGTCCGATTAGTAACAGTGGCGACTCCGTAATGGCTGGTGGAACCGAATCACGGAACAAACGGACGATGAACGAGTGAATCAAGTAGATCGCAAGCGTCTGTATGCCGATCTGGTCGAATCGATCTCCGAATGACCGGTGCGGCACGAGCAACAAGACCGAGAAGATCATGATCGTACTGACAGCATAGAGGAACAATTGAATCGCTGCTCCCTTTAGAAGCGAGACTTCAAATTCCCCGTAGGTGTCGCGATAGAAGAGCCAGACCGTATCAAATCCGTTTTTCGTCCAGACAATCATGAAGACGACAATCAAGAGCGAGACGATTAGTCCGGTCAGTCGACCGATCGGTGCCGTCATCTGCTTTCGCCAGCCGGCGTCAGTCAGCCAACCGCGCTCTTTGACGAGGTAACCCATCAAAAAGAACGGATAAAAACTGACGACTTTTTGTAACGACAGGAAGTTCGTGATTGAATCTGGGTTGGCATTGATCAATAAAGCAAATAAGACACTCACGATCAGCGGGAAACGCATCACCTGGAATGCCGGTGTGACGGTTTGCCAAATGATGATCCCAAGCAGATACCAAAGCGTCCAATTCGGAACGAGCGGATGGAGTAACCCATCGAGCATCTCACGTAAGGAATCATCCTGCGTGTAGGACAAATAGATTTCGTGAATCGATTGCCAGATGAAATATAGGGCAACGAAGGCGAGGATGCGTTGAGGTCGAACTTGTTTGAAAAAGTAGCCGCTCATGAAGATGAAGGCGGGCATGTGCAACAAGTAAATGACGTTATACGCCATCCTCACACTATCGTTTCCCGGTAAATCACGGAACGTCTCGATCAAATGACCGAAGACTACCATGAAGATGAGTAAGACCTTATAGTTCCCAAGCCAATGATCGTACGCTGGTGTGGTCACTGGTTTGATGGAGCGATTCATTTTTTCTCACCCAGAAGGATTTGATCAACGAACCGGGCGCTCGATTTCCCGTCTTGATGTTCAAAGAAATACTCTGCGAATGCTTTGACGTTATGCATTTCGAAGTCTTTGTTTTTAATCCGTTCAATCAATTCGTCCGATGTCTTGACGATTGGACCCGGAACGAATTCTTCGAAGTCGTAATAGAAATCACGTTTTGAGATGTAGTCCTCAAGGTCATACGCGAAGAACAACATCGGTCGATTCAATAGGGAGAACTCGAAACACGTTGATGAGTAATCCGTAATCAAGATGTCTGAGACGAACAGCAACTCATTGATTTCACGATGATCCGTCAAATCGAGGAAGAAGTCAGCGTAGACTTCTGGAATCTCCATCCGGCGGCGGATAAATGGATGCAGTTTAAGGACGAAGACGTACTCCTCATGAAGTGCTTCGTACAGCGCATCGAGATCAAGTTGATCAAAATCATAATAGGCACTCTTCGCACCATTTCCTCGGAACGTCGGCGCGAACATGATGACTTTCTTTTGTTTGAAGATGGGATATTCCTCATAGATACGTGCTTTCGCTTCCTCGATGAACGGTTGATCAAAGAACATATCCGTCCGTGGAATACCGGTCGCGATGACTTGATCTTCCCGTAACCCGAAGCCTTCAGCATAATGACGGGCGACATTATGCGAGCTGACGATCGCTTTCGTATAATTTCGATGGCTGAGCGAGTTCGCGCTTGGACCACCCGGTTTTCCGAGACGGCTATACCCGAATGTCTTGAAGGCGCCAACGGCATGCCAGACTTGAACCAAATCACTGCCTTTACGAATGTTCAACGGGTAGATCATCGGATAGAAGTCATCGACAAGAATCGTCTTTGCTGTCGCTAAGTGGTATGGCAAGGCAAATTTGTCACGCCAATCACGACGAGACTGAAGATTCGGTTTGAAGAAGGTTTTCACATCAAGATCTAAATCGCGGCGTTTGACTTCATCCAAGATATAAGCAAAGTTCCCACTGATATCACTCCGCGAATCCGAAGCGAGGATGACTTTGTTCTCTTGAATTGGTTGCGTCCATTTCGTAACGTTATAGATCGCCTTAAATGTAAAACGACGGAACTTGAACGCGCGCTTCTTCATGTTCTTCTTCCACTTCTTATAGCGATCGATGACTTGGATTAGACGTTTCGATTCGCCTTTCTTCAGGGAATGGAAACCTAAAGAGTTGCTGTATTCCGAATACTGCACGACAAGTTCATATTCGAGTAAGATCAAGGCGTTACTATGTTTTGTATCGACGCGGTAAGCGACCGGGATTAACGAACGCGTATCACCAAAAGGCGCTTCATGTAAGATCGTCTTTCCTTGGACGATGGCGAAGAACGCATCAAAATAGCCCATCGGCAATGGACGACCGGTCGGCGTGATATGATTCAGATTCAATTCGCCTGTAAAGGACTCTTCCGTCCAGTCACCTTCGAACGGAAAGCGGCAAATGAACGTCCGTTTGTTTCGTTTATTACGAAAGACGATGGCACGTTCAAGCGGTACCAATGCTTCAGTAGGTTCAGACTGAATATACTCATCGTCATGTTCCTCAAGTTCAGGTTGCTGTTGCGATGTAGGATTTTCAAATAATGTTTGTTCGGCACGCAAAAAATCAGCCAATCCACTTAAACGTGCTTCGAAACGAAACGTCGTTCCAGCTAATTCCAAGTAGGTGACCTCAGCATGTAAGGTAGGGGTCAGTGTCTCTTCTATCAAAACCATCTCTCCTCGCTTGAATAATTACAATGCATTTACACAATCATGATAGATTTTTAAATTTTACTTGAACATAGTATAGTGAAACTAGAAATCACCACTCATTATATCGTGAGACATTAAAATTAATAGGGATTTCTTTATTTTTTTGTGTTTTTGTAAAATAACACTTCAACACAGACTGCATCATTACACATACCCTGAACGCTAGGGAAAGAAAACCGAAATTCGATTATTTCATAAGGGAGGGAAGCAGGTCGTCTCGTTTGAAAGAGCCAACGAGACACTGCGTCAGAAGATGATTTATGCAGCCATTTTAGCTGGAGGAAAAGGAACACGGATGGGGAATGTCGATCGACCGAAACAATTCTTATCGATCGGAGAACGTCCAATCATCGTCCATACAGTAGAGAAATTCCTATTACATGAGGATTTTGACCGCATCATCATCGTCACACCGACTGCTTGGATTAACTATACGCGCGATATTTTGGAGAAATACATCGGAAAAGATGAACGCCTCGTCATTACACCGGGTGGACAGGATCGAAATGAATCGATCATGGCAGCGGTGAACTGGATCGAAGAGAAAAACGGTCTGTCTGAGGAAGATATCATCGTCACACACGACGCCGTCCGTCCGTTCTTGACGCACCGCATTATTAAAGAAAACATTGAAGCAGCACAAGAATTCGGCTCATGCGATACGGTCATTTCAGCAATCGATACGATCGTCGCTTCAACGAACGGTAAAACGATCACGGATATTCCGGTTCGTGATCAAATGTATCAAGGACAGACACCACAAAGTTTCCAGATCACGAAGTTGAAATCGCATTATGAGTCGCTTTCGACGGAAGAACGAGCGATTTTGACGGATGCTTGTAAGATTCTTTTACTTAAAGGAGAAGATGTGGCGCTCGTCACGGGTGAACTGTTCAATATTAAAGTGACGACACCATACGACCTACGGATTGCGAATGCTATCTTGAAGGAGCGGATTCATCAATGATTAACCAAGTCTATCAACTCGTCGCCCCGCGTCAAATCGAAGTGACGTATGATGAACGGTCATTGAATACCGATCGTGTTGTCGTGCGTCCAACGTATTTATCGATTTGTCACGCCGATCAACGCTACTTCACGGGTAGCCGTAGTGCGGAAGTATTGGCGAAAAAATTACCGATGGCCATGATTCATGAAGGCATAGGAAAAGTCGTACATGATCCGAGTGGAACATTCAAGAAGGGAACACTCGTCGCGATGGTTCCGAATACACCGACGGAAGAAGATGACATCATCGGTGAAAACTATTTGCGAACGAGTCGTTTCCGTTCGAGTGGATACGATGGCTATATGCAAGACTATGTGTTCTTAAAAGCAGACCGCCTTGTCGAAGTACCGGCTGATCTTGACCCTGAAGTCGCGGCATTCACTGAACTCGTCAGTGTATCGGTCCATGCCTTGACTCGTTTCGAAAAGATTGCCCATCCTCGTCGCGAGACGTTCGGAGTGTGGGGTGACGGGAATCTTGGCTTCATCACAGCACTCTTGCTACGTAAGTTGTATCCGGAAGCGAAATTACTCGTCTTTGGCAAAACGCAGTCGAAGCTTGACTATTTCTCGTTTGCAGACGAGACGTACCACATCGATCAGATTCCAGCCGATGTCTCCTTCAACCACGGTTTCGAATGTGTTGGGGGAATTGGCAGCCAATATGCGATCAATCAGATGATCGACTATATTATTCCGGAAGGCACGATGGCGTTACTTGGCGTATCAGAAGATGCCGTCGCGATCAACACGCGGATGATTCTTGAAAAAGGACTTCGTGTCTACGGTTCAAGTCGGAGTACACCGGCTGATTTCGCAAGGACGATGGAATTGTATCAAGCACATCCTGATATTCCAGCTTATTTATCGAACCTGGTTTCAGGCGTATTCCAAATCCGACAAATCGAAGACATTCATAAAGCGTTTGAAAACGATTTGACGAACCGGTTCGGAAAGACGGTCATGGAATGGTGCATGTAACGATGTGCGCTGAAAAAGAGGAGAATCGTCTATGAAACAAAAAATTCGGTTATTGCAACGACGGACGGTCCACTATCTGCTTGCTATGACGTACTGGTTGACGAAACGGTTACCAATTCAACCGAAAAAAGTCGTCTTTGCGACGTATCGTTCCGATCGTCTTGTCGATAACTTTCGTGCCGTCTACGATGAACTCGAACGTCGCGACTTAGGGTATGAATACGTTTTTTTGTTAAAGCGATTCCCTCAATCGTTGGCGGGGCAAATTCAATATGTCTTTCATATGATGCGAGCGACGTACGAATTAGCGACTGCTCGTTACTTCATCATTGATGATTATTATTACCCTGTATATGTGTCGTCCTTACGGGAAGGGACAGAAGTCATTCAGCTATGGCATGCCTGTGGAGCCTTTAAAAAGTTCGGCTATAGTGTGCTTGATAAATCCTATTCGCCGGATGATGATTATTTGAAGATGGTCCAGATTCACCGGAACTATAGCAAGGTCTATGTTTCCGGTGAAGCATGTATCGCACCATATGCGGATGCTTTCGGAATGGAGCAGAAACGGATCTATCCATTAGGGGTTCCACGGACGGATCAGCTACTGAACACAGCACGCCAAGCCCGTGTTCGAGAAAAGCTCTATGACCGATATCCAGAATGGCGCAAGAAACGAATCATCTTACTCGCGCCGACGTTCCGAGGAAATGGACAAACAACGGCACATTACGATCAAGAGCTCGATTTTGAGAAGTTCCGTCGTGAGCTTGGACCGGATACAGTCCTCTTGCTTCGCATGCACCCGTTCGTTCTCAATCCACCAGTCGTACCGGACGCGTATGCGGATCAAATCATTAACATGACAGACTACCCGGACATCAATGATCTGATGCAGATTGCGGATATTCTGATTACGGATTATTCGTCTGTCATCTTCGAGTTTGCCTTGTTGCAGAAGCCGATGATTTTTCTCGTTAACGATCTTCAGTCGTATAAAGCAGAACGCGATTTCTACTTCCCATATGAAACGTTCGTACCGGGACCAATCGTGTCGACGTTCGAAGACGTCATTGCTTGGATTAAACGTGGGCAATTCGATACACAGAAAATCGAGACATTTGCGAATCAGTTCTTTACGTATCAGGACGGAGAAGCGACCAAACGAATCGTCGACCATATGTTATATGACACGATTCCAGAGGCGCCTGTCTATACGAAAACACCAGTGTGAATACAGAAAAACGTTCCGATTGCGTCTCCGTTTGGGGAGAGAGACGTCATCGGAACGTTTTTATTTTTGAATTGGGGCTTGATTGGCGCGAGCAGGGGTAGCTCGCAGAATGCGCACCTCTTAAAAGTGCGTCAACTTGTCCTTTGCAGACGTTCTAGGTTTGACAGGTGGAACGATGGCAGGCCAGCCGATTTGAATGACGCCGAGAACGCGTTCGTTTTCAGAAGCGTCAACGAGTGAGGCATACTCTGGTGTGAACCAGTGTTTTCCGCTCTTCCAGCAACATCCAAGACCTCGTTCTGTTGCTACCAACTGCAGATTTTGAATCATCGCAGCTGTTGCAAGTGTATCCTCTAGCTGTTGATCCGGCGTCCCTTGTACCTGACAAAGTACCGTTAAATAAACCGGGACTTCCCGTAATTTTTGTTCAGCCTGTTGACGTTGTTCAGACGTTTTCGTCTCGAATTGACCACGCGCTGTCAGCAATTCCATCAAGGCATCGACATACCGTGTTTGTCCGTCTTCGATTGCGAGAACAAAGCGCCAAGGCTCTCGTAATTTATGATTCGGGGCATAAATCGCCGTGTCGAGTAATGCTTCTACCAATTCGACCGGAACGGGTTGTTCCGTATAGGACCGGATCGACCGGCGTGTTTCAATCACTTGTTGGGCATGCATCCGTTTCATCTCCTCACTGAGTACTTTTTCACTATAAATGATAACGATTATCATTGTCAACGTTATTTGTCAGAAAACAAAAAAAGACGATTCCCGTGAGGAAATCATCTTTCGTTGCATTCGGATTAAGAGGCTTTTCGTTCCTCGTCTTGATCTTGAGCAACAGTCGTTAGCTTTTTTTTCATAAGACGAATCCGGTATAGGGCAAATAGATAATGGGCGAAATAGATCGTAAAACCAAGGAAAATCGTTAATGCTACATGAATTTGAACGCCAGGAACAGCATGAAGCTGAATGAAGAGCAAGACAGCCATTGCCATCGTATAAAGCACCATTTCCACCGATTGTGGCATGACGCGTTGACGTTTTAAGAAAAAGGAACGCATGAGTGGCAGGACGACGAGACTGACGAGACGATCAACCAGTCCGATGACGAGCACGCTGATCACCATCGCTAAACCATTTTCAAAAGCGATTAACCGTGGGAAGACAAGATAGGTGACGAGTAATAGTGGTCCAACCAATAAAAAAATTGAAATCGAGGCACGTGCGAATACGAAGAGCCCGTTGACACTTGTTAAAAAGGCACGAACGATCTTTTGTGACCAAGGGGATGGTCGACCAACTTGCCAAGCAAAACAACAAGCAAAGATGAACGCATAAAATTGCAGAAAGGCAACCATAAAGCATCTCCTTTAGATATGAAACTCATTGTTCCTAGTGTATCGATTTTAAGGCTGAAGTGCAAAGAAGAACTTTTCGTAAAGTATAAGAAAAGAGGCTGACTCAAAAAAGAATGACGCGTCTTTTCACGCCCTTTCCTCAGGCGAGACACAAGCCAGTTTTCCTGCTTCATTCAAGCAGGAAAGCGGGTCTTGTTTGTCTCTGACAGCGCAAAGATGCGCTTTTTCCTGTAGGAGTTGCGTGAAACGCGTCATTCTTTTTGTTATGAGATAAGGGTGGCAGATCATCATTCTGCCACCCTTACCTTTGTGGAAACTGACTTTTGAGTCAGTCCCTTTCGTCAATCAATCCAGATTCGGTTCTTTTTTTCCGTGCAAGAAGAAGGACAGAATCAGTGCAAGCGCAGATAAGACGGTCGCAATCCAGAACGCATCGGTGATCCCTTGGATCGTCGCTTGTTTCGTCAACATCGTAAACCAACTCGTTGAAGCGGCTTGTGAGCTACCCAGCTGTTGTCCAAGATCGTTTAAATGTTGTGAAAGCGTCGGGTCGAGCGTCGTAAACTGATTCGCGTCGTCTGCCAAGTGAGCCGTCGTTTGACGGGTCATGACGGTGACGAGAATTGCCGTTCCGATGGAGCCGGCGACTTGACGAAGTGTGTTTTGGGTCGCGTTTCCATGCGGGATCATCTTCATCGGTAAAGCGTTCATACCGGCAGTCATGATCGGCATCATGATGAATGCCATACCGAATGACCGAAGCATGTAGATGCCCATGATGGAATAATACGACGTATCCATGTTCAATTGCGTCAATTCCCATGTCCCGTACGTCATCAACGTCAAACCGAAGATAGCGAGCGGACGAATACCGAAACGGTCAAATAAACGACCGGCAATCGGTCCGGTGATTCCCATGATTAGTGATCCGGGTAAAAGGAGAAGACCTGAATCGACCGGTGAAAAACCGCGAATGCTTTGAAGGTAAATCGGTAAAAGTAACATCCCACCGAACAACGCCATCGTGACGATGACGTTGATGAAGAGGGTGAACGAAAATTCCGGTACTTTCAACACACGAATATTCAACATCGGATCTTCCATCGACAGCTCACGCATCGCAAAAGCAGCAATTCCGATTAAGCCGATGACGATCGTGCTGATGACGATCGGGCTATCCCAGCCGTCATTCCCGGCTTCACTGAATCCGTAAAGGAGACTCCCGAATCCGATCGTACTGAATAAGACGCCCAGTGCGTCAAAAGAAGGTTTCGAGAGTGGCTGCGTCAGGCGGAACCAAGCCGTACCGAGTAACAACGTCACTAATCCAAAGAAGGACATCGCATAAAACATGACGTGCCAGTCATAGTTTTGGATGACATATCCCGTGATCGTAGGTCCGACAGCAGGAGCCAGAATCATCGCGATTCCGAGCATTCCCATGGCAGCACCGCGCTTATGCGGTGGGAACAATGTCATGAAGACGTTTGATCCGAGTGGCATCAAGATACCAGCCCCCGCTGCCTGAACGACACGACCGATCATCATGACCGGGAAGTTCATTGCCATCGAACAGATGACCGATCCGAAGAAAAACAGTGTCATCGAAGCGAGGAACAGCTGGCGGAACGTATAGCTTCGCATCAAAAAGGCACTGATCGGAATCAAAATCCCGTTAACGAGCATGAAGCCCGTCGTCAACCACTGGGCAGTGGACGTCGACACGTTGAAGTCATTGATCAGAACTGGTAACGCGACATTAATCAACGTTTGGTTCAAAATAGCAATGAACATACCGATGAGTAAGACCGTCAGTACTTTCGGAATACTGACGTTTTCAGTCGATACCTGTTTAGAAGGTGCTGCGACTGGTGGTGTCACGGTCATCGTCGGTTCCGTCTCGAGGGATTCCTCAAGTGTCGGTCCGTCCGTCGCCAGTGCCGTGTCGGATGAGCGACTTCGACGGGCAATCCAGTTTACGCCGATGATGATCAGAATCGTGAACGCACTGTATCCGAACAAGAAGGTAGTAGACATGAACGTCCCTCCTTAATCCTTATGAATGCGGACGGTCACATTCATACCAGGTCGAATGTCGAGTGATTTTTCTTGCGAGAGTGATACTTTAACTGGAATGACTTGTGCGACTTTCGTGTAGTTCGCGTTTCCGTTTGAAGAAGGCATCATTGAGAACGTGGAAGCCGTCGTCATACCGATTTGCTCGACTTCACCAGAAAGTGTCGTGTCCGGGTAGCTGTCGACGTAAACATCCACTGTTTGTCCGACTTTGATTTCATCGATTTCTGTTTCTTCGATGTTCGCTGTGACCCAAAGGTCGTTTAAGTCAAAACCATATGCGAGAGGTGTACCTGCTGCGACGAAGCCGTTCTTTGTCGCCATCGACTGAACGATCGTTGCTTTTGAGGGCATTGAAACCGAGAGATCCGTCGGTTTTTGTCCGGCTTGTGCCGTCATGACGTGTCCGACTGTTGCGCCACTGGCAAGTGATTCGCCTGTTTTCGCAGACCAGTCTGTTAATTTACCAGCGCTTGGGCTCGCAACCGTTATCATCTTACCGTCGATTTTCGCATTGTCTGTTTTGACATAGCTCGTTGCTTGATCGTAATAGTAGTATCCGACAACACCACCACCGATTAAAACGATGAGTGTCACGATATTGATGATCAATAATTTTTTCATACTCATGGGTGTGTTAGCATCCTTTCTTGTGTACAATCGATTCAAAAAAAGTACTCCTCTGGGGGGAGGAGTAATTAATATAGTTAATTATATGGAACGTTAGCTAACAAACAACCGACAATTTCCGACAAAATGTTGGAAAAATAGATGATAACGGATTCATTAATGAAAAGATGGTGAAAAAGGAGTGAAATATGGATGAATGAGAGCCGTGATCCCCGACCAAAACGTCACGTGACCGTATTACAATGGAATTATTTCGTTTACTGAAGACGCACAGCTTCTCGAGCATTACTGTTAAAATGTTGACGGATGGAGCAGGTGTGAATCGTTCGACCTTCTACGCACACTATACAGATAAGTATGACTTGCTCGACCAAGTCGTTGAGGAGCAAATGAAGGCACTTGAACAAGCAATTCGGATCACGGGTACAGGAACTGTCTTTCCGACAGTCGAGCAGGTGAGTCGCTATTTTGCTCGTTTGTTCATTCATATCGAAGAAAATGAACTATTCTATCAGACGATGCTCGTTCAAGGACCGATCAAAACGTTCATCTCTCGTTTTCTCGATACTTTGAAAGAGAATTATCGAATTGTGTTTCGACCGCAAATCACAGAAGAAGCTACGTTCGTCGATCGGGACTTATTATTGAACTATGTCATTGGTGGACAGTTGGGATTGTTGATTTCTTGGTTACGAAACGGTCGACCGTATTCATCAGAGTATATGGCAGAACAATTAAGTCGGATGATCGTCTTTGGAACGGTTGAGAGTATCGGTTTTCCTAAAGAGACGGAATGAGGACGTAAAAAAGACACTTCCCTGCGGAAGTGTCCAATCAGTTTAAGCCTGTCGGAATGCGAGTTCTTTCGTATAGATCGTACTCCGATTCCGTCCACTTTCTTTTGAATAATACAACGCTTTATCTGCCTGTTGTAATGCTTCAAGTGACGTATGCGAACCACTGGAATGTGAAATCCCAAGTGAGATCGTAATTTGTAGATCAGGTACATCTGCTGTCGGGAACAGGTTACGTGCGACCGTGAGCCGAGCTAGTTCTGCTATTTTTTGCGCTTCTTTCGCCGAAGTACTTGGTAAGATGATTAAAAATTCTTCACCACCGTACCGTCCGACGAGGTCGTCTGGACGCGTCAAGGAAGCGAGAGTCATGCCGAGTTGGCGTAACACATCATCGCCCGCATCATGACCATATGTATCATTGACATGCTTGAAGAAATCGATATCGATGAGCACAAGTGAATAGCCTTGATCGGTCGAACCGACAAGCGATAGCGAGTCATCCAGACGACGGCGATTGGCGAGCCCTGTCAAAGCATCCGTCATGGCGAGTTTCTGCTGATACTGGATGTTTTCGAAGTGACGGCGTAATTCCGTCAGTAATCGAAAGGCAACAAAGCCAGCTAATAAATTAAAGAAGACGTACGCAATCGAGATTTTAAAGAATGTCGACCAGCTGTGCGTCAAGATGTAGATGGCGGGTAACGAATAGAGAATACCGACCAACACCATAAGTTGAAAATGACGAATCGAGACATGGACGAATCGACGAATGATCCCAATCGTCGTGATGAATAAGACGATGATCAGCGTAGATAAATAAAATCCTTCCATTTGATCAACTGGTGTTAAAAAGTAACGTGTCCCGATGATCATTGCTCCTGCAACGATGGCGCTTGGGAAACCACCGAACAGCATGGCGATCGCGACGGGAACGATACGTAAATCAACACGGGCGACATCGATTTGGATCCCATTGAACATTAATAAGACCGCAATCAGACCAGAGACTGCTCCGAGTATAAGTCGAATGCTCCATTTGGAGTTCAATGAAATACGCGGTTGATTCCGAAACGGTAAGAACAAGAGAGTAATCGTTGTGAACAGTAGACAAAAGTTAATGATGAATTGATTCATGATGGACAACAAATCCTCCCAACTCCCCCAGCTAACAGATTTCCATATATATACTTCCAGTATACTCAAGTAGATAACGGTTAGACAGAGGGAAATCTTTAGACCAAAATAGAAAAAACGGTAGAAAATCTACCGTTTTTAAGAAGATGAAGTAAGGGTATCCTCATCCATCGTCTGTAAAATTTTATCAAAGACATGAACCATCGTTTCGAGCTCTTCTTCCGTCAATGTACCGAAGCGGTCTTGTAAATAGTTTTTCCGGACGATTTCGAGATCCCGAAATGCACGTTCCCCGTCCTCCGTCAAAGCGAGTACGATTGAACGACGATCTTCCGTCGAACGTGTCCGTGTGACATATCCTTGTTTATACAGCTTATCCGTCAAAGCAGTGACTTGACTCGTCGCGAGCTCAAATTGTTCCGCAAGAAGCGTCGGGCGCTGAGGACCATTTTCTGAAAGGCTTCGTAAGATGAAAAACTCACTCCGGGTCGCCGTTCCTTCAAATAGCCGGTTAAGTTCACGTCGCAGGGTACGAAGAATGACACGCATTTGTTCCTCGAGTCGATAAGTTAGCAAATCACGTTCCTGTGGCATGCAAGCAGCATCCTTTCTCTCAGTGGACTTCTACCATTTAGTGTACTAAACATATCGGATTTTTACCATCGACTACCCCAGATTCGAAAAAAGGCAATTGACAATTTCGTGGCGTTTTGTGTAATATGGCGTAGTAATAACTAACTTAATTCAGTTCTCACTCAACCAGTGGGATGGAGGTTGCAGTTCTTAAGAGTACGGTTACGGATGTCGTCAAGCGACAGATGAGGTGACCTGAAAGGAAGAATTGCCGAAATCAATCATCGCTTTGAAGATGATCGATTGGGATTAGATCAAATAGGTCTAATACTGTCACAAGTCGGGTATCACCTACTTGTGGAGAGCTATCTTTCACGACGGTAGAATGAGGCGCATCCATTTTATTATGTTGCGTTCTCATCTTCCATCTGGAAGATGAGGGCGCTTTTTGTTTTTTCATTCAAAAAGTGTCCTCTCAAAAATTTATTAAAGAGAGAAGCGAACGAAATGAACAATCTAGATGTGAAACAAACAACAGATTCGACAGCAGAAGGATTAAAACGTGGATTACAAGCCCGTCATATGTCGATGATCGCCATCGGTGGAGCGATCGGAACAGGACTCTTCATTGCGTCCGGTGCTTCCGTCGCAGCAGCAGGACCAGGTGGAGCGCTCCTATCATATGCAATCGTTGGTCTGATGGTCTATTTCCTCATGACAAGTCTTGGTGAAATGGCAGCGTATATGCCGGTCGCCGGATCCTTCTCGACCTATGGAACGAAATTCGTCGATCCATCATTCGGCTTTGCGCTCGGCTGGAACTACTGGTACAACTGGGCAGTCACGATCGCAGTCGAGCTCGTCGCAGCACAAATCGTCATGACATATTGGTTCCCGGATGTTCCTGGATTTTACTTCAGTGCCTTGTTCCTCTTACTCATGATCGGCTTGAACTACTTCTCCGTTAAAGGATTTGGGGAAGCGGAGTATTGGTTTGCGATGATTAAAGTCGTTACCGTCATCGTCTTCTTAGTCGTCGGTGTTGCGATGATTTTTGGTGTCTTTACATCAGAGCCACCGGTTGGCTTTAAAAACTTTGCTCTTGGCGATGCGCCGTTCGTCGGTGGGATTCCTGCCGTCATCGGTATCATTCTCGTTGCCGGATTCAGTTTCCAAGGAACGGAGCTGGTCGGGATTGCCGCGGGTGAATCGGAAGATCCGAAAAAGAATGTTCCAAAAGCAGTCAAACAAGTCTTCTGGCGCATCTTGCTTTTCTACGTCTTCGCGATTTTCGTCATCGGAATGCTCATTCCGTATACGAGCCCAAACTTGGTTTCGAATGACATTACGGACGTAGCGGTTAGTCCGTTTACGCTCGTCTTTGAAAAAGCGGGTCTTGCCTTTTCAGCAGCACTCATGAACGCCGTCATCTTGACGTCTGTTCTATCTGCCGGAAACTCAGGTATGTATGCTTCGACTCGGATGCTTTATACGCTTGCTCGCCAAGGAGATGCACCGAAGTTGTTCGCGAAAGTATCGAAAAACGGTGTACCGCGTAACGCTTTGCTCGCAACAGGAGCAATCGGTGCCCTCTGTTTCTTGACGTCAATGTTTGGTGGACAAGTCTACTTGTGGTTACTCAATGCTTCCGGTATGACAGGATTCATCGCATGGCTCGGGATTGCAATCAGTCACTATCGTTTCCGTAAAGGATTCCTTGCACAAGGTCACTCGTTGAAAGACTTACCATATGTGGCACCAGCGTTCCCATTCGGTCCGCTGTTCGCATTCGGTCTTTGTTTCCTCGTCATCGTCGGTCAAAACTATGCCGCATTCCTCGCGGATCAAATCGATTGGGTCGGAATTGCCGCAACGTATGTTGGTATTCCATTATTCCTTGCCTTCTGGTTAGGACATAAATTCAAAAATCGAACGTCGATCGTTCGTTATGACGAGATGGACTTCCCGGAACATCCACGTCAATCGTAATATGTGAACCACCTTCTAGAATGAAGGTGGTTTTTTATTCTCTTAAATGAAAACGTTTTCTAAAATATAGTTTTGAAAAAGTATAAAAAAGGAATCAATGAATACATATTCAAAAATAGAAAATATGAATAAAAAATAGGGGGAAGACGCATGACTACATCTGATTTATTTTTTACATTAGGTTCTGCAGCGTTTTTCATGTTGCTCGTTGCCTACATATCCTACCGATTGACGCGTGGAAAAACACAAGGCGTCGATGAATACTTCTTAGCAGGTCGAGGGCTAAGTGGCGTTTTCATTGCCGGATCACTACTGCTGACGAATTTGTCGGCAGAACAGTTGATTGGACTAAATGGACAATCTTTCATGGGGAACATGTCGAGTATGGCGTGGGAAGTCACGGCGGGATTTGCTGCCATCATCATGGCCATCTATCTGCTCCCGAAGTTTCTCGGGCTTGGTATCTCGACATTACCGGAATACTTAAGTCACCGGTATGATGAGACGGTTCGCCGGATGACAGTATTACTCTTTTTGCTCGGATATATGTGCGTCACGATTCCTTCGATGCTTTATTCAGGTGGGATTGCTGTCTTGCAGCTATTCGATGTTCCGGAACTCTTTGGTCTCAGTTATACGCAATCCCTTTGGTTAGTCGTCTGGGTCGTCGGGATCATCGGAGCAATTTATGCGATTTTTGGAGGGCTACGTGCGGTGGCTGTCTCGGATACCTTGAACGGGATCGGGCTTGTCTTCGTCGGATTCTTAGTTCCGGTGCTTGGCTTTATTGCACTGGGTGACGGGAATTTACTTCAAGGGATGAAGACGATTGCGACCGTTCAACCGGAGAAGTTGAACGCAATTGGAAGCTCAACCGATGCCGTTCCGTTCTTCTCGATTTTCACGGGTATCCTATTTGCGAACTTATTTTATTGGTCACTCAATCAATATGTCATTCAACGTGTGCTCGGGGCAAAAGATTTGAAGGAAGGACAGAAGGGCGTCCTCATGACAGGATTCTTGAAGTTATTAGTTCCAATCTTCATGCTGATTCCTGGGATCATTGCCTATCACTTGTATGGGAACACACTAACGAGCGGTGATTTATCATATCCTCGTCTCATTACGGAGTTGTTGCCTGTCTCGCTGATGGGATTTTTCTTAGCTGTCTTACTTGGAGCCGTCTTCAGTTCGTTTAACTCGTTGCTAAATAGTATTGCAACACTTTTCGTTCTCGATATATATCAGCCGGTGTTTGCGAAAGAGGCGAGTGATGAACATTTGATTCGTGTCAGTAAATGGTTCGGAACGATCGTTGCTTTAATCTCTTTCGTCATCGCACCATTCTTGATGTACGCGCCGGACGGCTTATGGAGTTTGATCCGGCAATTCACAGGTTTTTTCAACATTCCGATTCTCGTCATCGTATTAATGGGGATTTTCATGAAACGAATTCCGGCGATTGCAGCGAAAATCGTCATCGTCTTTCACGTGTTCGCGTATTACTTATTCGTCTTCGGTTTCAAACAACTGTTCGGCTGGGATCATGGCATTAGCTATATTCATGGGTACGGTATTCTACTCGTGATTGAAGTGCTGTTCATGATATTCATGGGATATCGTTACCCGGTCGTCCAGTCAAGAAAGGTCAATCGACGACAGTCTGTCGAGCTCACTCCATGGAAGTTCGCGATTCCGGTTTCGATCTTATTATGCACATCCATCATTTGGACGTACGTTCTGTTTTCAAAAATCGGACTGGCTTCGACAGCAGGAATCGTATCGATTTGGTTCTGGCCGGTCACGTTAGGACTTGTCATTGCAACGATCGTATTATGGCGTGTGTCGCTAAACGCTTGGGAAGCGAAGTACCGGACCTATCTCGAAGAAGAGTACCGTCAAGCCGAATAATCCTCTCGCAGAAGGCATGACATATCGGGTAAGATGAAAGAAAAACAGGAGGCGATCTTCGTGAATTACTGGTACCACTTCAAGCGTGCCTTCTTACCGATCGCATTATTGCTTGTGACGCTTGCCTTGTACCAAATGATTTATCGTTTGAATAACATCTGGTATTCGCTTGGAGGACTTCTTCTTGTCTTTGCAGCGATTTACTTCGTCATGCGTCGTCTAAAAGCGAATCCAGAGGATTGAATGAGCAGGAAAGTCGAGTCCATTCTCTGAACGCGGTAAAATAGACACATACAGAGGAGGGGAAGATAGATGGCAAAAGCAATATTTGCAGGTGGTTGTTTCTGGTGCATGGTCAAGCCATTCCATAAATATGATGGGGTAGAGCAGGTCATTTCAGGATATACCGGTGGTCATACAGAGAACCCGACTTATAAAGAGGTCTGTTCGGAAACGACAGGTCACTTGGAGGCGGTTGAAGTCACGTACGATCCGTCCGTCATTACGTACGAAGAATTACTCGAGATCTTCTGGCGTCAAATCGACCCGACAGATGGTGGAGGTCAATTCAATGACCGTGGTGAATCGTACCAACCGGCTATCTTTTATGTCGATGAAGCACAGCGTGAAGCAGCTGAACGTTCGAAAGCAGCGCTTGACGCATCAGGACGCTTCTCGCGTCCGATCGCGGTAGAGATTCGTCCAGAAAAGCCGTTTTGGCCAGCCGAAGAATATCACCAAGATTATTATAAAAAGAATCCGTTCCGTTATCAGATGTATAGTGTCGGCTCAGGTCGCGCGAAATTCATCAAGGAAGCGTGGAAGGACCACGGTAAGGAAAAAGAACTGAAAGAGCGTCTGACACCAATTCAGTATAAAGTCACACAAGAGAACGGGACAGAACCCGCTTTCCGTAACGAATACTGGGATGAAGAACGTCCAGGACTGTACGTCGATATCGTCGATGGTACACCACTCTTCACATCAAAAGATAAATTCCAGTCAAACTGTGGTTGGCCGAGTTTCGCTAAACCGATCTCAGAAGACAAGATGGAAGTCGAACTCGATACGAGTCACGGGATGACGCGGACGGAAGTGCGTTCTGCGAATGCGGATAGTCACCTCGGTCATATCTTCGATGATGGTCCGACAGAACTTGGTGGTCTTCGCTATTGTATCAACTCAGCAGCATTACGATTTATTCCGCTTGAAGAGCTTGATTCGGCAGGATATGGGGAATATAAAAAACATTTCGAGTAACACGTAAGGAGCAGTCAAACGATTTCGTTTTGACTGCTCTTTTTTCAAATGGAAGGGAGAGAATCGAATGTTTCGACCCGTATATGAAGAGATTCGACAAATGACGATTGCGAAGGTACTTGATTTCTACGATCACGAAATCCGTCAGCTCGATGAGCAAGCACGTCAGGAAAAGTACGACAAGATGAGCTTGAGTCCGTTTCGCTTTTTCCGTGGGAGTTCGCATCTGTTTTATTATGACGTGACGCGAATCCCCCTTGGTTTTGATACGCCTCGTGATAAACCGACGTGGATTCAGGGAGATCTTCATTTTGAGAATTTCGGTGTCCATGGCAATGCGAAGGGAGATATCATCTACGACGTCAATGACTTTGATGAAGGGTACTTAGGATCTTATCTATACGATTTGATTCGCATGGCGGTCTCCGTCCGGTTGTTCGCTGAAGAGGCAGGATACGATCCGACTCCTGCGATTCGAAATTATGTTCTGGAATACTTACACGATTTAAAAAAGTACGCTCTCGGAAAAGATCCGAGTGATGTCTGTTTTACGCGGGATAATACGAAAGGACCAATCAAGAAGTTGATCAAAAAAGCAGAAAAGAAACGTGAGGAATTAATGGGAGAGCGGACGGAACTGGTGGATGGCGTGAGACGTTTTTGTACATTACCGGATATGCAAGCGATAGATGATACGACGCGAATAGCGATTGAGTCTGCCTGGTCCTCCTATATCGAGACGATTGACGAAGAGGATCGTCGTGACGAAGCGTTCTATACAATCAAGGATATCGTCCGGAAACTAGACAGTGGAACGGCATCGATTGGTCTTGAACGCTATTACATCTTGATTGAGGGGGAGGGAGGGGAAGAAGATTTGATTCTAGAGATGAAACAAGCTCAGACTTCTGTCCCTTCGTTGTTCCTTCCCGTCTATCGTCCAGAAGCAGAAACAGTTCATCAAGGACGCCGGATCATCACGTCCCAAAAAGCGATGCAGGCACATGAGGATCCATATCTTGGCTACCTGACGATTGGGAAAAAGGAATATTATGTACGTGAGCGCTCTCCATATAAGAAAAAACTAAAAGCAAAGCATATCAAAAGTCAGGAAGACCTTGAGAACGTGTTGTGTATTCAAGGTCAAATTACCGCGAAAATCCATGCACGGGCGGATCAGGATGCTGGGATTAAAGAAAAAATTTTAACACATCATGCGGATGTTGAAATCATCCAATCCATTGGTGTTTCAGACACTGCTTTTTTAGAACAAATCGAGCGTTGGTCAGAAGCCTACGTGACACGAACAAAGCTGGATTACCAAGTGTTTTTAGAGTGGATGAAGACCCGAAAAACAATTTGAAAATTTAACAAACTAAGGCTCGTTAGATGGGTGTGTAACATGTGTTACATATCCATCTTTTTTGTGCAGATTTTTTTGTTTAACGAATGAAAGCGTTCAACAAAATATAAATAGGTATAATGACCTATATCAATTTATCAGAAAACTTCGTAAATTTTTGATTAAGTTCTTACGGACGACTCGCTCCGTAGGACAAATCAAAAGAGACATAGGGGGAAGTACATCATGAGCTTGACGCGGAAAAAAGATGTTTCCGCTATGATTGCTGCAAGTAAACGAAATAGTGGACTTGCTCGAAATCTTGGCGCGATGGATTTAACGTTTTTAGGAATTGGCGCCATCATCGGAACCGGAATCTTCGTTTTGACAGGAACAGGAGCATTGACTGCAGGACCAGGACTTATCGTATCATTCATTCTATCTGCCATCGCCTGTGGTCTAGCTGCTCTTGCTTACGCTGAATTCGCATCAACGATTCCGGTCAGTGGATCCGTCTATACGTACACGTACGCAACGATGGGAGAGATCTTCGCTTGGATCATCGGTTGGAACTTGATCCTCGAATATGGACTCGCCTCCAGTGCCGTTGCAGCCGGTTGGTCTGGGTACTTCCAGTCCTTACTTGCAGGATTCAACATCCATGTGCCAACAGCCTTATCAGCAGCTCCTGGAGCAGTCGAAGGAGCCAAGACATACTTCAACCTTCCAGCATTCTTAATCCTCTTTGCCATTACGGCATTGTTGTCGATGGGAATCAAGGAAACGAAACGTGTCAACAACATCATGGTCGTCATCAAGGTCGCAGTCGTCATTCTCTTCATCGTTGTTGGTGTCGGCTACGTTGAGCCATCGAACTGGACACCGTTCACACCATTTGGTTGGGGAGGCGTCTTCTCGGGTGCCGCAATCGTCTTCTTCGCGTACATCGGCTTTGATGCCGTCACATCAGCAGCTGAAGAAGTCC
Organism: Exiguobacterium sp. E17S; assembly: GCF_057772545.1. Taxonomy (NCBI): domain Bacteria; kingdom Bacillati; phylum Bacillota; class Bacilli; order Caryophanales; genus Exiguobacterium; species Exiguobacterium sp. E17S. The sequence goes on from NZ_JBYLRU010000002.1 coordinate 74,979, forward strand.
GCGATCCGCAAAAAAACTTGCCACGCGGGATCATCGGTTCACTCGCTGTTTGTACAGTCCTTTACGTCATCGTCGCAGCCATCATGACGGGTATCGTACCGTACCAACAGTTCGCTGGTGTCGATCATCCAGTCTCACTTGCGATTCAAATGGCCGGTCAAAGCTGGGTAGCTGGATTCATCGATCTCGGTGCGATCCTCGGGATCACAACAGTTATTCTCGTCATGACTTACGGAATGGTGCGTCTTGCATTCGCCATCTCGCGTGACGGAATGTTCCCGAAAGTGTTCTCTGAAGTGCATCCGAAGTACCAAACACCATTCAAGGCGACTTGGATGATCGGACTGGGTAGCTCACTCGTTGCTGGATTCGTTCCGCTCGATGTCATCGCAAACCTCGTCAACATGGGTACACTCGCAGCATTCGTCTTGATCTCTGTCGCTGTCTTGATTCTTCGTAAGACACAGCCCAATCTCCCGCGTGCGTTCAAATGTCCAGGTATGCCATATGTGCCGATCGCAGCAATCGCTGCATGTCTTTTCTTGATGTTCAACTTGAAACTCGAGACATGGATTGCTTTTGGAATCTGGCTTGCTATTGGTTTAGTCCTTTACTTTACGTTTGCACGTAAGAGTTCGAATTTACACCCAGGCAACATGCCGGCAGCGGAACTCGCTGCTTCGAAAGAAGAACAGTAACATACAAGAAGACCCGGTCGCCTGAAGGCGATCGGGTCTTCTGATGTTATGAAAGTGGAACAGGTCCTTTGACGCGGACCGCATCAAATTCACGACGAATGCTTTCATTGGCTCTCGCTTCATCTTCTGCCGACCAGCCGAGTTCGCTACGCATCAAGGCGAGAACACCATCTGCGTACTGTTCAGCGTGAGGGAAATCAAAGAAGACGGCCGAGGCACGACGGTTCAAGAAGTCGCCGGGTTGCATGACGAGCTCAGCTTCTAATCCATATAGAAGGGCGCCGAACCAGTGTAACGGTAATTGATAACGAGCCGCCTCGTCACCACGTGTCCGAATCAATTCGTAGACACGTTCGACATTCGTACCGTAACGTTGGATGAGCCATGTCGCCTCATTCGGTGACAATCCGAGTGCTTCTCCTTTTGGTTGTTGTTCTTTCAAGTAGCGGGCAAATCCTTTACTTCCTTGTGGATGACCACCACCAAGCAAGATATCGTGCGTACGAGAAGCGAGGTAAATCCGATTTTCTTCTGTCTTGAATTGGTCTGCGACCATATCGATAATTCGTTCTGCCATCTTCCGGTACCCGGTCAACTTCCCACCAGCGATTGACATCAGACCGGATTTCGAGACGAAGATTTCATCTTTTCGAGACAGTTCACTCGGGTCCTTTCCATCTTCATGAATGAGTGGGCGTAGTCCAGACCATGTCGATTCGACGTGTTCAGGTCGTAACTCGACGTTGAACATTTGATTCGTCGCCTCTAGGATATAATCCTGATCCTCGACAGTGACACCCGGCTCAAGAATATCTCCTTTATAGTTCGTGTCAGTCGTTCCGACATAGGTTTTCCCTTCGCGTGGAATCGCAAAGATCATCCGACCATCTGGAACGTCGAAATAAACAGCCTGTTGGAGTGGGAAATGCGCTTGATCGATGACGAGATGAATCCCTTTCGTCAGGTGGAGCGATTTCCCAGCTTTCGAACCATCTTTTTCACGTAGTTCGTCGACCCACGGACCGGTTGCATTGATGATTTTCTTCGCCCGAATCGTATACGTTTTGTCACTTAAGACGTCACGGACTTCGACACCGACAACTTTTCCATTGTGGTAGACGAGCGATTCAGCCTTCGTATAGTTGACGGCACGTCCACCGTAACCAACGGCTGCCTTTAAGACTTCGACTGTCAATCGGGCATCATCCGTTTTATATTCGACATAACGACCACCACCGACTAAATGTTCCGAACGTAATAGTGGCTCGTAACGTAATGTTTCTTCTTTACTGAGCATCGTCCGGCGTTCATTGCGTTTGACGCCTGCGAGCTGGTCATAGACGCGTAGGCCGATTGATGTCGAGAAGCTGCCGAACGTTCCGCCTTCGACGAGTGGAAGCATCATCCATTCCGGCGTCGTCACGTGTGGGGCGTTCTCATACACGATGGCACGTTCTTTTCCGACTTCGGCAACCAGTTTGATTTCGAACTGCTTCAGATAACGCAATCCACCATGGACGAGTTTCGTCGATCGGCTCGATGTCCCTTCGGCGAAGTCCTGCATCTCAATCAATCCTGTCCGCATGCCTCGACTTTGTGCGTCAAGCAAAATACCGGCTCCTGTGATACCGCCCCCGATGACGAGCACGTCTAAAAGTTCTTGTCCCATCTCTTCTAACCAAGCTGTCCGTTCTGTACTTGAAAACATCTTGTCTTCCCCCTGTTCGTCTGAATGGATAGTTAGTCTACTTCTATCCATGTACCCGATTTTGCACTCTTTTGAGCACGATCAATGATTTTCATGACGAGTTCAGCCTGTTTCGGAGAGACAGGTGGGGTTGTTCGCTGTCGAATGGTTGGCGCAAGGTCTGTATAATAATCCCCAAATTGCCCGGAGACAAAAGGAAAGTCTTCAAGGGGGCCGTTTGCTTCAGCCAATTGATACGTCGCGCGTTTCGTATCGACTTCATCGACGAAATAGCTAGCCTTTGTCCCATGTACCATTAGCGAAGGACCAACAGCCGGAACGATGGAACCGATGTGTAAAATAGCGCGTCGCGTACCGAATGCTAAAATCAGATGTGTATAGTCATCAACGATACCACCTTGCCGTTGAATCGTTTGGTCACAAAAGACGCGATCCGGAATTTCATCGAAGGCGACGAGTGCTTGATCGATCAAGTGTGATCCAAGATCGTACAAGAGACCAGCACCGGGTACGTCCTGTTCGCGCCAACGATCCTCAACGTCTGGACGATAGCGATCATAATGCGCTTCGAACGTTTGGAGAGTGCCGAGACGTCCGGATTCGAGTAAGTTCATCAGCGTTCGAAAGTCCTTCGTATACCGACGATTATGATAAACTGTCAGTAACCGATCGTGTACACGTGCTAGTTCTGTCAACGTTTCGGCTTCTTCGAGCGTGACAGTGAACGGTTTCTCGACGAGTACATCACAGCCCGATAGCAAAGCGAGGCGCGCAAGTGGATAATGTCGTTCATTTGCTGTCGCGATGACGACTAAATCGATCTGTTCTTTAGCGAGCAGGGCTTCAAGTGTCGAATAAACAGGTAGCGTCGCGTCATAAGCAGCGACTGCTTCCGGACGACTCGACTGAACAGCGACTAACTGATAATCAGGTGCGTGTAAATAAGGAGCATGTAAATGTTCACCGGCAATACCAAAACCAACTAAAGCGGTACGAATCATGGAAAACACATCCTTTTCAAGTTCATACCCTCAATCTACCATAAGGAGGAATACAAGATGATTACGGAACAACACATCATCGAAAAGATGCGTCAAGCGATGCAACGCATTGAGCAAACGACAGGAGCCGCGCAGAAAGAGCAGATTGCAGCAATGAAGGCGTACTGTGAACTATTACTTGAATCTGAGGCGACATCAAGTTCAACGATATCGCTACCTACGTCAACACCTCAGGCAACACCAACAGTCGATCCGATGTTAGCGCGTTTCATGGGTGTTTCGCAGGAGAAAGAAGAAAAAGGCACTTCATTGCTCGATTTTTGAATGAAATGATGCGATTCAGGGAATAACCATCACAGTTGAAACGAGAAGGGGAGATACGTCATGAAAACAGTAATCGTCATCGGAGCAGGACCAGGAAACGGATATGAAATCAGTAAACGATTCGGACAAGAAGGCTTTCAAGTCGTTTGTGCGGCGCGGACGCAAGAAACACTCGCAGCCGTCATCACGGAACTAAAAGAAGCGGGCGTGGAAGCGGTCGGAGTGGAATGTGATGCTTCACGAAAAGCTGATATCGCATCCCTCATCGAATGGACAGAGGAGCAATACGGGCAAGTCGATGTCTTAGTCTACAATGCTTCGATTTTACATCAAGCGTCTGTCCTCGAAGTCTCGGCAGAACAGATTACGAAAGAGTTCGAAATCGACGTGCTCGGTGCACTGCATGCCGCACAACTCGTTGCTCCGTCGATGAAAGAACGGAAAGACGGCGCTATCCTGATTACTGGAGGCGGCGCTGCGATGCAAGCAATCAAATCGTTACCAGGGCTTTCAATCGGGAAGGCAGGCGTTCGCCAAGTGACGCATATGTTACACGATACGTTGAAGGAAGACGGTGTCTACGTCGGAACCGTCACGATTGCCGGGGAAGTGAAGCGTGGAACGGCACTTGATCCGAAAAATGTAGCGGAAGCGTTCTATCAACTTTATACAAACCGAAATGAAGTCGAAACGGTTCTTTCAGCAGACTAACGAATAAACAAGATAGCGTATGCGGGTTCGGGCTTTGACCGAATCCGTATTTTCATGGAAAGGAGCGAAACAGAAGTGAGACGATACGCAATGATGAGTCTACTTTTTCTATTCGTTCTCATCGGTTGTGCACCAGAGGAGACAGACTTGCTTGGCATCAAGCAACCGGATGACGAGAAGGTTACAAAGGCGACGGTCGAGCGCGTCATTGATGGGGATACGTTAAAAGTAAAGTTGGCGGATGGGAAAACGGAGGACGTTCGTTTATTGCTCGTTGATACACCGGAAACCGTCAAACCGGATACACCGGTTCAACCGTATGGAACGGAAGCTTCAGCGTTTACGAAAGAGACCTTACCGAGCGGGACAGCGATTCGGTTGGAGCGTGATCATTCCAGGAGCGATCGATACGGACGACTGCTCGCATACGTCTGGTACGGCGATAAGATGTTGAATCAGGAGTTACTACGAAAAGGACTCGCACGTGTAGCATTCGTCTATGAGCCGGACACACGTTATGTCGATATGTTCGAACAGATTGAACAGGAAGCCAAGCAGGCGAAGAAAAAGATTTGGGAGCACGATGGCTACGTCACGAATCGTGGCTTCGATGCTCAAGCGATTACAGAAACGAAATCCTGCGACATCAAAGGCAACATCAATCGTTCGGGTAAAAAAATCTACCATGTACCGGGAGGTCAGTCCTACGATGAAGTGAAGCCAGAGCAACGGTTCTGTACGGAAAAAGAAGCAGAAGAAGCTGGATTCGTCCGCGCTGCACGCTGATAAGCGCAGACAAAAAGCCATCGGAAGCGATGGCTTTTTGTCGATCATACAGGTGGCGGTGGTGGTTGATACTGTTGTACGTTATCATCTTCATCAAAGGAAATCGTGACATCCGTGACCCCTTTAAGAATCCGAATTTGTAGCTCAAGTCGATCCTTGATATCGTCCGCTTGCGCAATCGTCAAGTTGGGATCGACTTCAATCTCCGTTTCGACATGGAAGTGATCGCCTTCTTTGATGACTTCGAGTTTTTCGATGTCTCGAACCGCTTCATCACGTAATAGGATTTCACCGATTTTAGCAGTCAGTACTTCATCAATCTCACCGAGCGCACCGGCAGCATTTTGAATAAAGACATTATAGACGACGTAGAACATCATCAGACCAATCAAAATCGATGCAATGCCCTCTGCTTGATAAAACGATGTGTAGTGTGAAATCAGAACGGCGATGATTGCGATGATACCACCGAGAGTCGCTACAAGATCTTCCATGAAGACAAGACGTGTCGCTGGTTTTGCCTGCCCAAGATGGGTGAAGCTTTGACCAACGAGTGTCAGCCCTCTAGACTTAAGCCCTGTTTCATGAGCAATCTCGATCATCGCTTTATAAAAGACGCCGATTTCGAGTACAACACCAATTCCAAGTGCCGTCAAAATGATCCAAAGCCCAGTCGTCTCTTCGCCAGGACCATGTGTGATATGCAAGATGCCTTCCCGGATCGTCTCATACGCAAGCAACGCGACGACGATGATTGCAGCAAGTAACACGAGATTGACGAGCCGGCCGAATCCATTCGGAAACCGTTTCGTCGGTGCTTTTTTACTGAGAGCAGAACCGATATAGACGAAAAACTGATTCGCCGCGTCACCGATCGTATGCATCATTTCAGCGAACATTGCAACGTTCCCAGTCAAGATATAAGCGACGAACTTGATGATAGCAATGATCGTGTTGACGACAGCAGCAGCTAGTGCTGACTTATTGCCGCGACGGATCAATGAGAAAAAAGTGACCATGAGCGGTTCTCTCCTTGTCTATTCAAAATAGGTTAACCGCGTCCTGCTTGGAACGATGGATAAAGTGTCATTCCGCCATCCGCAAAGAGTGTGATACCAGTGACATAACTCGCTTCGTCCGACGCAAGCCATGCGGCAACGGCTGAAATTTCCTCAGGTTTTCCGATATTGCCCATTGGAATCATACTCTCGACTTCTTTTCGTTGTTCCGGATCTTCGAATTTTTCAGCGTTGATCGGTGTATTAATCGCACCAGGTCCAATCGCATTGACCCGAATTCCTTTTGGTGCATATTCCATCGCAAGGGTTTGTGTCATTAATTTAACGCCACCTTTACTTGCAGCGTAGTGGACGAACGTTGGCCATGGAATGATTTCATGAACACTCGACATGTTGATGATGCTACCTTTGACATCATGTTCGACGAAGTACTTCAGTGCTTCACGCGCGCCGAGGAATGCCCCTGTTAAGTTGACGTCGATGACTTTTTGCCAGTCTTCGAGTGACATTTCATGAGATGCTGACGGCATCTCGATTCCTGCGTTATTGACGAAAACATCCAACTGACCAAAGTGAGCGACAGTCTCTTTGACGAGATTGATCATATCGTCTTCTTTCGAGACATCTCCTTGAATCGTAATGGCTTCGCCACCCTGTTCTTGAATCGATTCAGCGATTTTCTTCGCTTCTTCCGGATGACTGCGATAGTTGATGACGACACGCATGCCTTCCTCTGCATAACGGCGGACGATGGCTTCACCGATTCCCATTGATCCACCTGTCACGATGGCTACTTTTCCCTTTAAACTTTCATACATGATGCTTCACTCCTTCATTATTGTTTCGTAAATCCAATCATGATCCCACCAGCAACGACTAAAATACAACCGATGATGACGAAGGTCATTTCTTTCTTTGTCTTCGTTTCTTTTAGTAAGAGGACACCGCCAATCGTTGAGATGACGACTCCTGTTTGAGATAAGGAGAAGCTCGTTGCGACTCCGACTTTTGCTGTGGCAAACAGTAAAGCGACGTTCCCGACAGCCCACATGAGTCCACCGACTGTATTGCCGGCTGTTTTCTTCGTGAAGAGATCTCCTTCTCGTAAAGAAAGGAGAATCGCACTCACGACCATCCCGACAGCTTGTGGTAAGACTGCTTCCCATCCATTGATATCGAACCAACGGGCAATGACGACGTAGCCGACATACCCGACAGTCGAGATGAGAAGAAGCGTCAGTCCTTTTCCGATATTCTCATCTTCTTTACTCTTATCTTCCTTGTAAGACGTGAAAGCTGCTCCGGCAATGATCAATACAAGGGCACTGATTCCGAGAATCAACGCAGTTGTCGTTGACCACTCTCCAAAAGCGAGAACACCAAACAACGATGTTCCGACGAGTTGCATCCCTGTTGAGATTGGCATCGTCTTTGAGACACCCATTTGACGGAATGCGGCAAACTGATTTTTTTGACCGAGCGCCCAGAAGGCACCAGAAAAGAATCCAGCGACCCAAGCAGTCGTCGACAGCTCTGGGCTGACAAAAAAGAAGGTGACGATCGCGAAAAGCAACGCACCCAGAGTCGTACCGATAATTTGTTGCGCCGTTGAACCTCCGATTTTTGAGACGACGAGCGGCAACGATCCCCACATTAATGCAGGAACGATGGCAATTAAAATATCAATCAAGTGTTTCACCTCTCCTTACTGTTATCTCTCTACTTGAAGCTGTACCCCGCGAGACGCGAGGAAAAACCTCGAAGCGTGAAGAAGAATTATTCTGAAATAAAAAAACGCCCATCGAAATGGACGTTTACTGATATTTCGTTTATCGGAACGGTTCGTCAGCAATCCGGACGATTTGTCGTCCGATCCGTCGACCATTCCATAATGCGATGACGGCGATCGTCAAAGAAATGCCCATGACGTCATACTGCGTAAAATAATAGCCGAGATAGCTAAAGGGAAGACTGATGATCCCGACGAGTGAACTCGTCCACTGCCGGATTTTGAGTGATTCGATGTTCGCGACACGAGAGAACTTTTGTTGCTCCATGATCCGCCAACGTGTCGGTTCGCTGAGAGCGTCGTTGACAAGACGCGGGAAGGCGAGCAATCGCGCGCCGTACGATCCAGCGATTTGAAGATAACGATTTTGGTTTTTTCCTTCATCATCGAGCCAACGCCGAACCATGGGTTTGGCTAACTCGAGTAGGTTGATTTGCGGTGAAAGAATCTGAAGAATCCCAAGAATCGTCGAGGCAGCACGACCGAAGAACGCAAACTCGGCAGGGAGCTGGATCGGTTCGTTTCGGACGAGCAATTCGATATCGGATAAGACCTTCTCAATCAGTTTCGTATCGACGTTTTCCATATCACTCTCGAGATAGAACGTGACCGCTTTTTCAATTGCTTGTCGGATATTTTGCTTATTCGCATTCGGCAACAGGAATCGTAAATCTTCGAGACCATCGACGATTGCATCATAATCTAATGTGACGAAGGATTGGAGGATTCGTTGAATCGCTCGCATGTCATCAGGCGTCGTCGCTCCAATCATCCCAAAATCAAGCAAGACGATTTTGCCGTCGGACTGGACGAGGACGTTGCCCGGGTGTGGGTCGGCGTGAAATTTCCCGCCGAACAGTAATTGCTCACCAGCGTTCAAGAAGAGATTACGCGCTAGTTCGTCACGATCAATCTGATGTTCCGCTAAATAATCGAGATCGGTGATACGTGTCCCGTCAATCCATTCCATGACGAGCACACGATTCGTACAATGTTCTTCATAATAACTCGGAATATAGATGACAGGATTCGTCTCATACATTTTTTTAAAGTAGAGACCGTTTTTTAATTCAGTTCGGTAATTCAATTCATCACCGATGACGAAGACCATTTGGCGATACAGACTTTGTAAATCAGTCGATTTGTTTAATGAAGTCCGGCGTAACATGGCAATGACGATACGCATGGCACGGAAATCGGTTTTGATGATTTGTTCGATGTTCGGTCGCTGAACTTTGATCGCAACTTTTTTACCATTTGATTTTAAGGTTCCGCTGTACACCTCACCAATCGAGGCAGAAGCGACAGGACGGGAACTGATATCCGAGATGATTTCTTCGATCGGCATACCCCAATCCTCTTCGATGATCTTACGTGACTCTCCAAGTTTACTTGAAGGAACTTTATCGACGAGTTCGGTCAGTTCCATCAAGACGGACGGAGGAAATAGATCGGCTCGAATCGACAAGAACTGACCGAGCTTGATCAGTAACCCTTCTAACCGTAATGCTTTTTTCTTATAGTCACGCGCAATTCGGATCATGATGCGCTCAAACTCTTCGTTGTTCGTACCTGGCCGGTTTTTCCGGGTGAATCGATAGATCGTAAAGATGTAACGTGCGAACATCGTCACGATGACGACGATGCGATAAAGCGCCCAACGTTTCATACGGTCACCTAGCTTCCTGTACAGTTTGTTTCAGTATAGGTTACTTTACCTAAAAACGTCACTCGCAAACGGTCGAAACGGTGACAGAAAATTAATGCTTTACGGAAACTAAAAAGAGAGTATAGTAAGTATTGGAATTTCTTTGTAGAAAGGTGAAATGTGCGCATGTCCTGGGACTTATTGAATATCATCGGCACGGTCGCTTTTGCGATGAGTGGTGCGATTGTTGCGATGGAAGAAAAATATGATTTATTCGGTGTCTGGTTACTTGCTTTGATCACAGCATTCGGCGGTGGTGCCATTCGTAATTTACTGATTGGTGTACCGGTATCCGCTCTCTGGTCGCAAGGTGGTCTCTTTTTAGTCGCGATTCTCGTTGCGTTGTTGATCTTCATGTTACCCCAGTTGTTCTTGCCGCACTGGACACGTTGGGGCGTCCTCGCGGATGCGCTCGGATTGTCTGCGTTTGCGATTCAAGGTGCTTTGATGGCTACAGCAAAAGGACTGCCATTGTCAGCAACGATTTCGGCTGCTGTACTGACTGGTGTTGGTGGTGGAGTGATTCGTGATTTACTCGCTGGTCGGAAACCACTCGTCTTGCATAAAGAGATTTATGCGATGTGGGCCGTCATGGCAGCACTTGTGATTGATCGTTTCCAATTGACGAATCCTCTACATTTGTTCACATTGCTCGGACTCATCACTGTTTTACGTATGCTATCGTATTATTATGAATGGAATTTACCAGCACGACGGTTAGGGGGAGAATAAGCATGAAAGTTTTCATTATGATTGGCGCGATCTCGATGATGTTATCGGTCGCACTAGGTGCATTCGGTGCACACGCCTTAAAAGATATGTTGACGGAACGGATGCTCGCGAACTGGCAAACAGGCGTACTTTACCAGATGGTACACTCGCTCGGTATCCTAGCACTCGGGGGACTCTTATTAAAAGCATCGATCCCGCAATGGTCATTAGCAGCATGGCTAATGCTTGCCGGAATCGTCTTCTTCTCCGGTAGTCTGTACGTTATGGCATTGACGAATGTAACGAAACTGGGAGCTATCACACCGATTGGTGGCGTCTTGTTCATCGCTGCATGGATCTTTGTCGCGATTGGTGCCTACAAAGGATTATGAGGATTGACCGTTTTTCTTCCGTCATGGAGAAGAACGGTCTTTTTTTGTATGAAAAACGCCTACTCGCGATGGAGTAGGCGTAGGTATCAAAACGAATTCATCGTTTTGTCGTTTGAGTTTTGTTTAGCTTCGATAATGCTTGCTCATAGCGATCCAGTACGCGATCTGCAACCGGTTTCAGCTCTTTTGAAAGCACAGCGAATTGCAATTCACGCGATCGTGTCGATCGGTTCATAGCATTCCCCATGGTAATTCCTCCTTACGTAATCAACCTACTATTTTATAGCCTGTTTTGTAGCCGCAAGGAGTATATTCCCATGAGATATTTCAATCAAACGTCATTCAACACATTAAAGTGCAAAATGAGTATTTAATTGTTCACTTTCGAGACGGTTCCCGATGAAGAACTCACCAAACTCACCGTACTTCGCGCTGACTTCGTCAAAACGCATTTCATAGACGATTTTCTTGAACTGGAGAATGTCGTCTGAGAAGAGTGTAACGCCCCATTCCCAATCGTCAAATCCAGTTGATCCACCGATGATTTGCTGAATTTTCCCAGCATAACTCCGACCAATCATACCGTGACGATACATGAGTTCTTTTCGTTTCTCCATCGAGAGCGTGTACCAGTTGTCGCCATCGCGACGCGACTTGCTCATCGGGTAGAAGCAGATGTGCTTCGCTTGCGGCAAGATTGGATAGAGACGATCACGCACGTAAGGGTTCTCGTATGGGTTTCCTTCGCCTGAACCACGGTACGTACCGAGTTCGACGACAGAAACGTAAGAATACGTCGGGATCAAGTAATCATAGAGATCGAGTTTTTGCATTTTGACTTCGACGTCTTGGATTTGTTCCATCGTTGGACGAAGAACCATCAAGACGAGATCGGCTTTTTGACCGATGATCGTGTAAAGTGCATGGCTTCCGTCTTTTGTCGCTTCGACACCAGAAAGCTCTGAGAGGAAGGCTTGGAACTCTTCAATCATGTGCGCGCGGTCTGTTGCGTCGACTTGTTTTAAGCGTGACCAATCGATCCGGCGGAAATCATGTAATGTATACCAGCCGTCGAGTGTTTCAGCGGCTTGTTGCGTAGCAGTCGGTTCAGATGTTTGATGTTGCATGGGATGACCTCCTGAGTCTGAAATAAGTTGTCTTTTTCCATATCCTATCTTATCACATTCTATTGAAACGCTTCGCCCGAAAAGGTCTTTGTCCATGAGATCGTAACACATGAAAAAAGCAGAGAGTGGGTAAAAGGGGAAGTGGAGATTACGTTGCTTGGAAATAGTCTCTGTACCATTCTTGAAAATGACTGTAGTAGTCGGTGAATATGGCTTCAGTGCTTTTGTTAGATAACTTTTTTGCAAATTGTTTTAACAACGATTGAGAACTGTGTATAATAAACGATGGAAAAGAAAATCGATCAAATCGACGACGTCGTGTTTACCTAAAAGGAGAGAAACTCATGCAATTATTCGATATGTTAGAACAAAAGATTAAAGCGCACCAACCGAAAATCGTCTTCCCAGAAGGAATTGACGCGCGTGTTCTTGGCGCAGCTGTCCGTTTGAAGAAAGACGGTCTCGTCACACCGATCGTCATCGGACCACGTGTACAAATCGAAGAAACAGCAGCAGCGAACGGAATCGATGTCACGGGACTTGATACGATCGATCCTGCTTCTTACGCTGGAATCGATGAGCTCGTCGCATCGTTCGTTGAGCGTCGTAAAGGAAAAGCAACAGAAGAGCAAGCACGTGCTGTCATCTTAAAAGACGTGAACACGTTCGGTACGATGCTCGTTCACACAGGACAAGCAGAAGGTCTTGTATCGGGTGCGATGCACGCAACAGGCGATACAGTTCGTCCAGCACTTCAAATCATCAAAATGCAAGAAGGCTATAAAAAAACATCAGGCGTCTTCATCATGGTACGTGACGATGAGCAATACGTCTTCGCAGACTGCGCAATCAACATCGCACCAGATGCGAACGATCTAGCAGAGAACGCGATCGCATCTGCAAAACAGCGAAAACATTCGGGATCGATCCGAAAGTGGCATTGCTCAGCTTCTCGACAAAAGGTTCAGCAAAATCACCAGAGACAGAGCGTGTCGTTGAAGCAACTCGCATTGCTAAAGAACGTGCACCAGAGCTTGCAATCGATGGAGAACTCCAATTCGATGCAGCATTCGTTCCAAGCGTCGCGAAATCAAAAGCACCAGAATCAGATGTCGCAGGTCAAGCGAACGTCTTCATCTTCCCAAGTCTTGAAGCTGGAAACATTGGCTACAAAATCGCACAACGTCTTGGTGGATTCGAAGCAATCGGTCCGATCCTTCAAGGTTTGAACAAACCGGTCAACGATCTTTCACGCGGTTGTAACGAAGAAGATGTCTACAAACTTGCGATCATCACGGCAGCGCAAGCAGTCGAAGAACGCCAAGCCTAAGCACGGTGTGAAAAAGTCTTTACTTTTTCGCTAAACCCCGTACAATGGTACACATCACGAAAATCACGAAACGTAAACGTATAGCAACGCTCGTATAATAGTGGGAATTGGCCCACGAGTCTCTACCGGATCGCCGTAACGGTCCGACTACGGGTGGTGAGTTACTGCTCTCTTTTTTGGCGTACAGTGGCTGCCCCCGGGTAGCGGCTGTACGTTTTTTCGTTTTTAAAGAGGAGAATGCATGTATGAAACGTCTACACGACATGATTAATCAAGAGGGAATCGTCTTATCGGATCAAGTATTGAAAGTGGATGCCTTTTTAAATCACCAGGTCGACCCGACCTTGATGTGGGAAATCGCCTATGAGTTCATGGATCGCTTCCAAGATGCCGGTATCACGCGGATTTTGACGATTGAAGCGGGTGGTATTGCCCCGGCAATGATGACGGCGCTCCGTTTAGGGGTACCAATGGTCTATGCTCGTAAGACGAAATCCGTCACCTTGAATGAAGGAACGATTTCAGCTGAAGTCTTCTCGTTTACGAAACAACAGACGAGTACGATTACGGTTGCAGAAAAATACCTACAACCGGGTGAACGTGTCTTGATCATCGACGATTTCCTCGCGAACGGGGAAGCGGCATTTGGTCTTGCTCGTCTTGTTGAGCAGGCAGGTGCGGAAGTTGCCGGTTTTGGAATCGTCATTGAAAAGTCGTTCCAACCGGGACGTCAAAAGTTAATCGAAGCCGGGTTCCGCGTCGAGTCACTCGCTCGTGTGGAGTCATTGAAGGACGGAAAAGCGACGTTCGTCGACTCGGTGACCGTATGAGACTATCGAACTTCAAAGCCGCTAGTCTCGGACTTCAGCATGTGCTCGCGATGTACACAGGAGCAGCTGTCGTTCCGCTGATCGTTGGTAGTGCGATCGGATTGTCGGGAGAAGAACTTGCTTATTTAATTGCGATTGATCTCTTCATGTGTGGCGTAGCGACCTTACTACAAGTGCTCGTCACGAAATATACAGGCGTCGGTCTTCCTGTCGTCCTTGGTTGTACCTTCACCGCAGTCGGTCCGATGATTGCGATCGGTAGTCTTCAAGGGATTACGGCGATTTATGGTGCTTTAATTGCGAGTGGTTTGATCATTCTCGTCATCTCAGGCTGGTTTAGTAAGATTGCAGTCCTGTTCCCGCCAGTCGTCCTTGGTTCTGTCGTGACGATCATTGGGATTTCCTTGATTCCGGCTGCAATCAACGATATCGGGGGCGGACAAGGGGTGAAGGACTTTGGTGACGCACGTTATCTTGGACTCGCCGGACTAACGATCGTCTTGATTTTAATCTTGAATCGCTACGGCACGGTCTTTTCAAAAGCAGCAGCCGTCTTGATTGCTGTGATGATCAGTACACTGGTTGCGTTTGGCATGGGGATGATCGACTTCAGTCCGGTGGCGGAAGCGTCATGGTTCCAAATGGTGACGCCATTCTACTTCGGTGTTCCGACATTCAATGCGACGGCGATCTTGACGATGACGCTCGTTGGTCTCGTCTCAATGGTCGAATCGACAGGTGTGTTCTTGACACTTGGTGAGATCACGGATCGCCGTTTGACGGATAAAGACCTAGCACGTGGCTACCGGGCAGAGGGTGTCGCGACGATCGTTGGCGGTATCTTTAATAGTTTCCCGTATACGACCTATAGCCAAAACGTCGGTCTAGTTCAGTTGACTGGCGTGAAGACACGTAAAGTCATTTTATTTGCGGGCGGATTTTTAATCTTGCTCGGCTTCTTACCAAAAGTGGCGACGTTCACGACGTTGATTCCAAAACCTGTCCTAGGTGGGGCGATGTTGATCATGTTCGGAACGGTCGCAGCGAGCGGGATTCGTATTCTGTCGCGGGTGGATTTCTCGAAGAATGAACACGTCATCACAGTGGCACTCGCGCTCGGAATTGGTTTAGGAATCAGTATGAATCCAGAAATCGTCGCCGGTCTACCATCGCAAATCCGTGTCTTGACGGACAGCCCAATCGTCGCAGGATCGCTAACGGCATTATTGCTAAATGGAATCTTCCGATTGACGAGTAAGTCGGAGTCACCGGATGTACCACTTGCTAAAGTTGAATAACAATTGTAACTTTCCGAAAGGAGCCATCCTGTATACTACATAGTAGCAGGTGGTTCCTTTTTTATGCTGCTAACGTAATCAGAATATTCCGAGTATGTGGATTTGGTAAGAAATATACATTGAAAACGTTTACAAAATCGACACATCTTCTTTATACTGACAACGTAGCGGTACGGGGAACTGCTAAGAAACAAACAGAGACGGGAAGGACGTCGTAAAAATGAAACAACAGACAGAGTTGAATCGGGGACTGGAAGAACGTCATATTACACTGATGTCGCTGGGGGCGGCAATCGGTGTCGGACTCTTCCTAGGGTCAGCAAAAGCGATCCAATTAGCAGGACCAGGGATCTTACTTGGTTATCTGATTGGTGGTGTCATCATTTTCATTATCATGCGAGCACTTGGGGAGCTTGCAGTGCGGGAGCCGGTGGCTGGTAGTTTTGCGGAGTATGCCCGGAAGTATGTCAGTCCATTAGCTGGCTTTTTAACAGGTTGGAATTATTGGTTACTCTGGATTTTTACGTGTATGGCGGAAATCACAGCAGTCGGTATTTACATGAAAGTATGGTTCCCGGATTCTCAGGGGTGGGTATGGGCACTAGCAGCACTTGTCTTGATGACGAGCATCAACTTCATTGCTGTTAAATTTTATGGTGAATTCGAATTTTGGTTTGCGTTGATTAAAATCGTCGCGATCGTCGCCATGATCATCTTAGGGACCTTGACGATTGTCATTGGTCTTGGAAACGGCGGCACACCGGTTGGGATTTCGAACCTGTGGTCACATGGTGGATTCCTGCCGAACGGATTCGGTGGAGTACTTCTTGCCATGCAGATGGTCATGTTTGCGTTCTTAGGAATTGAAGTGATTGGGGTCACAGCAGGGGAAGCGAAGAATCCGAAGAAAACGATTCGAAAAGCCGTCAATAACGTCTTCCTTCGGATCTTAGTATTCTATATCGGAGCGCTTTTCGTCATTTTATCGATTTATCCGTGGGATCAAGTCGGTGCGAACAATAGTAGTCCGTTCGTATTACTATTTCAATCGCTCGGTATTGAGTCAGCAGCCGGCATCATCAACTTCGTTGTCTTAACGGCAGCACTCTCGTCATGTAACTCCGGTATCTTCTCGACAGCCCGGATGATGATGAACTTATCCGAGAACAGTGAAGCACCACGTCGTTTCTCGAAAATCTCGAAAAACGGTGTCCCGGCACTGGCGACGATTCTTTCAGGTGTCGCGTTGCTCGTTGGTGTCGCTTTGAACTACTTCTTACCGGAAGACGTCTTTGCGATCGTTACGAGTATCGCGACGTTTGGAGCCGTTTGGACGTGGGCGATGATTCTGATCGCCCAGATGCGGGCGCGGAAAGTACATGGTTCAGCAGAATTCGCTGTTCCGTTCTTCCCGGTCGCCAACTATATCGCACTCGCGGCACTTGCTGGTGTCATCGTCTTAATGGCATTTGACGCAAGTACACGCATCGCTTTGGTCGTTGGACCATTGTGGTACGCGATTTTGATTGCCGTCTATTATGCACGGGGAATGCATAAGGAGACACGTCAATCGATCCGGAAAGCATCAGGGGAATAATGAAACGGGCGGATCCGCAAGCGGGTCCGCTTTTTCATCACTTCGTTTCAAACGGTTTCGTTTTGTTTTGATGATGAATTTGCTACACTTACGGCAGAACCATACAGGAGGTCATACGAAATGAAAACGATTCATGTAGACGAGTTACAAGAGCGATTAGAGGCAGGCGAGGCGTTACACGTCGTTGACGTCCGGGAGCAGGATGAATACGATGCAGGACATATTCCGAACGTCCGCTTCCTTCCGATGTCTGAGATCGGTGAACGCTATACGGAGCTGCAAGAAGGTGAAACCTACTACTTAATCTGTAAAGCGGGCGCGCGAAGCGAAAACGTCGGTCGTTTCCTCGAGCAATATGGATACGATATCGTCAACGTCGAAGGCGGCATGATGAACTGGAAGGGCGATCAAGAAGCATAAGGGTAAGGTCTACCAAGGAAGACGACTCCATACGGGTCGTCTTTTTTTCATGTGAATCAATGAACGATTATTATTTTTACTATGAATATTCTTCGCTGTTCTTCCGATAAAGAAGGTAGAATAGCGAGTCCTTGCACTCGGGAATGGAGTGACACATGGAACAAAAGATCAAACGAACGATGAGCATCAAACAAAAATTAATTCTGACATCGATTCTATTATTAGTAATTCCAGCACTCGTGATCGGATTCGTCGCCTACAATCAGGCGAAACAAACGATGACGGAGCAAATTCTACAATCGGCACATGGTGGAGTCGATCGGATGAACGATGAGATCCAGAATATCATTGATCCGATGCGACGCGATGTCGCCTTTTTTGCGGACCGGATTGACGGGACGCTTTATCAAAAAGGAAAACAAAATGCAGCGTTGAAGGAAAAAATGACGGAATACCTCGACATGCATCCGCAGGCAACGAACATCTACTTCGCGACGACGGAAGGGGATATGAACATTTTCCCGGAACAGGTCATGCCTGAGGATTATGATCCACGTGAGCGTCCCTGGTATCAATCAGCGGAAGCAGCAGGTGGAAAAGTCGTCATCACCGATCCATACGTCGATGCGGCCTCGAACAAGATGATGGTCACGCTCTCGCAGACGACGGGCAACGGAAGAGGTGTCGTGGCGATTGATGTCGATGTCGACCGCATCGCGGAAATCGCGAAAAAGATTAAAATTGGTAAGGAAGG
The DNA here is from genome assembly GCF_057772545.1 of Exiguobacterium sp. E17S. Lineage (NCBI taxonomy): Bacteria > Bacillati > Bacillota > Bacilli > Caryophanales > Exiguobacterium > Exiguobacterium sp. E17S. The sequence goes on from NZ_JBYLRU010000002.1 coordinate 93,182, forward strand.
TTACGTGACGATTCTCGATTCGAATAAGAAGTTCGTCACGCACCCAACGTTAAAACCAGGTGAAAAAGCGACAGGGAACTGGGTTGCGCCACTCTATGCGGACCCAGCTGGACAATTTTCGTATGAATTCGAAAATGAAGGCAAACAGATGGACTTTATGACGAATGATTTGACGAAGTGGAAGGTTGCTGGAACCCTGTACGATCATGAAATCACCGATGCGACGTCGAGTATTCTTTGGACGACACTTGCTGTCATTGGCGGAATGTTACTCGTCGCAGCCATCTTCATTTACTTCATCCTTCGCTCGATTCTTCGCCCACTCGGTCATTTGACACGTGGAGCAGAACGGATTCAGTCTGGTGATTTAACGGAACCGGTCATCGTTGAATCAAACGATGAAGTTGGACAGGTCGCACAAAGCTTTAACGTCATGGTCGATTCACTCCGCTCGATCATCATCAATCTCGACCAGTCGATCACACAAGTGGCCGGTTCGTCGCAGGAATTAATGGCGAACTCTGCCCAGACGACGTCCGCATCGGAACAAATTGCGGGATCGATTCAACAGGTTGCAGCGGGAGCCGATCAGTCAAAACGTCAACTCGATGCGAATGCGGTCTCGCTCCAGTCGATTACGGTCGGCATCATGCGGATCGCTGAGAGCTCAACGGACGTGTCAGAGCTATCACGTTCAACGGCAACAGAAGCTGAGAACGGGACGGTTGCTGTCCTGCAGAACGTTAAGCAGATGAAAGAGATCGATGCCTCTGTTCAAAACTTTGGTGGCGTCATCAGTTCACTCGCCCATCGTTCGAATGAGATCGGAAAAATCGTCGATGTCATCAACGGCATTGCCGAACAAACGAATTTATTGGCATTGAATGCGGCGATTGAAGCAGCACGCGCAGGCGAAAACGGAAAAGGCTTCGCCGTCGTCGCAAGCGAAGTACGGAAACTAGCAGAGCAGTCACAGGACTCAACGAAGCAGATTGCACAGCTGATTCAAAACATCAAGCAGGAGACGGATCAATCAGTCACGATGATGAAGGAAGTCTCAGGGCAGACGAAAGCTGGCTTGTCGACGACGGAAGCATCAGCAGAACGATTCCAGAAGATTCTCGAACGGACACAAGAGATGACACCACGAATCGAAGACGTGACGGCAACTGTCGAGGAAATCGCAGCGAACGTTCAAGAGGTTTCTGCCTCTGCAACCGAAATCGCCCACATCGCGCAAGAGAATTCATCGGCGTCGAAACAAGTGGCGGCGACGACGGAAGAACAGTTGAGTGCGATGGAAGAGATTTCGCAATCAGCCAAAGCATTATCCGATATGGCAGAAGAGCTACAGGTACTCGTTGCTCGTTTCCGTGTTTAACCTATCGATTACACAAAGCAAGGAAGCTAGTCTTCCTTGCTTTTTTTGTCTGTCACCATTTTGTGACGAACTGAACAAATAGCTTGGAATCCTTGTGAATCCGGGCTTGAGATGGTACTAAATCGGGAATTTAATAAATATCTAAACACTTCGAAGGAGGTGGGTGCGATGAAGAAGTTACGCAAGATGAGAGAGTGGAGTGAAGCGGGGCTTTTGGACGAAGCAACCGTCAAACGAATCATCGATTATGAGAACAATCGTAAGGAAAAGCAACGTCTACCGCTCTTGTTGATTGTAGGGGGTACGTTCGTCGTATTGGCTGTGTTCAGCTTTTTAGCCGCTAACTGGCAAGTCATGCCGATCGGATGGAAAATCGGACTTGTCGTAGCACTCATGTGGAGCTGTTACGTCATGGCGGATTTTTCGGAACGTCGGAGTATGTTGCATCCGATTGTCTTCCGAATCGGTGGAATCCTAGCGTTTGGCGCCTCGATTCTCGTAGTTGTTCAAAGTTTTCACTTGCCGATGGAAGGATCACTGCTCAGTTGGTGTATGTTTGTCGCCGCATTAGTGCATTATATGCTTTGGCGTCATGAAGCATACGGTGTCGTAGCCTTCCTTTCCGGATGGACGATCTTCACGAGTCTCGGTGGTTTTGGTCAAGAACAGGCGAGTTATCTCGACTGGACATCGTTCGGTCTGATGGTCGTGCTGTCGTTCAGTTGGTTTTACTTCAGCCAACGTCTGCCATCGCTTTTGTTTAGCTGGCTGTTTCTCTTCTTCAGTGGTCTCTCCTTGTTTCTCCTTGTATCGTATGACGGATTTCTGTGGCCGGTCTGGTCGCTGTTTTTACTCGTTCCCGTTCTCTGGCTTGTTCGTGAGGAGTCCAATCGTCGGATTGTCGAAATGGTCTATCTGGTCGTCGCTGCCATCAGTTCGATCGTCTATCTGTCTGTACGTGCGGAATCAAATGCCGCATTACCATCCATGACAGAAGCGATTCTGCTAGCTATCGTATCCATCGGGTTAGGAATTTTCCTCTATCAAAAACGTCGCTCCTTATTGTTTATTGTTCCGCTTGGATTCGTTGGAGTCCTGTGGCTTGATGAACAGGCCATTCTACTCGCCATTCTCGTTGAACTATCCGCGCTACTGTATCTGTTGTATCAAGAACGTCGTCATGCGATCATCTGGCCAGCCTTCCTCTATTTCATTCTCGTTCAACTCGCGATATACGTCATCTATGCGTGGGATCGTTTGAACATGTCTTTGTTTTTCCTCATCGGTGCGCTCCTCATCTTCCTATTGTCCGGTGTCTTATGGTGGTTACGCCGTAGAGGAGGTGTGACGTCATGAAGCGCTATTTAATGCCTGTATTGCAGACGTGCGCCGTTGGTCTGTTGATCGTCAGCTTTTTTGCGACCTCCTGGTTCGGAACATCGTACCGTTTTCGGGCAGAGCCGTTTGATCCGTTTGATCCCGTTTACGGTGAATACGTGATGCTTCAGTATCCGGATTTAAAACCAGGTCCGACGATTCAAAATGGGCGTGTTTATGTCAGCTTCAAGACAGATGCTTCTGGTTATGCTCAAATCGACCGGATTTCGAATGAACGATTCTTCGGAAGTGTTGCTGGCGACTATTACGATCAATACGTGTCGATTCCGCAGTTGACGCAGTATTATGTCGAACAGGGAAGCGGAAAACAATACGAGAAAGCTAAAGCACTAGAAGTCCGTGCGGATGTGTCACCATGGGGAACGATCCGGACGACGAATTTAAAAATTTCTGAATAAAAAACCTTGCGTCAGGAATGAAACGGTTGTACTATTAATTTAAATTTTCAGACAACTAAATCTGCATGCGTAGACGGGAAGAGTAAAGTGATCAGAAATCGATAGAGAGTCTCTGTTGCTGGAAATGAGACGATTTCGTCATTTGAAGATGGTCCCGGAGCAGTCGGAAGAACGTGAACCGTGTTCATCAGTAGAACCGACCGGTAGGACGGATACCGTTAGCATTCCATGGAGTCTCGTACTCCTAGAGGTGGCTGAACGTGAGTTGAGCCATGAACGAAGGTGGTACCACGTGATCAGACATCACGTCCTGAGAGATGAGGGCGTGGTGTCTTTTTTGTGGGGACGTTCGCGCAGGAGGAGGATGACGAGATGGCAGAAGCATTGGTATTGCAATCAGACTTTGGCGTGAGTGACGGGGCAGTGAGTGCGATGTATGGAGTAGCCCACAGCATCAATCCAGAGATTCGGATTTTTGATTTGACGCACGACATTCCGCCCTTCCACATTTGGGAAGCGTCCTATCGGTTACTGCAGACGGTACCGTACTGGACGGAGCAAACGGTGTTCGTTTCTGTCGTTGATCCAGGAGTCGGATCAAGTCGAAAGAGTGTCGTCGCGCGGACGCATGCGAATCAATACATCATCACACCGGATAACGGGACGTTGACGCATCTTTGGCAAGCCGGATACATTGCTGAAGTGAGGCAACTCGATGATCGACGGCATCGCTTACCGCGGATGGGGGAATCGTATACGTTCCACGGACGAGATATCTTTGCCTTCACGGGAGCTCGATTATCAAGCCATGTCATCAACTTCGAGGAAGTGGGACCCGTTTTACCTGCTTCGGACATCGTTTTGCTCGATCGGACAGTTGCCTCGTCGTCGGACAGCGGTGTTACTGGTATCGTCGAGATTCTCGATGTTCGCTTCGGAAATGTCTGGACGAATATTCCGGTCACTCTCGTCCGTCAGGCGGGTCTCGACATCGGCAGCCACGTCAAGGTAATGATTTCGTATCGGGAACGAATCGTCTATGAACAGACACTGCTCTTTGGTCATTCGTTCGCCGACGTACCAGTCGGTTCAGGCGTCGTTTACATCAATTCGCTGGATCAGATTGCTCTTGCCTTAAATCAAGGTTCGTTTGCGCATGCATTTGAGGTTGGGATCGGAAATGATTGGAGTGTTAACGTACAACAAATCAAAGGAGGAGATCGAACATGAAAGGATTTACGACAAAACAGATCGTCGCAACCGGGATCGGAGCAGCTGTATTCATCATTTTAAGTCGATTCGCTGCGATTCCGACAGGCGTACCGAACACGTCAATCGAGACAGCCTATGCATTTCTCGCATTCATGGCAGTTTTGTTCGGACCGGTCACAGCCGGTTTGATTGGTTTAATCGGTCATGGATTAAAAGATGCGATTTTATATGGTTCCCCGTGGTGGAGTTGGGTCATCGTCTCCGGCTTCGTCGGGTTTGGTATCGGATTGATCGCTAACCGGATTCGCTTAGAAGAAGGTGGATTGACGACACGTAAAATCGTCTTATTCAATGCGACACAAGCCATCGTGCAAGCGATCGGTTGGATCATCATTGCACCGGTACTCGATATCTTAATTTACTCGGAGCCAGCGAATAAAGTCTTCGTCCAAGGTGCTGTCGCTGCGACATCAAATATCTTGACAGTCGGTGTCATTGGAACGTTGTTGCTCGTCACGTATGCCAAAACAAGAAGTAAAGCAGGCAGCTTGAAACGCGAAGTTTGACCGAATGAGCTATGATCCTGTGCGAAGAGTCGGCAGGATCATAGCTCATTTGGCTTGGGGGGAGAAAGACATGACAAACGTGATTGAATTTCAGGATTTTTCATTTACATATCGGAGTCAGTCGGAACCGACACTCCGGCAGATTCAGTTAACGATTCAAGCAGGAGAACGCATCTTAATCGTTGGACCGTCGGGTTCAGGAAAAAGTACGCTCGCCCAGTGCATCAATGGGTTGATTCCGTTCTCGTACCCGGGAACGTGGGAAGGACAGGTCCTGATCAAAGGACAAGATGCCCGGGAGTTATCGTTATTTGATCGTTCGTTGCATATTGGCACGGTGTTACAGGATCCAGATGCGCAGTTCGTCGGTTTATCGGTTGGCGAAGACATCGCCTTTGCGCTCGAGAACAAACAGACTAGGCGACCAGAAATGCAGGAAATCGTCGAACGCGTCGCACGAATGACGGATGTCGAGACGCTCTTACACGCACGATTGAATGATCTATCAGGCGGACAACGGCAACGGGCAGCATTAGCCGGAGTCCTCGTCGAAGATGCGGACATCTTACTGTTTGATGAACCGCTCGCGAATCTCGATCCGGTAGCAGGACAAGAGGCGATGATGTTAATGGATCGACTGCAACGTGATACGAACCGCACACTGATCGTCGTCGAACATCGAATCGAGGATGTACTCGTCATTCCGTTTGACCGCATCATCGTCATGGTCGATGGGGAAATCATTGCCGATGACCATCCGGATGTCATCTTAAGCAATGGCGTGCTTCAACAAGCGATTTTACGTGAACCTCTCTATGTCAGTGCCGCGCGCTGGGCTGGGCTTGCCGTTCAACCTTCAGGTCAGCCGAGCCGCATCGACCCCTTTTTAAAGCAGTTCAATCAGACGGACGTGTTGGAGCGTTTAGAGGAAGCGCCTCAAAAAGAGATTGTAACCTCTACTGCATGGCTCGAACTTGAACAGTTGGCGTTTCATTATCGCCAAGGAACGCCGGTGCTTGAGAACGTGACAGCTTCTTTTCAAAAGGGAACGCTGACGACGATCGTCGGTCAGAATGGTGCCGGGAAATCCACGCTTGCGAAAGTGTTGAGTGGTTACCAACGGACGACAGGTGGTCGGATCCTACTTGACGGAACCGACATCACGAACCAATCGATCGCAGAACGGGCGGGGGCGATCGGATTCGTTCTGCAAAATCCGAATCATATGATTTCGAAGCACCTCGTGCAGGAGGAAATCCGCTACGGGATGCAGGCGCTCGGATTAAGTGAGGCGGAAGAAAACGAGCGTCTCGAGCAGACATTACGTCGTTGCGGATTATATCCGTTTCGTAATTGGCCGATTCAAGCACTGAGTTTTGGTCAGAAGAAACGAGTGACGATTGCTTCGATTCTCGTTCGACGACCGGATATCTTGATTCTCGATGAACCAACAGCCGGTCAAGATTATCGGCATTATTCGGATATGATGGACTTTTTAGAAGGATTGAAGCAGGACGGGATGACGTTACTCATCATCACGCATGACATGCATCTCGTCTTAGAATACAGCGATCAAGTCTGCCTCGTGCAAGCCGGGCGTATTCGTTATGCTGGGACATCATTTGGACTGCTGAATCAAGAACAATTACTGCATCACGCCCATTTAAAACAAACATCACTCTTTACGATAGCGCAATATCTTGATATAGACCCGGAACGATTCGTCGAGTCCGTGATTACGACGGAGCGAAAGGAGCGGGAACAATGGCTGTAGAAATGCTTGGTTATATTGAAAAAACGTCACCGATTCATCGTTTGACGGGAACGACGAAACTAATCGGATTCTTGTTATTTACGACAGCGACGATGTTCACCTATGATACACGTGTCTTACTTGTGATGGGGTTAGTCAGTATCGTATTATTCCGCTTGTCGCGTATCCAGTTTCGGGAAGTCCGCTTCGTCTTGATCTTTACAGCGATTTTCGTCCTGATTAATGCGCTCGCTGTTTATCTGTTCGAACCAGAGCAAGGCGTAGCGATCTACGGATCGCGTCACGTCTTACTTGAAGGAATCGGACGATTTACGATGACCGCAGAACAATTATTTTATCTGTTCAATTTAATCTTAAAATACAGTGTGATCGTTCCGATTGCTGTGTTGTTTCTCGTCACGACCCATCCGACGGAGTTCGCTTCTTCTTTGAATCGGATTGGTGTTCCGTATAAGATTGCCTTTGCGGTCTCCTTAGCGCTCCGCTACATTCCGGACGTTCAATCTGATTTCCGGACGATCGCGAATGCTCAGGAAGCACGGGGGATTGCCGTCTCGCATGGTTCCCTTTGGCAACGGGCACGTAATAGCATCCAGATTTTACTTCCGTTGCTATTTACGAGTCTCGAGCGGATTGAGACGGTCAGTAATGCGATGGATCTCCGTGGATTCGGTGCCGGACGAAAGCGGACGTGGTACAACCAACAGACGATGACACGAATCGATTATGTCGCAATCAGTTGCATAGTACTATTGACGATTTTTTCATTCGTCGTCACCTTCTATGATGGCAACCGCTTTTATAATCCTTTTTAAGTACGAGATACGAAAAAGGCAGTGGATGCGTCCACTGCCTTTTGTCATATGACCAATCCGCTTACGCAGATCGTTTTTGATTTTCCCAACGTGGTGAATTCAACAGTTCAATCCATTTCTTGACGGCTGAGATCGTGATGACGATCGCGAGCAGTCCCATCGTTACCGACAAGACTGTATTCAAGATGCTGAAACCTGGAGAATCCGGGTTTGCATAGACGTTTGCGACCATCCAAATATCTGCGAACGTTACCGTGATCAGAAGATAGACAAGCGGGATGAACGTCGTCAATGCATAGACTTTTTTGTCGGCGATTTTCAAGATGATCGTCGTTCCGATGATCAAGCCAATCGACGCCATCAGCTGATTGGATACCCCGAATAATGCCCAAATCGAGCCGATGTCACCCGAGAACAGGAGATAGCCCCAGAAGAACGTTCCGAGTGCTGAAGCGAAGATCGCACCTGGAATCCAGTCGACACGTTTAAGCGGTTTGTAAAACTCCCCGAAGAAATCTTGAATCAAGTAACGGGCGACGCGTGTTCCGGCATCGATTGCTGTCAGAATGAAAACAGCTTCGAACAAAATGACGAATTGGAAGAAGAAGCCGGCAATCTCTTTGAACCATGGGATGGCGCGGAAGATGAACGTCATACCGACGGCGAGTGAGACGGCACCACCTGTTCGACCTGCCAGATCAAGACCGATTTCACGTGAGAGCTCATCGAGATAAACTGTACTCATACCGAGCGTCGCAAATACTTCAGGAGTTGAGTTGATGGCGAAGTAGTCACCGACTTCAAGAGATGTCGCGGCGATCAATGCCATGACGGCAACAAGACATTCGACAAGCATGGCACCGAAGGCGACCGGTTTGATGTCGCTCCACCGGTTGATCATCTTCGGTGTCGTACCAGAACCAACGAAAGCGTGGAAACCAGAAATCGCACCACAGGCAATCGTGATCGAGATGAATGGCCAGACAGGACCAGCGATGATTGGACCACCGCCATCAACGAACTTCGTGAATGCTGGGAATCGAATGTCCGGGTTGATGATGAAGACACCAACGATCAAGGCAAGGAAGACACCGATTTTCATGAAACTCGATAAATAGTCGCGAGGTGCGAGTAAGAGCCACACTGGCAGTGCAGCAGCGAAGAATGCATAAATCGGTAAAGCAATCGCGAGTTGACGTGACGAAAGATCGAACCAATCGCCGATGAATGTTTCCGTTAACTGAGGACCAAAACCAATCGCAGCTAGAATCAGTAAGAACCCAACCGTTGAAGCAAGTGCTAAGTTACCACCTTTACGTAAGTAAATCCCAACGAACATCGCAATCGGAATCGTCGAGAAGACAGCGAATGTACCCCATGGGTTATGTTCCAGGGCGTGCAAGACGACCATCGATAGACCAGCCATCGTGATTGTAATGATGAAGAGCATCGCAAGACCGGCACAAAAACCAGCGACGGGACCTAATTCTTTTTTAGCGACTTCAGAGAGCGATTGACCGTCTTGGCGCATCGAAGCAAAAAGGACGACCATATCATGGACCGCTCCACCGATGACGGCACCGATTAAGAGCCACAGTAAGCCGGGAAGATATCCGAACTGCGCAGCAAGGACAGGTCCGACGAGTGGACCGGCAGCAGCGATCGCTGCGAAGTGGTGTCCGAACGAGACCCATTTGTTCGTTGGGACGTAATCTTTTCCGTCCGCTAGTTTATGAGCGGGCGTTTCGCGATCATCTTTGATTTTTAAGACTTTTGCGGCCATGAACGTGCCATAGAGACGATACGCGATTAATAAGATACAGATGACAGCAATAACGATTGGAGTAGCGCTCATCTAAAATTCCTCCTCTTGAATGAACTATGATGGATTTAGTATACAAGTTATGGAAGCGCTTTCTTTGATTTTTAGATGAGTTGTCGGTTTTGTCCGATGAAAGGTTGAAAAAGGACCTTGAATCACAAAAAAGAAGCGCTCAAATCCCGAGCGCTTCTTTCAGTAGTTTGACATACGTCCGACTGACTGGCACATCAATCTGATGAATTTTTAAATTATAGGCTCCGTTGAACCAAGGTTCGATGGCATCGATTGCTGATAAGTTAACGAGGTATGAGCGGTGAACCCGTAAAAAGCGATGATCTTGAAGCTTTCGTTCAAGTTCGAGTAAAGTCTCGTTCGATGGATACGCCTCATGTTCCGTGACAATCTTTGTTTTCCCGTTCTCAGCGACGATGTAATCGATATCTTGAGGAGACAATAATTTCAGTTGTTCGCCCGTCTCGACGGCTAAACGTTCAAGTCGAGGTGCTTTTTTCGGAAGCGGTCGCGCAACTTTTTCAATCGCACGGACAATCCGAGCCGGATCATACGGTTTCAAGATGTAGTCATAGGCATTGAGCTCAAACGCTTCAAGCGCATGAGCATCATATGCCGTCACAAACAAAAGAGCCGGAGGACGTGGCATCGATTTCAAGCGTTTGGCGACTTCAAGACCACTTCCGTCCGTTAGCTCGATATCGAGAAAGACTAAGTCGGGTTGAAGGGAGCGAACGAGTCGTTCGGCTTCCTCGACACTGCCGGTTTCCCCGACGACTTCAAGACCGGCTGCGGTCACGTGATAACGGAGCTCGTCGCGTGCGAGCGGTTCATCTTCAATCAACAAGGTGCGCATGCTGGATCTCCTTTCTGACTTCAATCGGGAGACGAATCGCGATCGTTGTGCCGTTTTGACCGTCACTCGTGATCGTAAACTGTCCCTTTTCACCATATAAACTTCGAATCCGTTCTGCCGTATTAAATAATGCGGTACCGGTGCCCGAGGACGGAACGACTTCTCGACCGAGACGAGCAAGGCGCGAAGCGTCAATGCCGCGTCCGTTGTCGACGACTTCGAGACACAGCTGGTCTGCCTCACACCATGCCGTCACACCTACATATCCTGTCTGTTCAGAAGAAAACGCATGAAGGAACGCATTTTCGATCAACGGTTGTAAGATGAACGGTGGAACGAGTAAAGACGTCGTCTCGTCTGCTAAATCAATGTCGAGAAACGGACGATTCGGAAAACGAGCGGCTTCAAGAGATGTGTATGCTTCGATGTGCTCGAGTTCCTTTTGGAGCGGAATTTTCGTCGATCGTGCGCCTTGGAGGTTACTGCGGAAGAACGTCGACAATTCGAGCAACAACGTGCGTGCCTGTTCGACATCCGTCCGGCACAGCGCATAAATCGTATTGATCGCATTAAACAAAAAGTGGGGGTGAATTTGTGCTTCGAGTGCCCGGATCTCGGCATCTTTCAGTAAACCGGCTTGACGCTCTGCGTTCCCGAGTGCTAGTTGTGTCGAGAACAATTTCGCTAACCCTTCAATGAGTTCGACTTCGACGGCGTCGAGCAATTCGGCATGAGGATAATAGACTTTCAACGTCCCGATCGTCGTTTCCCCGACGATGAGCGGAGCGATGATGCCGGCTTGAAGCGGACAATCCGTTACGGGACAGCCGATATCGAGTCGTTCCGCCACAAGACGAACTTGTCCGTCCTGCAAGACATGCTCGGTCGGTTTCGTCGTCCAGTGACTGCCAGCTTGATGGTGATCGCTCCCGATACCAATATGGGCTAGGATGACGGAACGATCTGTCAGTGAGACGGCTTCGGCTCGCGTTTGCTGCAACAGAATTTCCGCGACAGCTTCTGCCGTATGGATATGTAGACCACGCGTCAGATGCGGAAGTGTCAAATCGGCGATGTGGAGAGAGCGTTCAGCTTCTCGTGCCCGAACCGTTTCCTCTTCTCGTGCAGCAAGGCGGATGATCGATAAAAACAACCAGACACCGAGGACGTTGATCAGTGTCATCGGTAAGAAGATGAACTGGACGAGTTCGACTGCCGCATCAAAGGGGCGGGCGAATAGTAAAATCAACGACATTTCAAACAGCATTAAAAAAGCAGTTAGACACACGGGCAATAACGCTTGGCTACTGAGGCGGTCGCGCCAATAGGATCGGAAGAGACCGCTGACACCGCCGGCGATGACGGTCGAAAGCGCACAAGCGAACGCTGTGAATCCGCCGAGGGAATACCGGTGAACCCCGACGATGAGTCCGGTCATCAATCCACCGAGCGGACCAGCGAGCAATCCGCTGATGACGACGATCATCGTTCGTGTGTTTGCAATCGCTGATGTCCCGTCGACTTCTTCGAGCCAAGCATGGGGTAAGAATTCAGCTAAGTCGACTTTGACCCCTGTATAATTGCTTAAAATACCGTACGTCGCAAAAAACAGGACGAGGACACGAAATTGCCAGCCCGCTTCCGGTTGACGCAGCAGCCGTCGTGTCGGTCCCCACTGGGCGAGGATGAACGCTAAGATGATCATGATACCGAGTCGTTCGAGTAAAAAAGGAATCAGTTCCAACATGTGCATTCCTCCATTCGAGTTAAGTGTAAACGCTCGCAAAACGGAGAGCAATGCCGGTATACAAAAAAGCCGTACTCGCTCGGTTTAAGAGAGAGTACGGCAGACTTACTTATTGTGCGTCTTTATCGAACGTGATCCGTGCGATCGCGTCATGTTGGTGAATCGTTTCTTCGTTACGACATTCGACGTAGAACGAAGCGATTGGGTCCATTTCGTACAGGTCAGCAGCAATCAAGCGAACCATGTCTTCTACGAAACGTGGGTTTTCGTATGCCATCTCTGTCACGCGTTTTTCATCCGGACGTTTGAGTACTGGGTGGAGTGGCGCTGAGGCATTGGATTCAGCTGCATCAAGCAATGATTGTTTCCAGTCAAAGTCTTCTGCTTCATCACGTAACGATGCTTCCATCGTGACGTAACCACGTTGGTTGTGAGCACTGTATTCGCTGATTTCTTTTGAACATGGGCAAAGTGTCGTGACGTTGATCGTCAAGCCGACAGACAACGTCGCTTCGTCCGTTTCCGTGTTGACGCTGACCGTTTGCCATACTTCAGCATTCATCAAGCCGCTAAGACCTGTTGCAGGTGCTTTACGTGTGAAGAACCATGGGTAACGGATCGTCAATTGACCTTCCGTTTGTTCCATGCGGTCTGCTAAATCACGCGCGAATTGAATGAGTGACTCGTTCGTGACCGTCCAACCTTCGTTGTGGTATTGATCCAGTTGTTCCGTTAAACGGCTCATGTTGATCCCTTTACGGTCTTGTACGAGTGATGTCGACAATTCGAATGTCGCGACTGTCGCTTGTGTGTTGTCTCCGTCTTGGATGACGACAGGATGTTTGACGTTCGAGATTCCGACAGCATCTAGTGCGAACAGGAAGTTCTTCGGTGTATTTTGCAAGTCGACCATCTTATCTTTTTCAGTCGGTTTTGTTCCTTTGATCGGTGGTACCGAACCGAACAGCTTATGGCGCTCTTCTTTCGTTGGTAAAGTAATCGGGTAGGTAGACATATTCATTGGCCCCTTTGTCCTTTTGTAGTGTTTCAATAGTAATAACATGACAGGAATGCTAGAGACGAGCAAGTCTGATGATTCCGCAAATGTGTTTCATCTTTTCATCACTAGAAGTATTGTCTTGAATTTTATCACGAACGTTCGATAAACGAAACTCGCACGACTCAAAATCGACACATTCTACATCTGTAGGAATAACTTACTTGCAATCGGGTATACTATCCTATAGTATATGTTCAGGTGAACGTGTAATCATTGTTTTTTTGTCATGGTCAGTAATTGAAGTTTTTTATTTTACAGGTAGTTAAAGAAAGGGATGACAGAGATGGATTGGCAGTTACTATTACAGTATGCCTGGGTCGTACTCGTCTTGATCGCGCTTGAAGGATTACTTTCAGCGGATAATGCACTCGTACTCGCGGTCATGGTCAAGCACTTACCAGGAGAACAACAAAAGAAAGCACTTTTTTATGGACTAGCTGGAGCATTCGTCTTACGATTCGCGGCATTGTTCGCGATTTCGTTCCTCGTCGATATTTGGCAAATCCAAGCACTCGGAGCGGCGTACTTGCTCATCATGGGACTACGGCATATTTATAAGACCGTTAAAGCCAGAAAGCTCGGTGAGAACCATGGGGCTGAAAATGAGCTAGATGAAGAACCGAAGTCGGAAGAGCCAGTTTCAAAAGGTGAATTCTGGCGGACAGTTGCGAAAATCGAGTTCGCAGACTTAGCGTTCGCAGTCGATTCGATTCTTGCTGCCGTTGCCCTTGCCGTTGCGCTTCCAAACTGGGGATCAGGCGAAATCGGTGGTTTGAACACAGGTCATTTCATCGTCATCTTAACAGGTGGTTTGATGGGTGTCGTCTTGATGCGTTTCGCAGCACGTGTCTTTGTTAAATTACTCGCAGATCGCCCAGGTCTTGAGACAGCAGCCTTTGCAATCGTCGCCTGGGTCGGTGTGAAGCTAGCTGTTCTGGCGCTCGAACACCCGAAATACCACGCATCAATCGAAGGAACAATCTTTGAAGCTTTGAAGCTTCCGGAAGGATTCGCCCACAGTACACCGTGGCAGGCATTCTTCTGGACAGTCATGGTCGGTCTTGCTCTTTGGGGTTGGTTCTCTTCACCAAAAACAAAACCAAATCCAGATGCTGAAAAGAAAGTCGATCAAAACTTATAAAAAATGGAACGATCCGTCGATGACGGGTCGTTTTTTTGTGTTAGGTTTTCTTAAACAATGGGAATAAAACACAAGGTTAAGTACTTGAGTCGAGCTTGTATCTTTTTCTTTCCGGACGACCGGCATATAATAAATAGACTGAACAATAAAGGGGATTCGTTAGTATGGATATTGGATTAATTACACAGTATGCGACCGTCGGGCTCGTACTGATCATTTTGCAAGGATTACTATCCGCCGACAATGCGATGGTCATGGCGGTCCTCGTCCGACCGTTACCAGACGACCAACGTAAAAAGGCGCTTTTCTATGGCCTCGTCGGAGCACTCGTCTTACGTTTCGTGGCAATCTTCTTTGCTTCGTACTTAGCGACGATTTGGGAACTTCAAGCACTCGGGGCGATTTATCTCTTTTATGTCGCGTTTAAAGGAATCGTCGAGGCACGATCGAATAAACACCAAGTACCGGACACGATTGCCTCACAAAAAGCCTCACCGAATTTTTGGTGGACGGTCGTTAAAGTCGAGTTCTCTGACTTGGCGTTCGCTGTCGATTCAACGCTTGCTGCTGTCGCCATGGCAACGACATTACCGATGATTGGTGGAACGATCGGTGGTCTGAATACAGGACAATTCTGGGTCGTCTTCTTCAGTGGAATCATCGGGCTCGTCATCATGCGTTACTTCGCGAGCTGGTTCGTCGTCTTGCTCCAAAAGCGACCAGGTATCGAAGAAGCTGCCTTTTGGCTCGTCGCATGGGTTGGTGTAAAACTGGTCGTCATGACACTCGCGCATCCGTCGATCGACATCTTGCCGCATGAGTTTCCAGAGAGTACACTATGGCAAACAATCTTCTGGGTCGTACTTGCCCTAATTTTAATCATTGGTTGGTTCCGTAGCGGAAGTAGTTCAACCAAATCAGCAAAATAATACAATGGCGGGCAGGGTACTCTCTGTCCGTCTTTCGTTAGGAGAGATTTCATGCAAAACGGTAATTTCATTCGGATGCTGACGCGGATGCAAAACGTTCCACGGTGGGATGAATACGCACCACGTTTTCCGGATAACGCAGCTAGTCACAGTTTTCGTGTTGCCTTATTCAGTTTGATGGCAAGCTATTTAGAAGAAGCAGACGGGCAACCACCAGTCGATCGCCTGACATTGCTCGGAAAAGCCTTATTCCATGACATGAACGAAGTCATCACCGGACCCATCAAACACCGGACAAAAAAAGAGCCAACGTTACATGCACACATTCAGGCAATGGAACAACAAGCAAGTGAACAGCTCGTTGCCTTACTCTCGAAGTCGCTTCAACCAGCGTTCACGACATACCTTGTGCATGCAGAGGATGAATCGCCGGAAGGGCGGATCGTCGAAGCCATCGATACGTTCGATGCGATGTTGTACGCACGAAGGGAAGCACGGATGACGGAGTCCGTCTTTTTCGAACAAAAAGCAGCGGAATTACAGGCTGTTCTAGAACGACACCCACTCATTTCAATCCGTCGCTTGACACAGTCGGTCATGGAAGAGGATGAGATGTCTCATTTCATTGAAAACGTCTTGATGATGGATACGATTCGGCGCTGGAAAGGACGTTTCAATACGATTGATGATAACGACGCGACACATGCGTTTCGAGCAGCCTCGCTTGGTATCTTCAATGGTCTGATTGAATCAGAGAAGTACGGCGTCACGATCGACATCGAAGAAGTCGTCTCGCGTCTCTTGTGTCATGATCTCGTTGAAGGAACGACGGGAGATGTTCTTGGACCTGTTAAACATGCGACACCGGTCACAGCAGCAGCCTTCGAAGCTTACGAACGGGCAGAAGGAGAGACATTGATCAATAATTTACCGAAAGAAATCCGAGCACCATTCCGTCGGTTCGTCGTGGAAGCAAAAGACGAGACATACGAAGGACAGATGGTTGATGTAATTGATAAACTCGATGCATTGATTAAAATGAACATGGAACGGAAGTTGAACGGGGTCGAGTATGAGACCGGTTACCGGGCACAACTCAAAAAGGTTCAGATGACATATGAAAATCCATCGGTCGTCTTTTTCCTCGCTTATGTCTTGCATGATTTGGATTACGTGACGTCATGACGAAAGAAACCATGACCCCACGCCGCTTAACGTTGATCTTGATCCTCGGTTCACTCGCTGCACTCGGACCGCTCTCGATCGACATGTATCTACCTGCTTTTCCGGATATGTCACGCTCATTTGATGCGAGTGCATCACTGATCCAATTAAGTTTGACGGCTTGTATGCTCGGAATGGCGCTCGGACAATTGATTGTTGGTCCGCTGAGTGACGTTCGCGGTCGTAAACGACCGCTGATGATTGCTCTGCTCGCATATCTGCTCGCTTCTCTCGCCTGTGCGATGGCACCGACGATCGAAGTGTTGATCGCGCTTCGATTCATCCAAGGGGCAGCTGGAGCGTCAGGAATCGTCATTTCCCGGGCAATCGTTCGTGACTTGTTTGACGGACCTGAATTGACGCGGTTTTTTGCTGCCTTGTCACTCGTCAACGGAACGGCACCGATTCTCGCACCCGTCATCGGGGGACAGTTGCTTCGGTTCGGTGACTGGCATTTCGTCTTCTACTTGCTTGCGATTTTAAGCACGATGATGTTACTTGCCGTCGCACTCCGTTTACCGGAAACGCTTCCGCTTGATAGACGTGTCGAAGGAAACCTGACGACGACGTTGAAGACGTTCGGACGCTTGTTGACGGATCGCGTCTTCATCGGTTATGCGTTCGCGCAAGCATTCGTCATGGGCGCGATGTTTGCCTACATCTCGGGTTCACCATTCGTCTTACAAAATATTTATGGCGCTTCGCCGCAACAGTTCAGTTTTTTGTTCGGTTTAAACGGAATCGGAATCATCTTAGCAGCACAGATCGCTGGTCGCCTTGCTGGTCGTGTCGATTCAGAGCGGCTGATGCGAATCAGTTTGACGATCGTTGCGAGTGCGAGTATCTTATTGTTCCTCGCCTTGACGTTAACGGATCAGCTGATCTTCGTCATGATTCCACTGTTCTTCGTCGTTTCGAGCGTCGGTTTGATCTCGACGCTCGGTTTTACTTTAGCGATGCAAAATTACGGAGCAACGGCAGGCAGTGCCTCGGCTCTTTTAGGGCTCTTGCCGATGCTCGTCGGTTCGCTCGTGTCACCACTCGTCGGGATCATGGGAGAACAATCGGCTGTTCCGATGGGACTGATCATCATGACCTTAGATTGCCTGGCGCTCATTCTCTATTATGGTCTGATTGTTCGTCGACCGAATCGTTCATAAACGCTAATTATTCAAAAACGTTTGTCCTCTGTAGGGGATGAACGTTTTTTTCTTTTAATGAAAGGAAAAGAATTGGAATTCATTTTGAAACATTTTCTAAAAAATAAGCGTAGAAGAGAAAGAAAGCCAGTACTTCAGAAAGGAGTGGAGCGATGAAACAGGAGTTGCAGCGTGAACGAGAGCCGTCGATTGAGGCAAGATTAGCACGTCATTTTGCCGCACAGAAAAAATACTTACGTCGTCAAGAAGAGGCCATCGATCAACGAGACAAAGAAATGGCTCGTTTATTGTTTGAGGAAAACCGGGCTGCTTATCAAAGGGCTTACCACGAACTGTATGGCTCACATCCTTACATCGAGGTGAACGAAGATGGACGTTAGTACACTTTATTTATATGCGTTAGCGGCCGCTGCTTGTGGTGTGTTTGTGTCCATCCTATTCTCAGACGTCATTCCAGGCGTCGATCAAATCTTTCATCCCACGTTGATCTTATCTTTTGTCATCATCACGTCAGCCATCGGATTCGGACTCGAACAGCTCAGTCCGCTGCGTTCGATGTTGATTTTAATCATCAGCAGTGTGATTGCGTTATTAGTGACGACGCTGATGCACATCTTTTTATTCGTTCCGATGGCACAAGCCGAACAGTCGCTTGGATTTTCGGAACAGATGCTAGAAGGACGCAGTGCAACCGTCATCGTGCCGATTCCGACTGAAGGATATGGTGAAATCTTACTCGATGACGTCTCAGGACGCGTATCGAAGTCAGCCGTCCTGTTTGAAGGACCTGCTTTACCACAAGGCACGAAGGTGCTCGTCATCGAAATCAAACAAGGCGTCGCGTCTGTCGTGACGTATCCCCATCAATGGAAAAAGGAGATGTTTTTATGAATCCAGTATTAATCGTATCGATCGTCGCGGTCGCGTTGATCGTTGCATTGATCGTCTTATTCATTACGAAGTACCGAACGGTCGGTCCAGAAGAAGCGTTGATCGTATCCGGTAGTTATCTCGGAGGACGCAACGTCAATACCGATGAGTCCGGCAACCGAGTAAAAATTATTCGAGGTGGCGGAACATTCGTGTTACCTGTCTTCCAACAGGCGACACCACTAAGTTTGTTATCGAGTAAACTCGAAGTCACGACACCTGAAGTCTATACGGAGCAAGGTGTACCGGTCATGGCAGACGGTACAGCGATCATCAAGATCGGTAGCTCGATTTCTGAGATTGCAACGGCAGCGGAGCAGTTCCTCGGGAAATCAAAGGAAGAGCGGGAAGGGGAAGCGCGTGAAGTTCTTGAAGGACACTTGCGTTCGATTCTCGGGTCGATGACCGTCGAAGAAATTTATAAGAACCGTGATAAGTTCTCACAAGAAGTCCAGCGTGTCGCGTCTCAAGACCTGGCGAAGATGGGACTCGTCATCGTTTCGTTTACGATCAAAGACGTCCGTGACAAGAACGGATACTTAGAATCCCTCGGGAAACCGCGGATTGCACAGGTGCGCCGGGATGCGGACATCGCAACGGCAGACGCGGAAAAAGAGACACGCATCAAGCGGGCGGAAGCTTCAAAAGATGCGAAAAAAGCAGAACTTGAACGTGCGACCGAGATCGCTGAAGCGGAAAAAGAAAATCAATTGAAGATGGCAGATTACCGCCGTGAACAAGATATCGCGAAGGCGAAAGCCGACCAAGCGTATGATCTTGAGAATGCACGCGCACAACAAGAAGTCACGGAGCAACAGATGCAAATCAAAATCATCGAGCGTCAAAAACAAATCGAGCTCGAAGAACGCGAAATCCTCCGTCGTGAGAAACAATATGATGCGGAAGTCAAAAAACGCGCCGATGCCGATCGTTACTCGATTGAGCAAGCTGCCCAAGCGGACCGTGCGAAGCAATATGCGGAAGCAGATGCAACGAAATACCGGATCGAGGCATCGGCAAAAGCAGATGCAGAACGAATTCGTCTGGATGGTCTTGCGAAAGCGGACGCGGAGCGGGCGCAAGGGGAAACAGAAGCGGAGATCATTCGTTTGAAAGGTCTTGCGGAAGCAGAAGCAAAAGAAAAAATCGCGCAGGCGTTCGAACAATTCGGACAAGCAGCGATTCTCGACATGGTCATTCGGATGATGCCAGAGTACGCGAAAGAGATCGCTGCACCACTCGGTAACATCGATAAAATCACAGTCGTTGATACAGGTAGTAGTGAAGGTGGCGGTGCGAACCGTGTCACCGGTTATGCGACGGATTTGATGGCGTCACTGCAAGAAACATTAAAGGCGTCGTCCGGATTAGATGTCAAAGAGTTGATTGAGAATTTCTCCGGTAAAGGAACAGCAAAGCCGTTGACGGTCAACTTGAATTCCCATGATGCGGTGGCAGCATCGAAAACAGAAGACTGATATAATTACTCGGCACTCGTAGAAGTAGTTTCTGAAAGGATATCTCATCATGGATGGTTTGGCATTACTGCAAGATCGTTGGATGCTGTTGCTTCCGTTCCTCGTCGTCCTCTTGATCAACGTCGGGTTATTGACAGCCCTTCTGAAGAAGCGACGTGATTTACCGAAGCTGTTAGTTTTCGGAATGGGTGGGATGGCGATCGTGTTCATCGTCTCTTCGCTTGGATTAAGCATGGCACTGCTGTTTTTCGGATACAATTCATAAAAAAGGGGCAGGCTCTAAACAGAGTCTGTCCCTTTTGTCGTACTATAAGATAAGAATGAGTGCCATTAACGTGGTAGGTCATACCCAATGACGACAAGTCCCGGTCCGGTATGTGAACCGATCGCTGCGCCGGCGATCGTCAAGATAACTTCGTTTGGTGAAAATTGTGCTTCAATCAATTGTTTTAACTGTTCTGCCCGTTCGATCGAATCCCCATGACCAATCATGATTCGATGTCCGTCAATCGCTGGGCGTGCTTCTTCCATCCACTCGACGATCCGGTTCATGACTTTTTTCTGACCACGGATCTTCTCTTTTGGGATCAACTTCCCGTCTTCGACTGTCAACAGTGGCAAGATCGATAAGAGACCACCAATGAAGGCGCTAGCTCGCGAAACGCGTCCACCGCGCATCAAATATTCGAGTGATTCGACTGTAAACAGATGACGAATCGTATTCACCTTGGCTACAGCATAAGCCGCTGTTTCTTCAAACGAATGCGTCTTCGCATATTCTGCGACGTCAAGAACGAACAATCCTTGTCCTGTCGAAGCAGTTTTCGTATCAAGTACTAGGTAAGGAACGTTCGGATACTTTTCCGCGAGTTCCTCCGTAAGCATCTTCGCTGTTTGATACGTTCCTGATAATTCGCTTGAGAAGGCGAGATAGAGGAAGGGATCCCCTTGTTCGAAGTGACGCGTGAAAACCTCGACCATCCGGCTGACTTCGACCTGGAATGTCTTCGGTGCTGCACCGTCACGCATCTTATCATACAGTTGTTTTGGAGATATCGATTCTCCGTCGAAGAACGTGTCTTCATCGATCAATACGCCGAATGGCATGACCGTAAAATCATAAGCATCTAACATGTCTTTTGGTGCATCAGCACCACTGTCTGTGATCAATCGGATCATCACGTTCTCTCCTTTCTTAACCTAGGGCTTTTTCGTTTCGATCAAGCATCCGACTCAAGTTGACGCCGAAACGCTCATTCTCGAGTTCCGTCAAAGTTGCGGGCGTCAAATCAGCGCCGAGCGCAAGTAACGCTTCATATGCACGACGTAAGCACTCCTCGACTGTCAAGGAAGTACCAAGCAGTTCCTCGAGTGACGCCATCGTTTCTGGCACGACGGTCGGGTAGACGAATTTCGTCGTCTCACCTTGAAGCGCTGCCTCGTAAAAGTCACGGACTAAAGCGGCGCGTTGACTTCCACTTCCGTTGACACAAAGATAGATTTGAACGGCAACTCCGCCACGGACACGACGCTGGGAGATACCAGCGAATTTTTTACCCGCAATCGATAAGTCATAAGAACCGGGACAATACGATCCGACGACTTCACCAGCGACAATCGCGTCCGTTTCTTGTGCGAACATGCTGCGGACGAGCGCAAGCATCGCTTCGTAACCACTGTCGATATCGATGCCACCGCGTTCCGGTAGGACGAGTGAAATATTCAAGACACCGGCGTCGAGGACGACGGCAAGACCACCTGAGTTACGGACGACGGGCGAGAAACCATGTTCATGCAGGACGGCTACACCGTCAGCAAGATAAGGAAGACGGGCATCCTGAATGCCGAGGACGACGGTTTCGTGGTGAATCCAAGAGCGGAGTGCGGCTCCTTCTGTTGCAACGGAAGCACATAATGTGTCGTCCATCGCAAACGATTGTGTCGCATGGAAAGCAGTTCCGAGTGACGTTTGATCAAAAATACGATAATGTTCTTGTTTTAAGAGTTCGATTCCCATAGGCTCGTTCCTTTATTGTAGATTTGCGACATCATTATAGCACAGGGTGTGTAAAGTTTCTGTGCGAAGCGCCGCGGGAGACAGGAATCCTTGGAAACAAAACCGAACAACAACGACATAGACACGATTTAAAGGAGAGAAACATATGTATCAATCATTAGGACAATTAAAGGAAACGAAGGTCTTCAAGGATCCGGTTCACCGCTATATCTATGTCAGTGATCAATTGATTTGGCAACTGATCGGTACACGTGAATTTCAGCGACTACGCCGGATCAAGCAACTCGGAACATCCTTTTTGACGTTTCATGGAGCAGAGCACACACGGTTCCATCATTCGCTCGGTGTCTATGAAATCACGCGTCAACTGATCGATGTCTTCAACGGTCGCGCCGATTGGGACGATCAGTACCGGGAGTTGACACTGGCTGCGGCACTCTTACACGATGTCGGACACGGTCCGTTTTCGCACGCATTCGAGAACGTCTTCGGTGTTAACCATGAGACGTGGACAGAGCGGATCATTCTCGGGGATACGGAAATCAAGAAAGTCCTCGACCAAGTCGGCGACGGATTTGCGGAAGAAGTAGCGTCGATCATCAATAAGACGCACCCGAATCAACTGCTCGTTACGATGATCAGCTCACAACTCGACGTCGACCGGATGGATTATTTATTGCGCGATGCGCATTTTGCCGGTGTCAGCTACGGAAAATTCGATCTCGAGCGGATGCTTCGAGTATTGCGTCCAGCCCATAATCAGATGGTCGTCAAACAATCCGGAATGCATTCGATCGAAGACTACATCATGCGGCGGTATCAGATGTATTGGCAAGTCTATCTGCATCCGGTGACACGGTCGAGTGATTACCTATTAAAAGCTATTCTAGAGCGGGCGCAGGAGTTATACCTGTCCGCATATCCGTTTGCGATCGCACCAATCCATTTGACGCCGCTATTTGATCAGAAGATGGAGTTGCGTGATTTCCTTGGGCTCGATGAGACGATCGTCTACTTCTATTTTCAGCAGTGGGCGAACGAGCAGGATCCAATCCTTGCGGATCTCTCGAGGCGATTCGTTGACCGAAAGTTGTTCAAGTATGTCGATTATCCGGCTGAAAAACGTGAACTCGTCCACGATAAGTTGTGTGAGTTGTTTGAAGCAATTGGCTTGAATCCTACGTATTATCTGCTTGAAGATAAACTCAGTCGTCTTCCTTACGATTTATATGGAGACAACGGTGAAATTAGTAAGCAACCGATCATGTTGCAGATGAAGGATGGGCAGATGAAAGAGATTTCGCAAGTTTCACCGCTCGTTCAAGCCATTGCGACGTCACGCCAGACGGATGAGAAGCTGTTCTTCCCGCAAGAAATTTTGCACGACTTGCGCGAGCATGCGAATGAGAAGATGCAGATCGACCAGTTATTGATTGGCAGCGTGACATCATGATATCGTCCGCTGTCCTTACGAAAATCTTGCAACAGCTTGGACAGGAGGGAGGAGAGGTCGAAGTCTTAAAAGGCGCGACATCCTCCCTTGTTTTTCGAGTCGGTGAGGGAATTCTTCGCGTCCATACGAATCAAGACTGGCTACATGAGGAGCCGGATCTTGTCTTGCATGAAGTGTTTGCGTTACAAGCAGCAGGTGACTTAGCACCAGATGTGTTGGACTATCAAACCGATGTTAGAGACGAAGTCCCGCCGTGGTTATATATGACGCGTTCACCAGGAGAGATCCGGCTTGATCGGGTAGATGAGCAGTATGTCGTTCGACTGGCACAAATGCTTGCTGCGATCCATGCGCTACCGGTACCAGAATCTCGTTATGTCTATCAGCCGTATGCGACGGAGCGTCACGTTCCGACGTGGACGCAGCATCCGGAGAGATGGCGTCAGCTACTGGCGGTCGAACCGGACGAAAGTCAAACGATCCGGTTCATTCATCGGGATTTTCACCCGGTCAATGTGTTATACGAAATGAATGGAACGTGTCATACGATTGATTGGATTAATGCGTGTGTAGGACCTATTGAAGTCGACCTTGCGCATTGTCGTTTGAATCTTGCCTTGCTCGAATCCGTCGAGATGGCGGATCATTTTTTAAAAAGTTACCTTAAACAGACGAAACGTTCTTACGATCACGCGTGGGATATTCGGGCTATTTTTGATTTTGGACCGGAAACGATCGACGTCTATCCGGGGTGGAAAGCATATGGAAGGCAAAACCTTAGTCAGGACAATGTTCGGGAACGCTTGGAAAAGTTTGTCTTGAAAGTCTATGAAAATAACGAAAGCGGTTACTAAATGAACTTTTCCTCTTGTAGTTCTTCGAAATATTGATTATTCTATTACTTGGAAAGAGATTAAACGTCAGACATCGTACGAATGTACAACTGATAAACAACTAATAGATAGAGGGGTACTTCATGAAATATCTTATCGCACTACTCGGACTGGCTATCGTTTTCGGCTTGGCACTCCTTGTCAGCAGCAATCGTAAAGGCATCAAATTGAAACCGCTTGCGGTCATGCTAGTTCTTCAGCTCGTACTTGGGTTCATTTTACTCAATACATCGTTCGGATATATCGTCATTCGTGGCGTCGCGAAAGTCTTTGAAAAACTGCTTAGTTATGCGGCTATCGGAATTGATTTCGTCTTCGGTGGTTTAGCGAACGAAGGCGCACAACCATTCTTCATCAATGTCTTGTTACCGATCGTCTTCATCTCTGCTTTGATCGGGATTCTACAATTCACGAAGATTTTACCACTCTTAATGCGCGGTATCGGTTTCGTCCTATCAAAAGTCAACGGTATGGGACGTCTTGAGTCTTACAACGCGGTTGCTTCAGCTGCGATCGGACAATCAGAAGTATTCATCACAGTCAAAAAACAAATCGGTCAATTACCAGCAAACCGCCTCTACACATTGTGTGCGTCAGCGATGTCGACGGTTTCGATGTCAATCGTCGGTGCATACATGACGATGGTAGAACCGAAATATGTCGTTACAGCAATCGTCTTGAACTTGTTCGGTGGTTTCATGATCGTCTCGATCATCAACCCATACACGGTTGATCCGGAAGAAGATATTCTTGAAATCGTCGAAGAAAAACAAACGTTCTTCGAGATGCTCGGTGAATACATCATGGATGGATTCAAAGTCGCAATCATCGTCGGTGCGATGTTGATTGGTTACAACGCCTTGATCGGAATGGTCAACGATATCTTCTTGATGGTTCTAAACATCTCGTTCCAAGAAATCCTCGGATACATCTTTGCACCGTTCGCTTTCATCATGGGTATTCCATGGGCGGAAGCTGTCAGTGCCGGTAGTGTCATGGCAACGAAATTGATCACGAACGAATTCGTTGCGATGTTGAGCCTTCCAGAGTACTCAAAAGAATTCTCGGAACGCACACTCGGAATCGTTTCTGTCTTCTTGATCTCGTTTGCGAACTTCTCGTCAATCGGAATCATCGCTGGTGCGGTTAAAGGATTGAACGACCGCCAAGGAAGCGTTGCAGCTAGTTTTGGTCTGAAGTTACTCTACGGCGCAACACTCGTCAGTGTCTTGACGGCAATCGTCGTCAGCGTCTTGCTGTAATCGTTACACATATGAAAGAGCAATGGATCAGCAGATCCATTGCTCTTTTTGTTTTTCATTCAGTTGATCCATGCGAAGCAATCCCGACACGGACGCGATGATGGGTTCCGTCACGATAAACTTCAAAGGCGAACTGGGCGACGTTTTCCCGGGGAATCGGACCTGTCGGTGCAGTGAAACGTGTCGTCTCGATCAACAGGTCGTCAGCAGCAAGTGCTTTGTCTTCCGTCAATTGTGTTGGGCAGATGACGGTGAAGTCGACGTCTGCATCCTTTAAGGTCAAATAAGCTTTCAAGTGATCCTCTGCTGCAATCGTCGAGCTTCGACGGGACTCACTCGATTGGAAACGATACTTCCCTGGTTCTTCTGACGCATCGAGAATGCCTGCTGTACCAATGAAGACGATCCGTTCAATGCCTGCTTCCTTCATCTTCGTGACGAGATGTGGAATCGCTGTCGAAAGGACCTGCTGTTGATCAGTTCCGAGACAACTGAAGACAGCGGTACTTCCTACGAGTGCTTGTTCGAGATCCTCTGGATTTGTCGCATCTCCTGTCAGGACGTGAAGTCGGTCATGGACGGGTAAGTCCGGTGACGTGGAACGTACGAGTGCAAGAACATCGTAGCCGTCTTCTAATAACCGATCAATCAAAGGTCGACCCGTTCGACCGGTCGCACCAAGTACAGTAACAGTAGTCATAAGTTTTCCTCCTTAGAGATCAAGTAGATGGGAAAAAGAGACGTGCGGTAACGACCGGACGTCTCTTTTTGGTTATTTATCCGCGAACATGACGCCAGCTTGACCGTAATCCGTTTTTTCCATCTCTTCGATGAAGACCGTGATGTTTTCTTTAGGAGCATTCGTCGTTTCCGACACTGCTTCCGTGACTTTTTCAATCAAGGCACGTTTTTGTTCGACTGTACGACCCGATAACATTTTAACCGTAACATATGGCATGACTTCATTTCCCCCTCTAACATGATGACGATACGCCATCAGTATAGCGCATTCGATAGGGGATTCGTCAATTCGAACATCGTTTTCGAAAAAGAAGGGTATAAGGTAGGAGCTATTCTTGTCGGAAGCGAAGGTAGTCATACACATACGGCAGAAAAGGAGAGACATATGGACGCAATCATACGGAAGAAGATTCATACGTTACTGATTTTTGATCGGGCGTTACCGGAAGATACGAATTATCCGTTGTCTGGTGCTAAAGGAATCGAAGTCGCAGATATCGTCTTTGAACAGAACATTCCATTCGGACGACTCGTAACGGATAAAGAACTTGCTCAACTGCTGAATCAAAAAGAAGCAAAGCGATACGGGATGTTGACGTTGCTTGAAGACGATGTACGTTTCAAACCGTTGTTTCAAAATCGAAAACCGACGGCTGACATGGAAGAAGAGGTCGAGGCGAAAGTGCGAGAACTCGCGCATCAGTTACGTGCGATTCGGTCGCGGTGTTCTTCGCTGGAACGTCTCTTTTTGTTCGGTCGTGCGGCGCAAACTCTGTTTGACCGCGCTTTGCTTCATCTCGAAGAGGTCAATCCCCCGGCACATGAGGAAATTGCGTCCATGACGTGTTATCGTCTCCCGACGATTCGCCGAGCATCAGAGGAACAATTACAGTTACTTCGTTACGAGTGACTGGTTGCAGACACCTCGGAATACGGTATGATAGAAGCAACAGGATTAAAAGGGGACAAAACACGATGGAAAAAAAGATTAACTTCAATATCATTTCAGATAACTCTACAGACGGCCACGGAGGATTTGGTGTCGGAACACTCAGTTTAAATAGTATGTCACCAGTCATCATTTCTCCGGAAGACGGTGAAGCTTACATCGATATGGGCGCGATGCACGCGAAAGCAGCCATCGAGAAACGCGTCAAATTCACGACGGATAAAGCCGATACGCCAAACGGTAAATTATACTGGATCGTTTGGGTGACGGTCGGTCGTAAGCCAGAAGGATTCTATTATGGTGGTGTCGCTGCCTGCGATCTGTTAGTCGATGCGGAAGCACGTCGCGGATTTAAGATTCTCGCTGATCACGTCAATAAGATGGATAAATCCCTTAAAGGACGGATCGTCGTCGATCATATGGATGAGCGTTCAAAGGAATTGTTACGTGATTTCTTGCAGACACATAAACCGGAGATGTGGGAAAATGCTGACGCTGCTTTACATGAAGCGTTAGTCTAAACAAAAAGAACGTGTGCCGCGGCACACGTTCTTTTTTCATGGTCGTTTCAGCGTCAAGACGACGAGTTCTGGATGATTGAACAGACGAAACGGAAACAGGCTGTTCCCGAGACCACGACTGACGATCAGTTCCGTCTGCTGTTCCTGATAGCGACCTGCCGTCACCGCTGGAAAGAATCCTTGACCAGGGGCATACAGACCTTCCGTAAACGGCAGGCGGATCTGTCCGCCGTGGGCGTGACCGGATAAGACGAGATCAACGGAACGCTCGGCATACAAGGATTTATATTCCGGACGATGCGCAAGCAAGAGCTGAAACGCATCAGGTGACACGTCTTGCAGTGCTTGATCGAGACTTTGACGAATCCCATCCGGTTCCGATAGCCCTTCACGCCAACGTGTCGTCGTCGGGTCATCGATACCGAGTAACGAAATCGATTGACCTTGGTATTCGATGACGCGCGATTCGTTCCGGAGAACGGTAACACCTAGTTGTTCAAGTTTTGGCAAAATCGTTAGATTGCGTCGAACCTCATGATTCCCGGTGACGAAGTAGACCGGGTATCGAGCAACGAGCGCTTTCATGAGTATAAGAGCAGTTTCTTCACCGTTTCGTCTTGAGTCAATCAAATCGCCAGTCATCACAACGAGATCCGGCTTTTCGCGATAAATCTTTTTCAGTAGTCGTTTTTGTTCATTCCCGAACGCCTTGCCATGTAAATCTGCGATCTGAACGACACGATAACCATCAAATGCTTCCGGTAAGCGACTTGACGTCACCGTCATCTGTGAGACATCGATGATGTTATTTTCACGATATAAAAACCAGCTTCCTAAGGCGAGGACGCTGAGGGATACTAACCAGCGTGTACGTTTTCGCATGAGCCACCTCATTTCTTCTACTTAGCATAATTCAGGATAACAAAAAAGACCTCCTTCCGTATGCGACGGAAGGAGGAATTCAAAATGATTTAGGCATCTTGTTTTAAGTCTGTGACTTCTTTTTGCGCATCGGGTTCTTCTGATAAATCTTTGAACAGTGCAATGACCATCATCCCGACGACAAAGATGAACGGGAAGGCGGCTAGAACAGCTGCTGCCTGTAGGGCACTCAATCCTCCGGCATACAGTAAGACGGCGGCGATTGAAGACTGGATGATACCCCAAGCAAGCTTGATGCGTAAGCTTGGCATCAGACTACCACCAGACGATAGCATACCGAGAACATATGTCGCGGAGTCAGCTGAAGTGATGAAGAACGTCGTGATCAAGAAGACGGCAACGATACTGAGGAACGTTCCTAAGCCACCGAATGTCTCGAACAATGCAAACATTCCAGTTTCAACCCCTTTATCGTTGACAGTCGAGATTAGGTCGACGTTTTGGAACAGTTCGTTCCAAATCGCTGAACCACCGAAGACTGAGAACCAAAGGAGACCAAAAATCGTTGGAACGAGCATAATGCCGATGACGAACTCACGAATCGTCCGTCCTTTCGAGACACGGGCGATGAACGTTCCGACGAATGGTGACCAGGAAATCCACCATGCCCAGTAGAAGATCGTCCAACCGTTGATCCACTCACGTTCATCTGGGTTGAAGGCAGATGCACGGAAACTCATGACCGGTAAGTTTTGCAAATAAGCACCTGTTGTTTGCACGAAGAGGTCCATGATGAAACTGAACGGTCCGAGGAACAGGACGCCGATCATCAACAGAACGGCGAGGACAATGTTGGCGTTACTGAGACGAACGATTCCTTTATCGAGTCCGGATGCCGCACTCATCATGTAAAGGACAGACACAACGACAATGATGATCATTTGTGTCAGGAAGGAGTTGGGAATACTACTCGTTAGGAAGTTCAATCCACCTGAGATTTGTTGTGCACCGAGACCGAGCGACGTCGCGACACCAAATGCCGTTGCGACGATGGCGAGTACTTCGACGGTACCTTTACCGGCAGAAGCATACCGAGGCTTCATCAATGAAGCGACCGTGTCACCAATCGTAGCTGGACGTCCTTTTCGGAATGTCGAGTAAGCGATCGCAAGCGCGACGATCGCGTATAATGCCCAAGGATGTAATCCCCAGTGGAAGAATGAATAGCGCATCGCGAGGCGTGCTGCTTCCGTTGGATCATCTGTTGCGACTGGCGGTGTATGGAAGTGCGTCAATGGCTCTGAGACACCCCAGAAGACAAGACCGATTCCCATACCAGCACTGAAGAGCATCGCAAACCAAGAAATGAGACCATATTCAGGGCGGTCCGAATCCTTACCGAGTCGGATGGAACCGAAGCGGGAAAAGATTAAAAAGATAGCAATGATTAAAAAGGCACTCATGCCGAGAAGATAAAGCCAGCCAAATCCGTTAGAAACAAAGGATTGTGCTTTAGCTGTGACATTTCCGAGACTAGCTGCACCGATTAGGGATTCCGGTAAGATTCCCCATATGGTAAAGAGCACACAGAAAATGACGGATACCATAAAGACTTTTGTGATCTTACTTTTTCGATTATTTTCCATCGTGTTCAACACCTTCTTTCGAATTTTACATAGTTGTTCTGTATCAAATGATGGCAACGACATTATCATTACCCCGTCGATCCGATAACAAAACCTAATCACGCAGGGTACTACCGTAACAAACATTTGTGTGGAAAAGCAAATCGACCGGGAAATGAGAACAAAGAGATCAATGTTTTTCATGGAAGGGTAAGCAAAAAAGATTGCAATCAAGCGTTTTTAAAATAATGTGGAAATAAAGAAAAAGAAAACGTTAATACTATTATTTCCCGTTTCGTCTTAAAACTAACGTAAAGCTTGATGTGAGCAAATCAGAGGCGGTCGGAAATCAGATTTGATATAACAAAAGCAGTCATCATTTTGAAGGAGGAATTTCCCATGGAAAAACAACAACAAAAACAAGCGATTCTTGAAGCGTTTCAATTCCGTCACGCCACAAAGGCATTTAATGGTCAAATGATCCCAGAAGACGATTTTCGGTTCATTTTAGAAACGGCGCGTCTGTCACCGAGCTCGTTCGGATATGAGCCATGGAATATGCTCGTCATTCAAAATCCAGAAATCCGAGACGCATTAAAACAAATCTCTTGGGGCGCACAAGGACAATTGCCGACAGCGAGTCACTTCATCTTATTCCTCGCCCGGACAGGAGAGCAAATGCAGGCAGATGGTCCACATGTCACGCAGATGATGGATTTCCTTGGTCTATCTGAAGAAGCAAAAGCCGGACGGACGAAGCGTTACGGTCTGTTTTTAGAGGAGGACTTTGCGATTGGTGATAACCCGAAAGCGATGGAAGACTGGGCAGCAAAACAAGCCTATATTGCACTCGGAAACATGATGTCGACGGCAGCACAAATCGGAATCGATTCATGCCCAATCGAAGGATTCGACCAGCAAGCCGTCGAGCAATTACTCGTCGATCGTGGACTGCTCGATCGCTCTGTTTTCACGGTGCCGGTCATGGTCGCATTCGGTTACCGGGCAGACGAACCAAAACGTGAGAAGCAACGTCGTCCGCTTGATGAAATCGTGACGTTCATCGAGTAAAGACGGAAGACAAAAATTTTCGAATTATATAGAAGTTTCTTTCGAAATTCGGTATACTCGCATTTGTATGATTAAGAAGCGCCGTAAACGCCACTCGCATACGAACAACTTTTGTCTTGATGAAAGAAAGGGGTTCTATCGCAAATGGAACAAAAATTAAAGTTATGGTTCACGGAACACCAAACGGAAGATTACGGTATCACATTCCGTGTCAACCACGTTTATGAGAGCGAACAAACGGAGTTTCAACGCCTAGAGATGGTTGAAACGGACGAGTTCGGTACGATGTTGTTACTTGACGGAATGGTCATGACGACAGATAAGGACGAGTTCGTTTACCACGAGATGGTCGCGCACGTCCCATTGTTCACACACCCGAATCCAAAATCGGTTCTGGTCGTTGGTGGAGGAGACGGCGGAGTCATCCGTGAAGTCTTGAAACACCCGTCCGTCGAAAAAGCTGTTTTGGTTGAAATCGACGGAAAAGTCATCGAGTATTCGAAAAAATACCTCCCGAACATTGCAGGTGGATTGGATGATGCACGCGTCGAAGTCATCGTTGGGGATGGATTCATGCATATCGCAGAAGCAGAAAACGAGTATGATGTCATCATGGTCGACTCGACAGAACCAGTTGGTCCAGCGGTCAACTTGTTTACGAAAGGCTTCTACTCTGGTATTTCAAAAGCATTGAAAGAAGACGGCATTTTCGTCGCACAATCGGATAACCCATGGTTCACACCAGACTTGATCCGTGATGTTCAACGCGACGTCAAAGAAATCTTCCCGATCACGAAGCTCTACATCGCTAACGTTCCGACATACCCAAGTGGTCTTTGGACATTCACGATCGGATCAAAGAAACACGATCCGCTTGCTGTTGCAGCAGAGCGTTTCCACGAGATTGACACGAAGTATTATACGCCTGAGCTTCACACGGCAGCTTTCGCGCTACCGAAGTTCGTTAAAGATTTGACGAACGGCTGAGCTCAGTCACTATAGCACACATGAACAGAGCGGTTTCGATCTTCGAAATCGCTCTGTTGTCAGGTAAACAGGCGTTTGCATCAGCAAGCGGCAAATGAACAGGGGGAATGGATCATGCGTTTTGATGAAGCATATTCAGGAAAAGTCTTTATCGCGAGTCAACCGACTCACGAAGATGCAAAAGGAATTTTGTACGGCATGCCGATGGACTGGACGGTCAGTTTCCGTCCGGGTTCACGATTCGGTCCGGCACGTATCCGTGAAGTCTCACTTGGTTTAGAAGAATATAGCCCGTACTTAGATGGTGACATCGCTGACGCAAAATTGTTTGACGCGGGAGATATCCCGTTACCATTCGGGAATGCTCAAAAATCACTTGATATGATTGAAGAATACGTCGATTCGTTACTGACAGCAGGCAAGTTCCCGCTCGGTATGGGCGGCGAACATTTAGTCACATGGCCCGTCGTCAAAGCGTTCGATAAACACTATGATGATTTCGTCGTGCTTCATTTTGATGCGCATACGGATTTACGCGATGAGTATGAAGGAGAGCCATTGTCGCACTCGACACCACTCAAGAAGATTGCGAACTTGATCGGACCAGAGAACTGTTATTCATTCGGAATTCGTTCAGGGATGAAAGAAGAGTTCGAATGGGCGAAGACGTCAGGCTACAACCTCTTCAAATACGAGATCGTCGAGCCGCTTCGTCAAGTTCTTCCAACACTTGCCGGTAAAAAAGTCTACGTCACGATCGATATCGATGTTCTCGATCCGTCAGCAGCACCAGGAACAGGGACGCAAGAAATCGGTGGAGTGACAACGAAGGAATTACTTGAAGTCGTTCATATGATCGCACGAGCAGACGTTGACGTCATCGGCGCGGATTTGGTAGAAGTATGCCCAGCGTACGATCAATCCGATATGACAGCGATCGCGGCAGCAAAAGTATTACGCGAAATGATGATTGGATTCATTAAATGAAAAAGCAAAAGAGACCGGACGTGATGTCGGTCTCTTTTGTTTTGCTCAGAAGAAGAACTGAATGACCCCGAATGCACCGAATCCGATGATTAGACTGGCAGACGTCCACTGAATGATACGTAAAGTGGGTATCGCAAGCTGGTGCTTGAGCAGGTGCGTGATGTTCGCTAGAATGACCCACCAGGCGGCAGAACCGAGAAAAATACCGATTAGAAACAAAAACGCATCCTGTCCGTTCGTCATCGTTAACTCAAAACGTGCAAACAACGCCAGGAACAGTGTGATCGTCATCGGATTTAAAAACGTCAGGAGTAAGACGGACAGATAGGCACTTAACCGTGACGTGGCCGTATCAGAAATCGAGGCGTTCGAAGAAGCTTGAAACATCGACCAGCCGATGTAACACAAAAATAGACTGCCAATCAATTGCATCCAAGATGCTTGGGTGAGTAAAGATTGCACGAGTGAAAAACCAGATAACGCGAGTATCCCGTAAGTGAAGTCTGCCGTAGCGGCTCCGAGTCCGGAAACGATGCCAGAAACTCTTCCATGTCGAAGAGTTCGTTGCATGCATAAGAGGCCGATCGGACCGACGGGGGCGGCTAAGGCAAAACCGATACCAAAACCAGTCGTAAACATCAGTCGACCTCGGGTAACGGAAAATGAAGCGATTCCTTTTCCGTACGCATGATGATCGTCGTTTTTGTCCGCAGGATACCTGGTAGCCCTTTAATCTGGTAGGTGATGATTTCATCAAGCTGTTCCGTGTCCCGACAGCGTATTTTGAGTAAATAGTCATCGTCCCCGGCGACGTGATGGCATTCCAGTACATGCTCAAGTTCTTGAACTCGTTTTAGAAATGGCGCCCGATGTTCCGGTCGCTCGAGTGAAACAGCGACGAATGCAGCAAGGCGATAGTCAAAGGAGGAAGGGTCTAGCACCGTCGTCAACTGACAGATGATACCTTGCTCTTGTAAGCGGGCGACACGTTCTGCAACAGCCGGTGCCGACAAGCCGATGTGCTGTGCAAGTGTTGACCATTTCATCCGGGCATCTTGTCTTAATAAATAGATAATATTTAAATCGTAAGAATCTATCATAATCAACCTTCTTTTCAACGGATTTACTACATATTTTATTTTGAAAATAAAGATAAAGTCAATGTGTTTTCAAAACAAGTTCATAGCACACTGAAATCTTTACACATATACGGAAGTATCTTAAGTTTAAGATGTCACCACGAAGGAAATGTTCAGAAGTGTAAGAACATTGGTTTGAGAGCGATGTACATTTGACAATCAGAAAGGTGGAAAAAAGATGAAGAAACTCTTATCGTTTGTGACCGCTACGTTACTGTTTGCACTATTCGTGCTACCAGTAGGCGCAGCAGATGACGCAATGGTTCGTGTCATTCATGCTTCACCAGATGCTCCGGCAGTCGATATCGCGGTCGATGGCAAAAAAGCGGTATCAGGAGCAAAATTCAAAGATGTCACAGATTACCTCACACTACCAGCGGGCGAACATAAAGTAGAAGTATTCGCTGCAGGAACAACAAAAGATCCTGTGCTCTCTCAAACACTCAACGTAGAAGCTGGTAAATTCTATTCGGTCGCAGCAATCGGCAAACTAGCTGATATCAAACTTGCGGTCATGGAAGACAACGGTAAAGGCGAAGATGGAAAATCAATGGTTCGTGTCGCACACTTTGCACCAGATGCACCAGCTGTTGATGTCGCACCAAAAGGTGGAGACCCACTCTTCAGTAACCTTGAATTCTCGAAAGTCTCTGACTACGGTACACTCGATGCAGGTACGTATGACCTTGAAGTCCGTCCTGCAGGCGCAACGGATGTCGTCAAAGCACTGGATGGCGTCAAACTCGACAGTGGCAAAAACTATACAGCACTCGCAATCGGCTTACTTGAAGGCGAACCGGCATTTGAAGTCCTCTTGATCCCAGACGGTGGTGAAATGGCATCAATGCCAGAAACAGGACTTGGTGGTTCATCTGATACGGCTTCTGCTACACCATGGGCAGTCGCAGCAGCAGCTGCCTTGTTAGTAGGAACAGCGTATGTCGTCCGTCGTAAACAAAACGCTTAAGAGTAGTCTTCTTCTCTTACTCGTATTAGCCGGATGTCAATCGGGGTCACCTCCAGATGCTACAAAGCCGGAAAAACCAAAACAAACCGAAACAACGACGTCTTCTTCGTCCACGCCATCCGAAAAGGTGGATGAAGAGGCGTTCATACCAACGCGTATTACAATTCCGACGCTCGATGTGAAAGCGAACATCGAAGTCGTCGGGAAGGATAAACAAGGACGGATGGATGTTCCGAAACAGACCGATCAGGTCGCTTGGTACAAGTACGGAGCAAAAGCCGGACAAACCGGGAATGTCGTGCTAGCCGGACATTTGGATGATCAAGAAGGTCCCGCTGTTTTTTATGATTTAGCCAAGATGAAAAAAGGGCAACGGATTGAAGTGACGGGAAAAGCAGGACAACAGGTATCGTACGTGGTGACGAACGTCATGTCCTATCCTGTCGATGAAGCACCTGTCGGATCAATCTTCGGTGCGACCGTCATGAATAAACTGACGCTCATTTCATGTATAGGTACGTTTTCAGAATCAAAAGGATACGATCAGCGTCTTGTCGTCACAGCAGAACAAGACGAGTAAAGTAAAATAGGCAATTCTTATTTCGATTAAAACCGAGAATAAGAATTGCCTATTTTTTAATGTGTTTCGGAAGCAGCGACAAGATCCGTCGTCAATGTCGTCAAGCCTTGTGTCGTCTTACTGAGACCTTGGATCGTCTCGACGATTTGCCCGAGGTTTTCTTTGTTGCGTCCAAACAAGGTGAGGGAATTCTCCATTTCACTCTTAACGGTTTGAATTCCTTGTTTAACTTGTTGCAATTCTTGCTGAGATGCAGTGTTAGCGCGTGTGATGTCTTCCATCTGAGAAACGAGTTGTGTGATATTACCATTGTTCTTTTGAATCAGACCATTGATACTGCTACTCAACGATTTCGCATTCTCGGCAAGGTTTCGAACTTCGGTCGCGACGACAGCAAATCCTTTACCGTGTTCACCGGCACGTGCTGCTTCAATCGAAGCATTCAACGCGAGTAAGTTCGTCTGATTGGCGATTGCTTCGATGCTTTGCGTCATCTGGACGATGTCATCCGACGTTGTCTTCAATTCATGGATGCTTTCAAGCGAAGTACCGACTTGTTGTGTCGATTGAGCGAATTGTTGCTCCATCTGTTGCATCTGTCGTTCGTTGGCAATCGTCATTTGGACGAGTTGCTGACTCGTCTGCTCTGTCTGAGCTGTTTCTGCTAATACTTGTGAGGCACGACGGCTCGTCTCAATGATGGCATGATCCGTGTGCTCGACGGAACTTGCAACTTCTTGACTGACACGAACGACGTCTGTCAAAAGTTGACGACGCGACTCGTTCGCTGCTGTCACTTCATGAAGACGAGAATCGACATACTGGCTCGTCACGATTTGAGCATCTAAGTTCATCGCATGTGTCAAGGCGAGTACGGCTGTCGTCAGTTGCGCTGGGTCATGCTGATAATGTTCAACGATTTTTGGAATCAACAACGTCTGAAACGCAGCATACGAGGCGATGAACCAAGTGACAGGAACGAAGTTATGTTTATGCGTCTGTCCCATTCGCGTCCGCATCGCGAGGAATGACTCGTCCATGTTTCCTGTCAGTAGACTCGTGAAGTAGTCGGCGAAGACTTTTTTCAGTCGTTCGCGTGTCGATGATTGTTTCGCGATCGTTGCCATCTCTGGATTCAATAATAGATGGTCAAGCACTTGCTCGAGGACTTCATCTAAAATGCCTTGAACGACAGGTGCCATCGATTTGAGTGTCTGTAGCTGTTCTTCTGTATATCCCATGTATACGAGACGGGATGTGAGATCAGGATCTGCCGTCTTTGTGATGAGACGGGAATCAGGAAAGCCAATGGTAGCTTGATAAGCCGAAGTAGTCTTACTTTTAAAAGGGTTACGCACGTAGTTGCCTCCAATACTCAAGATGTGAATAAAATGATGTCTGTTTCTTATCGGTTCATCTTGACGAAGCGATACTGATTTTCGAAAAAAAGACGAGAATATTGAAAAACATTGACCGGAAACAAAAAAACTCATGGCAAGTGCCATGAGGAGAATAGAAAAAGAACAGGATTAGACCGGTTGATCTTCCTGAAATGCTTTTTTAGCGTCCACGATCGAGCGCATTCGTTGAACGCAAGCTTGAACGAATTGAATGTCAATGGAGGTGAAACGGGTGACAGGTCCACGAGCTGACTCGGCACTGAATGTGAAGGTTCCGAGATTCCAAAGTTCGATTTTAAATCGTTTTCCTTTGTTGTCGTCGAAGTGTTCTACGAATTCGATTTTCGGTACCATACGAACCCCTCCTTACTCCGTACATTCCCGCTTTTCAAAAAATAAAAAAGCCAAACTGCGTGTTAGAAGCAGTTTGGCATGAAAATTTAAGCAGTCGGTACATCGTAGCCGATTTCTTCGATCGCATCGACGAGACGTTCACGAGGAACATCCTCGTGCTGGACTGTAACCTGGTTTTGTTCCAGTGAGACAGTAGCCTGTTGTACACCTTCGACTTCAGATAGAGCTGATTCGACACTTGCTTTACAGTGATTGCATGTCATACCGATGACAGATAACGTTGTTTCTTTCATGATGAAGTTCCTCCTTCAGATAGTGGGGTACGTTTTAATCGTAACGCATTCGTCACGACAGAGACAGAGCTGAATGCCATCGCGGCACCCGCAAGCCATGGGGCAAGCAGACCGAGAAAAGCGACCGGAATGCCAATCGTATTGTAGCCAAGTGCGAAGACGAGATTTTGACGAATGTTTTTCATCGTCTGCTCACTCAGCTCGATCGCAAGTAAAACTTGTTTTAAGTCGTGTCCAAGCAACGTCACGTCGGCTGCTTCAAGAGCGACATCCGTTCCGCTACCGAGCGCGATGCCGACATCCGCTGTTACGAGAGCAGGGGCATCATTGATACCGTCTCCGACCATCGCGACACGTTTCGTTTGTTGAAGTGACTGAATGACATCTGCCTTTTCAATCGGCAAAACGTCAGCAAAGACGAACGCTGGATCCAGTCCCAGTTCTGTTGCTAAATGATCGGCGACTTCCCGGCGGTCACCGGTCAAGAGATATACTTCTTTTGTCTGGCGCAAACGCTGGATCGTTTCTTTCGCTGAATCTTTTAGCGCGTCACGGATGGCGTATCCGGCCGCGACTTCTCCATCGACAGCGACGTATACGAGAGTCGCTCCAGGTGATGTCCAATCAGGAAGAACGATGTTTCGTTCCTGCATCATTCGCGCCGATCCGACGATGAGATCATATCCCATGATTTGTCCCGTGATCCCACGTCCTGATTCGACGTGGAACCGTTCGATATCAAAGACGACATCCCGTTCTGCTGTGATGGCGCGAGCAAGAGGGTGTTCCGATTGCCGTTCAAGCGCAGCAGCGAAATCGAGCGCTGTCTCCGTACCGAACGTTTCGACGACGACAGGGCGACCGACTGTCAGTGTTCCGGTCTTATCAAAGACGACAGCATCGACATGTTGGAGATTTTCGAGTTGAGCGCCACCTTTAAAGAGAATACCTCGTTCTGCCCCTTTTCCGGTTCCGACCATGATCGAAGTCGGTGTCGCAAGTCCGAGTGCACATGGACAAGCGATGACGAGCACCGCGATGGCAGGACGAATCGCTTCCGCAAAGGATCCACTGATCATCCACCAAGCGGCTAATGTCAGAAGCGCGATGGCGACGACAATCGGCACGAACACACCAGAAATCCGATCGGCTTGTCGTTGAATCGGTGCTTTTTCAGTCTGCGCTTGTTCGACGACACGAATGATTTGTGAAAGAACCGTCGCTTGTCCGATTTTTGTCGCTTCGACTTGTAAAGATCCGTTCGTATTCAGCGTACCACCAATGACGGATGCCCCAACCGTTTTATGAACAGGCGCAGATTCACCGGTTAACATCGATTCATCGAGATACGCGTCGCCTGCACGAATGACACCATCTGTCGGAATTTTGTTCCCAGGTTTTACGAGTAAGATCATCCCGGTTTGAATCGCATCGATGGAGACAGTTCGTTCCTGTCCGTCCTCTAAGATGACGGCTTCCTTTGCTTGTAGGGAGAGCAGACTTTTAATTGCTCCCGTCGTCTGTTGTTTCGCACGGTCTTCAAGGACCTTGCCGAGCAAGACGAGTGTAATCAGAATCGCACTCGTCTCAAAGTAGAGATGCGGCATATCAGAGACGAGTAGCATTTCAGCAACGGAATAAAAGTAAGCTGCCGATGTTCCGAGTGCAACGAGAACGTCCATGTTGGCGCTACCGCTCCGTAAACTTTTATAGGCCCCACTATAGAAGGGCGCTCCGATGATGAATTGAACCGGTGTCGCTAAAGCAAACTGTAGCCACGGATTCATCAAGAATGGAAGGTGGAACGGACTGTTTGGAATATGCGTCAGCATGCTCGCGAGCAACGGTAACGATAGAATGGCCGCGATGATAAAGCGATACAGCATCCGGCGATTCGATTTTGTTGCGTGTGGTGCTTGTTTGACCGTTGCCCCGTAGCCGATTTTTCGGATTTTTTCGATGATTGCTTGATCGTCATAGGCATCAGAAATCGAGACACGAGCGGTTTCAAGCGGCAAGTTGACCGTGGCTTCGACCCCGTCCATCCGGTTGAGGACTTTTTCAATCCGGGCGGAGCAGGCGGCACACGTCATCCCTTCAATATCAAACTCAATTGTTTTTGACATCAGAAACCCCTCCTTACTTTTTCAATCGAGCGATGACCGCCATCAACTCATCGACGTAAGCGTCCGTACTGTCTTGACGAGTGGCGACTTCATGAATGCACATCTTAACGTGGCGTTCGATGATTTGTAGTTCGACTTGTCGTAATGCTGCTTGAATCGATGCCGTTTGCGTTAAGATATCGATGCAATACCGATCTTCAGATACCATATTGGCAATCCCGCGGACTTGCCCTTCGATGCGCTTCAATCGCTTCATCAACGCATCTTGTTCTTCGTTCGTTCGTGGAACGACGGGGTGATCGTGTGTCATAGTCGTACCTCCTTTAGTAATCTTGTTGTTATCTTTACTGTAACATATAGGTATGGGGGGTACCAGTATTTAGCTTAAGAAATAAAAAACAGTCGCGAGAGGCGACTGCTTTTGTACTTATTGATTGGAAACTTGTGGTTTGACGATCGTTTCGTTTAATGAACGTTGATCGCTGATGATGTCTTCAGCTTGTGTTGCCCGTTTAATGAAGAAAGCAAGGACGAATGCTAGGCCAGCGATGAACGTCGAGATGAAGAACGCATAGTTGATTCCGTCGAGCGTTGCTTGCATCGTGATCTGCTGTTTCAGAGCAGCAGCCGCTTCAGCTGTCGGTTGACTCGTCATGTTCTTCGCCGCTTCAGCCGCGAGTTCTGTTCCACGTGTCTTGGCATGCGTTGACATGATTGTTACAAGCAAGGCGGTTCCGATCGCACCGGATACTTGTTGCAGCGTATTGTTCATCGCTGTTCCGTGTGGATAGTAACGCGTTGGTAACTGGTTTAAACCGTTCGTCGAGACTGGCATCATGACCATTGACATCCCGAACATCCGTAACGAATACAGGACGATCAGATGCGTATACGTCGTATCCATCTCAAGCTGACTGAAGTAGTAGCTGGTAACGACTGTGATGAACAAACCAGTCAACGCAAGAGGACGTCCACCGATTTTATCAAACAGTTTCCCGTTGATTGGTGACATGACGGCCATCAAGATGGCACCCGGTAATAGCATGAGACCCGCATCAAGTGGTGAGATACCGCGAATCGTCTGGACATAAATCGGAAGCAATAACATCCCAGAGAACATCGCCATCGTGACGACCATCGAGATGGCAGAAGACAAGGCGAACATCGGGTAACGATAAATCTTGAAGTTGAGCATCGGACGTTCCATATGGAGCTGACGGTAAATGAATGTCACGAGTGCGATGACTCCGACGATCAGCGCTCCATATACGTGGAAGCTGTCCCAACCTTTAGAGCCAGCTGAGCTGAATCCATACAGTAAGCCACCGAAACCAAGTGACGAAAGTGCCACGGAAGCGAGATCAATCCGAGTGGCAGACCGCTCCTTGACGTCACGAAGTAAGAAGAAACCAGCAACGAGCACGATCAAGGCGATTGGTGTGATGAAGTGGAACAACATCCGCCAATCATAGTGCTCGATGATCCAACCAGACAACGTCGGTCCGATCGCTGGAGCCCCCATCATGATTAATCCGAAGAAGCCCATCGCAGTCCCACGTTTTTCAATCGGGAAACTGACGAGCATGACGTTCATCAGTAACGGCATCATGATTGCAGAACCAGATGCTTGAATCATCCGTCCTGCGAGTAGCACAGGAAAGACTTCCGCGAAGCCGGCAAGAATCGTTCCGGCCGAGAAGAGCGTCATCGCGAGTAAGAAGAGGCGACGAA
The DNA here is from genome assembly GCF_057772545.1 of Exiguobacterium sp. E17S. Classification (NCBI taxonomy): domain Bacteria; kingdom Bacillati; phylum Bacillota; class Bacilli; order Caryophanales; genus Exiguobacterium; species Exiguobacterium sp. E17S. The sequence goes on from NZ_JBYLRU010000002.1 coordinate 135,063, forward strand.
CCGAATATTTTTGAATCAAGAACGCAGATGTCGGAATCAAGACACCGTTGACGAGCATGAAACCAGTCGACAGCCATTGAGCAGTCGATGGTTCAATCGCAAGATCCTTCATGATCGAAGGCAGGGCGATGTTGAGCAATGTATTATTTAAGAAAGCAATGAATGCCCCGATCATCAAAACGGCGAGAATGCCGTAAGGAGCTCGAGCTGTGTGAGTTGCACTTTGTTGCATGAATATCCTCCTAACTAAACTAACGGTACATATTTCTATACGGTCGTTCTATCTGTAGTTTATCTTAATCCGATTTAGTTCGAATTACAAATAATAATAGCTAAGAAAGATAATTTTATTTTTTATGTAAGATTGAAAGCGTTTTTCTAGTGAAGTAAACAAAAAAGCGCAATCCTTCTCGTGAAAGAAAAATTGCGCTTCGTCTTCAGTTTGAAACTGCCGGAGGCTTGTTTCATAGCTAGCATTACTGGACGTTTGTTTCGAGTGCGTCTTTCGTGATGTCATAATGAGAGGCTGTCCAGACCGATTTACCGTCTTGAATGAATAAGACTTGTGGTGACTCGTGTCGAACGCTGTAATGTTCGGCGATGTGATTCGATAACGTCCGAGCTTCTTGGACGAAAAGATACGCTGTTGGAACAGACGTTTCATCCGCGAACTTCGTATACTCCGAGAATCCTGCGGCACTGATCGGGCATGTCGTGCTGTGTTTGCAAATCACGAACGCGGTATGTTCGGACGCAAATTGATCAAAATCAGAAATAGATTGCAGTTTACGTGGTTGTGTCATGTATATCACCCTCCATACGTCCGGAGACGTTCACTTAACTTTAGATTTTCCCGATAATCGACCGGACAGTCAATTAAAACGGGTCCATCACTTGCAAATGCTTGGTCAAGACAATGTGCGAGGGAGCCATGTTCACCGACACGGAGACCGAGTGCGCCGAAAGCATGAGCCAGTTGAACGAGGTCTGGATTGTCAAACGTGATGTAGGACGACCGCCCAAACGCTTGTTGTTGTTTCCATTCAATCAGGCCATAGGTTCCGTCACGCCAAATCAATACGACAAGTGGAAGCTTCAGACGAACGGCGGTTTCAAGATCTTGTCCATTCATCAAAAAGGCACCATCTCCAGCGGCACAGACGATTCGCCGGTCCGGATATAACAGCTTGGCTGCGAGCGCACTCGATAAACCATAGCCCATCGAAGCAAATCCGTTGGAAATGAACAACTGATCCGAACGTGTCGTTTGATAATGGCGTGCGAGCCAGACTTTGTGTGCACCGACGTCCGAGAAGACCATGCCATCCTCCCCGACGGTTCGTTCGAGTTCACGGACGATACTTTGAGGATGTAAAGGCAAGGCAAGCGAGTACGTTTCTTGAATCTCGTCGCGTAATTTATCGCGATCTTGTTGCCAGTCGTTCCACGCACGCTCGGGCAGTAAAGGAGTCAATACAGTCAGCATATCGACGAGTGGTCCGACTAGGTTCGCGACGACCGGATAATAGGCATCGATTTCGTGAGGATTCGTATCCAAATGGACGATTGGTGTCTTTTTCGGATTCCATTTTTGCGGAGGTAACTCCGTAATATCGTAGCCGACCGTGATGATGAGGTCACTCGCATCGAGAATCCGCTGATTGTAATCGACGTCTGGTAAACCGATCGTGTGTGCAGCAAGCGGATGGTGCGAAGAAATCGCTCCTTTTCCCATCATCGTCTCGACGACGGGAGCTTGGAGCTTTTCGACGAATGCTCGAAACGCATCGAGTGCTTGTTGCCGATGAATGCCAAATCCAGCAATGATGACGGGACGTTTTGCACGCTCAATCAGACGTAAGGCATCGGGATCATCAATCGTCAAGGAATGAAGATGCGTTGGTGTACTGTCCTGCTGTAAGGGTGTCGCTGCTTGATCACGTTCTTGTTTTGCAATGTCTTCTGGAAAAGAAATATGGGTCGCCCCTGGTTTTTCGCTTTGTGCCGTCGCAAAGGCACGTCGAACAATTTCCGGAATGACCTCCGCCGACAGAACGGACGTACTAGACTTCGTGACCGGACGATAGAGGTCTACGAGATCAAACATTTGATGCGATGCTTTATGTTGCCGTGCTGTCGCGCCTTGACCTGTGATCGCAACGACAGGGGAGTGATCCATCGTTGCACTTGCAATACCGGTCATCATGTTGGTCGCACCGGGACCAAGCGTCGATAGGCAGACACCCGGTCGCCCACTCAGGCGACCGAACATCGCTGCCATGAACGCAGCGTTCGTTTCGTGACGTGTCGTGATGAAGGTGATTGACGAACGACTGAGTGATTCGAGCAATGTGATATTTTCCTCACCGGGAACACCGAAGATATGCGTGACGCCCTCTGCCTCTAAACATTGGACGAACCAATCCGCGGCGTTCACGCTAGTCCACCGATGGAAATGTACTTCGTCTCGAGATACGCTTCGAGTCCTTCACTGCCACCTTCGCGCCCAAGACCGGATTGTTTCATTCCACCAAATGGTGCTTGCGCAGCAGAAGGAACACCATCATTCCAGCCGACGATTCCATAATCAAGCCCTTCGATCGCACGAATCGCACGCGCGTAATCCTTCGTAAAGACGTACGAAGCGAGACCGAACGGTGTCTGGTTGGCGTAACGAACTGCTTCCTCATCAGAACTGACACGCTGGACGGGAGCAACAGGTCCGAACGTCTCCTCGTTCATGATCAGCATGCCAGGTTTTACGTCTGCGAGAACGGTTGCTTCGTAATAATAGACATCGTTCTCGTCATCCGTCGTTCCTGTTCCGCCCGTGACGACTCGCGCACCAGCAGATGTCGCATCGTCAACATGCTTTTTGACTTTATCGTAACCCGCCTTATTGATCATCGGTCCAATCTTCGTCTCAGCATCCAAACCATTTCCGGTCTTCAGCTTCGCTGTCTCTTGCCCGAGTTTTTCAACGAACGTGTCATAGATTGAGTCGGATACGTAAATCCGGTTTCCACAGACACACGTTTGTCCGCCATTACGGAATTTCGACTTAATCGTCTCAGCGACAGCTAAATCGAGATCACAGTCATCAAAGACGAGAATCGGGGCATGTCCTCCAAGTTCAAGCGACATCGCCTTGATCGTCTCTGCTCCCTGAGCCATCAGCGTCCGTCCGACTTCGGTTGAACCAGTGAAGGTGATCTTATCGACATGTGGATGTGTCGCGAGTGATTCACCGAGTGCTTTCCCACTCCCTGTAACGGCATTGACGACGCCTTCTGGAATCCCAACTTCCTGACAGAGTTCAAGAAGACGAAGCGCGGTAAGCGGAGTCGCTGTTGGTGGTTTGATGACGAACGTACATCCGGCGACGAGTGCCGGAGCCAATTTTCGAGTAATCATAGCTGCCGGGAAATTCCACGGTGTGATTGCAGCAACGACACCGACCGGCTGTTTGATGACTTGAAGTCGTTTAGAAGCATCATGTGTTGGAATGACACGTCCGTAAGCGCGTTTTCCTTCCTCTGCAAACCATTTGACGAAGTTTGCGGCATACTGCACTTCACCTTCTGATTCAGCGAGCGGTTTCCCCATTTCAAGCGTCATCAGGCGAGCCAGTTCATCTTTTTTCTCAATCATCTTCGCATATAACTTCTCGAGCAGTTCGGCACGTTCGTAGACTGTCCGTTTCGACCAATCAGGAAATGCCTTCCGTGCTGCTTCTACTGCGTCGTTGACGTCTGATTTTGTTCCGTTTGGTACACTACCGACGACTTCTCCAGTAGCTGGATTCGTAACGTCCGTCCGTTCTCGTCCGTGATCTAGCCATTGTCCACCAATAAAGAATTGTCCCTTCATCTTGAAAATCCCCCTTTTTTACATGCATTGGTAAGGGTATACCCGAACGAAGAAAAAAAGATTCACTTTCGGAAGGAAAGGTTATGCAAAAGGGTAGAAATCGACCGATAAACAGTGTAGGATAATTCAGTAAATGTAATGTAAAACAATCTGAAATATTCAGTGTGGACGAAGAGTGACAACCGTTGATGTGAAATGGTGGAATCACCCCCGAAACATTGACTTTAAAAGTGGATTTGATAAGATGAAGGTAGAGGAATTGCGCAATCGGTTGCGCTATATGTATAGAAGTTAACTGACTGATGAAAATAACACCCCAAAGACTGACCTACGAGAGGATTCACGACACATGACACAAATGATACCGCGCCCTGAAACGGCCCAACAAACAATTACACGAGCTTGGTGGAAAGAAGCAGTTGCTTACCAAATCTATCCACGCAGCTTTTACGATGCAAACAACGATGGAATCGGCGATATTCCGGGTATCATCGCAAAACTGGATTATTTGAAGGATCTTGGCGTCGACGTTCTTTGGATTTGCCCAATGTTCAAGTCACCGAACGACGATAACGGATATGACATTAGTGATTATGAAGATATCATGGATGAGTTTGGTACGATGGCGGACTTCGATCTTTTAATGGAAGAAGCGCACAAGCGTGACATCAAGGTCTTGCTTGATCTCGTCGTCAACCACACATCGGATGAACACCCGTGGTTCCTTGAATCACGTTCATCAAAAGACAATGATAAACGCGATTGGTACATCTGGAAAGATGCCGTCAATGGTGGAGAACCGAACAACTGGGAAAGTATTTTCGGTGGATCAGCATGGGAATATGATGAAAAGACAGAGCAGTACTTCCTGCACGTCTTCTCGCGTCGTCAACCAGACTTGAATTGGCAAAACCGCGACATGCGTCAAGCTGTCTATACGATGATCAACTGGTGGCTCGATAAAGGCATCGACGGTTTCCGAATCGATGCAATTAGTCACATCAACAAGGATCAATCATTCGCTGATCTCCCGAACCCGCTCGGTATGCCGTATGTTCCGTCATTCGACATGCATATGAACGTCGAAGGCATCCATGCGTATCTCGAAGAGTTGAAGGATGAGACATTCTCGAAATACGATATCATGACAGTCGGAGAAGCAAACGGCGTCACGCCGGAAGAAGCAGATCTATGGGTCGGAGAAGAGAATGGCAAGATGAACATGGTCTTCCAGTTCGAGCACATGGATCTCTGGCGTGCAGATGCAGAAAAAGGCGTCGACGTCGTCAAACTGAAACAAGTGCTGACGAAATGGCAAAAAGGACTTGAAGCAACAGGTTGGAATGCCTTGTACCTCGAAAACCACGATAAGGTTCGTTCGGTCTCTCTTTGGGGTGACGAGGAACAGTACTGGAAAGAGAGCGCGAAGTCGCTTGCGATGATGTACTTCTTCATGCAAGGCACACCGTTCATCTATCAAGGACAAGAGATCGGGATGACGAACGTTCAATTCCCGGACATCTCGGATTATGATGATGTCGCGACAAAAAACATGTACGAGATGCAACTCGCTTCCGGGAAAACACATGAGGAAATCATGGAAGTCATCTGGAACTCGTCCCGTGATAACTCACGCACACCAATGCAATGGACAAATGAGCAAAACGGTGGCTTCTCGAATCAATCTCCATGGTTTGGTGTCAATCCGAACTACGCGGATATCAACGTCGCGTCGCAAGAACAAGATGAAGATTCGATCTTGAACTTCTACAAACGAATGATCCAAATCCGTAAGATGGAAGAGACGTTGATCTACGGCGCGTATGATCTCATCTTACCGGAAGATACGAAAGTCTACGCGTATACACGGACGTTTGGTGATGAACAATTCTTGATCGTTACGAACTTAAAAGGTGAAACAGCAGAAATCGATACGGACATCATCTTGCACTCGGACAATATGTTGCTTGGCAACTATCCGACGATGCACCATGAAGGAACAGAACTGGAACTTCGTCCATTCGAAGCTCGTCTGTACCGTGTGCGCTAATATGTTTTGAACGGATTCGAAGTACATCGAATCCGTTTTTTTCTTGCATGTAAGCAGAAGGTGCATCAGACGAAAAAATCGTGTACGCTAAACGATGAGGTGATAGAAGTGAAACCAGTAAAGTACCCGGTGTCATTACGACAAGTGACGACGATCGAAGATGGTCCGATGCGTGAATCGGTCGAACTTGAGGCGGACGGCACATTGTTCGAAACAAAAGACGGTTTTGCCGTGAAGTTCGTTCAGCCGGATGAACAACCGATCGATACGACGATCAAATGGTCAAAAGACCAGATCGCTTTGAATCGCAAAGGTCCTGTTGCGATGCATCACGTCTTCATTTTAGGAGAGACGACCAAAAGCCAATATGGCAGTCAATTCGGTCAGATGTTGATGGAAACGGACACGGAGACGATTGAGATGAAACGGCAGCAGATGCAGTTTCGCTATACATTAAAGATGAATGGACAAGCAGTCGGTACGTATACGATTGATTTAACTTGGGAACGGAGTGAGACGAATGGCATTTGAACAAACAGTACGTCAAATGGAGCAGATGTTGGAAGAGGAATGGTTTGAATGGCTCGAGAACGATGAGCCGCGTTACAACGAATGGCGCGATCAACTCGAAGGACTCGCAGAGCAGGTCATCACGGAATACAATCCGAAGGTCGATCCAGAAGCGATTGATACACTGCTTTTAATTAACGAAGAACTACCTGTCTTATACGGTGAAGATACCGTCATGCTGTATACAGCACTCTTGAAAGCACGTCAGGAAGACGATCAAGTATACGAGCGTTACTTGACGATTCTTGGTGCGTTCGCGGACGAACAGCATCCAGCAATCCGTGAAGTCGAAAAGTTAGTCGCGAAAAAGGACTATAAAAATGCCTTCGCACGTGCAGTCCGTTTGCCACAGTCGCTCGGTTTAGAATAAACAATCAGTGGACCATCTTGTTTTAGACAAGGTGGTCTTTTTAGGAGGAAGCGCCATGTATCCACTCTATCGAATCATTATCGCGATCATCCGCAAGGGCGATCAACTGCTCGTCGTCCATAATCAATCAGGTCAGGAGAAGCGCTGGAGCTTACCCGGTGGACAGATTGAGTCTGGAGAGACACTCGAGCAAGCACTGCGTCGCGAGGTGGAAGAAGAAACCGGCTTGACGGTCACATCGTCGTCGTTTGCGTTCTTAACGGAGAACTTCATGCCGACCTATCGAGCGCACAGTCTCGTGACTTATTTTGATTGCGAAGTGAGTGGTGTACTTGATCCAAATGATCCCGATGAAGAAATCATTGAGACGAAGTGGATCGATCAAACGGAGTTAGCGGAGTACATCACGAGTGAAGACGTCCGTCTTCCGTTATCGACATATTTAGAAGAACAGCACAAAGGCTATTACATGTTTGAAGAGATGAAGTGGTAACTCGGCTGTCATCGTTTCTTTACATTCCTTAAAGCGGTCTCCATCGTTCATTTACTTTCGCTCGGTATGATGAAACCATCATCGGGAACAGGGAGGAAACACAAATGAACAAGAAATGGATGGCGACAGGTATTCTCGGTACAGTGCTTATGACGGGAGTTGCGGGCTATACATATGAATCGGCTCAGCCAGTCGAGGCAAAACAAAACACGAAACAAGCGAAGGTTAAAAATGTCATCTTCATGATCCCGGACGGTTATTCGGCTGCCTATGCAACGAATTATCGCTGGTATCAAGGAGGCGAGGAGACGGAACTCGACGATCACTTAAAAGGAATGATGCGGACGTATTCGGCAAACACGAAAGTGACCGATTCAGCAGCTGCCGGAACGGCGATGGCAACAGGAACAAAAACAAACAACGGAACAATCGGTATGGATCCAAGTGGAAAAGAAGTAGCGTCTATTCTTGATCGGGCGGATCAAGCAGGCAAAGCAACAGGACTTGTCTCGACATCAGCCATCACCCATGCGACACCAGCTGTTTTTGCATCGCACGTCGCAACGCGTGCGAATGAAGCGGACATCGCGAAACAATACATGGATGAAATGAAAGTCGACGTCTTACTGGGTGGCGGTCAGAAGTTCTTTTTTGATCAAAAGAATGGTGGCGTTCAAGAGGCTGGTAATCTAGTGAAGAAAGCAGAACGAGCAGGATACCAGTATGCGGATTCACTCGAAAGTCTGAATGAGACGGATGGTCGTAAAGTTCTTGGATTGTTTGCAGAAGAAGGAATGGCACCAGAACTGGACCGGGAAAACACGAATCAACCGAGCCTTGCGACGATGACGTCGAAAGCTCTGCAAACATTGAAGAAAGATCGCGATGGCTTCTTCTTGATGGTAGAAGGAAGTCAGATCGACTGGGCGGGTCATGCGCATGATGCTGCTTGGGCGATGAAGGATGCAGAAGCGTTCCACCAGGCAGTCGAAAAAGTGCTTCGTTTTGCAGCAAAAGATAAACACACATTGGTCGTCGTCGCCGGTGACCATGATACAGGTGGTATGTCCGTCGGTGGATACGATGAGTACGTAGCAAAACCGGAAGTCTTGAAAAACGTCAAGGCGACGGGGGATGAGATGGTTCGTCAGTTCAACGACGACTTATCGAACATCGCCTCTGTCGTCAAACGAGAAACGACGTTTGATTTGACGGCTGAAGAAATTCAGACGTTGCAAAAAGTGGATGCGAAGAAACGCGTCATGACATTGAATGAGATGATCAGTAAACGAGCATATGTCGGCTGGACGACTGCCGTGCATACAGGTGTAGACGTTCCGCTCTACGCGTACGGTCCACAAAGCGAACAGTTCAGTGGGTTGCATGAAAATACGGATATCCTGGTCTGATGGCCAATGCAATGAAATTAAAAAAATGACGTATTGGACGTGATTAAATCAAGCGGTGGACATCCACCGCTTGATTTTTTTGAGTACTTATCTGCTTGTGTGACGCAGTAAAAACTAAATGAAAAAAATGAATGAATAGCCATTCATTATATGCTATACTCATTTCAACACAACTGCTTTAGGGGGAAAGGGGTTTGTTCGAACATGAATACGTTTTTACTCATTAACTGGATTGCCTTCCTACTCGTCATCGGCTATGCGGGCTATCTGTTCACGTCACTCATCAAAAGTCGTTATGCCGCCATCAAACGGGGGAAAAAGGCGGAATGGACACTGACGAACAAAGAACGATTGGACGCAGTCTTAGTCAACGTCTTCGGTCAAAAGAAATTATTAAAGGATAAGAAAAGTGGCGCCATCCACGTCATGATGTTCTATGGCTTCTTACTCGTTCAATTCGGAGCGATCGATTTTATCTGGAAAGGACTCGCCGTCGGTCAGCGTTTCCCGCATGTCCCACTCGGTCCGCTTTATCCGATTTTTACATTCTTCCAAGAAATCGTCATGCTCGTCATCTTGATTGCCGTCGTTTGGGGATTTTATCGCCGGTACGTCGAAAAACTCGTTCGTTTGAAACGAAACTTCATGGCAGGTCTTGCGTTGATCTTCATCGGTGGTTTGATGGTCGCCGTCCTGTTCGGAAACGGATTCTTCCTTGTCTATGAGAATCATTCGACGCTCGGTGAACCGGTTGCTTCAAGCATCGCGTTCTTATTCAGTTGGGTACCGGAATCGGTTGCGTTTGGATTATTCGTTTTCTTCTGGTGGGTGCACTTACTGTTCTTACTTAGCTTCATGGTTTACATCCCGCAAGGTAAACATGCACACTTGATTGCCGGTACAGCAAACGTCTGGCTCGGTCGAACGTCGAAAGTCGGGCGTTTGGCACCGATCGATCTATCGGTCATGGAAGAGGCAGAAGACGACGAAGCGGAATTTAGCTTCGGGGTTAACCGAATCGAAGATTTCAATCAGAAACAGCTCGTTGATCTATATGCCTGCGTCGAGTGTGGACGCTGTACGAATATGTGTCCGGCGAGTGGAACGGGGAAGATGTTGTCGCCGATGGATTTGATCGTTAAATTACGGGACCATCTCAACATGAAAACGGCAGCCATCACACAGCGCTCGCCATGGGCACCTGCCTTTGCGTTCGAAGGATCGCAAGGAAACCAAATCGCTTCACTGGCAGCAGCCGGACAGATGGATATCGTTCCGGATTCATTGATTGGGAACGTCATTACGGAAGAAGAGATCTGGGCGTGTACGACGTGTCGGAACTGTGAAGATCAGTGTCCGGTCATGAACGAACATGTCGATAAGATCATCGACCTCCGTCGTCATCTCGTCATGATGGAAGGCAAGATGGATCCGGAGATGCAACGGACGATGGCAAACATCGAACGTCAAGGTAATCCATGGGGGATGAACCGGAAAGAACGCGAAAACTGGCGGAAAAACCGGGATGAACTCGTCGTTCCGACAGCAAAGGAGAAGAAAAAAGCGGGCGAAGACTTCGAGTATCTGTTCTGGGTTGGTGCGATGGGATCGTACGATAACCGAAGTCAAAAAATCGCGATGGCGTTTGCACGTATTCTAAATGAGGCAGACATCTCGTTTGCGATTCTCGGAAACGATGAGAAAAACTCAGGTGATACACCGCGCCGGATCGGGAACGAAGTCTTGTTCCAGGAACTCGCGGAAGCCAACATCAAATCATTTGAGAAATATGGTGTCAAAAAGATCGTCACGATTGATCCGCATGCCTACAATACATTTAAAAACGAGTATCCAGACTTCGGACTGAGTCCGGACGTTGAAGTCTATCACCATACAGAATTGCTCGCACGACTGATTGACGAAAAACGGATCACACCGCTCCATGAAGTCAAGGAGCGTGTCGTCTATCACGATTCGTGTTACCTTGGTCGTTACAATGATATTTACGACGCACCACGTTATATTCTCGAGAAGATTCCAGGAATCACGCTCGTCGAGACAGAACGCAACCGGGAAAAAGGGATGTGTTGCGGTGCTGGCGGCGGGATGATGTGGCAAGAAGAAAAAGTCGGTGCACGGGTCAACGTCGCACGGACGGAACAATTGTTGACGGTCCAACCGTCTGTCATTGGATCAGCATGTCCGTACTGTCTGACGATGCTCAGTGACGGTACGAAAGCGAAGGAAGTCGACGAGGCGGTTGCTACGTACGATGTCGTCGAATTACTGGAACGGTCGATTGTCGGTGTACCCGTCGAAGAACCTGTCGTAACCGTATGAAAAAGTGGGACGAAACGATTATTCTCGTGCGAACGGGAGTAGTCGTTTTTTTTTTCTAAAAAAGCGCGACGTTTTACTGTATGGTTTTGACATGATAAGATAAAAGAACTAGCTAAAGAAAGGAGGTGAGAATCTTTTGGGAAGGCGTTACTTCGAATCGGTCAGGTCGCGGAGACCACCGGCTTATCAAAACGAACGATCGATTACTACACATCACTCGGTCTATTAACACCAGAGCGCACCGCGTCTGGCTACCGTCTGTATGACGAATCGGTCATTCATCAAATCGAAAAGATTGAATATTTGAAGTCTCAACGGCTTTCCCTGCAAGAGATTCTTGCTTCTTTTACGGAACGGGAACAAAAAACAGGGGAGACGATTTATCAGGAAGTGAAACAACTTCAGGCGACGGTTGAAGGACTCGAGCAGCGTTTGTTACATTCGACGGACGTCGAAAAACAAGCGATCCGCTTAGAACTGTCCCGGCGTCTGACATTGATTGCTTCCTTGATTGCACAGCTTTAATACAAAACAATGGAGGTGACCCCTGTTTAGGGGATTTTGGATACTATATTATTCATCAATTTATTTTAGTGGTCTTGTTGATTGCGTTGACGGCGTTTTTCGTCGGATCGGAATTTGCTGTCGTTAAGGTTCGGATGTCGCGTTTGGATCAAATGATTCAAGAAGGGAACAAAAGTGCCGTCCTTGCGAAAAAAATCGCGGGCGATCTCGACTACTACTTGTCTGCCTGTCAGCTTGGTATCACGGTCACGGCACTTGGTCTTGGGGCACTTGGTGAACCAACCGTTGAAAAGATCTTGCATCCTGTTTTCGACGACTTCGGAATCTCTGCTGCTGTTTCGACACTCTTGTCGTTCGGTATCGCATTCGTATCCGTAACGTTCTTACACGTCGTCATCGGTGAACTCGCTCCGAAGACGCTTGCGATTCAGTATGCAGAACGCATGACATTGTTGTTTGCCCGTCCACTTTATGTGTTCGGTAAAATCATGTATCCATTCATTTGGTTACTCAACGGTTCAGCGCGCTTATTCCTCGGTCTGTTCGGTGTCAAACCAGCAGGGCACGAACAAGCCCACTCGGAAGATGAATTGAAAATCATCATGGCGCAAAGTTTCCAAAGTGGTGAAATCAATCAAACGGAACTTGCCCTCATGCAAAACGTCTTTGCGTTTGATGAGCACATCGTCAAAGATTTGATGGTGCCGCGGATGCGGATGGAGACGATCTCGGAACGTTTGACGAAAGATGAACTGATGGAAATCTTCATGGATAATCCGTACACGCGTTACCCGGTCACAGAAGAAAACGATAAAGACCGGATTCTCGGATACGTCAACGTCAAGGAAGTCTTGACGGATTATGCGAACGGGAATGAGCATCCGGTAACGCATTATATCAAGGATTTACCGGTTGTTTCGGAAGTGACGTCGCTTCAAGAGACACTTCGCAAGATGAAACGGACCCGGACCCATCTCGTTCTCGTCGTCGATGAATATGGTGGAACGGCAGGTCTCGTCTCGATGGAAGACTTACTCGAAGAAATCGTCGGTGAAATCCGTGATGAATTCGACGCAGATGAAGTCGAGGAAATCGAACAGGTCAAATCGGACGAGTTCTTGCTCGACGGTACAGTCTTGCTCGCTGACTTGGAAGAACGTTTCAACATTCGCTTTACGAATGTCGAAGATGTCGATACGATCGGTGGCTGGATTCAGATGCACAACATCGATCTTCAGCCAGGTGAGCATATCGACACACCAGACTTCTCCGTCGAAGTGATGGAGATGGAAAACTATCAAATCAACCGCGTCAAGATTTGGTTGCATCCAGCTGAACAAGCAGAAGCATAAAATGGTCGGTTCCTCATGGAGGAACCGGCTTTTTTTCATCGCATCAGTCAAAAAATCAAGAATGGACGGATTGTGCGAACTTTCGGCAGTCATGATAGGAGAATGCAGAGAGGAGCGGGAATGTAATCTACAGCTACTTTATTGTTAAATCGCGTCCTATGAAACGAGGAGGTATTCCGTGCTCGAGCAGATTCCATTCTTACTGAGTCGTTTAGGTATGTTAGCACTGTTAGCCTTTTTATTGTCCCAGTGGCGCATTTCCCGATACATATTCAAGATGGACCGCGGAATGAATCTTCCACTGCTGTTTGCATTCGTGTCATCCGGTATTTTGATGAACTACGCAGGAATTGAACTTTCGCAAGATACGACGATTGATCCGTTACTTGGATTAGCCGTCGAAAAGGATGCCCTATTGCTCGATACCCGACTCGCTGTCATCGTGACGAGCGGATTGATTGGTGGACCAGTGATCGGCGGCATCACGGGATGTATAGTCGGTCTACACCGCTACGTACTTGGTTCGTTAGGGGCAGAAGCAGGTTGGATCATCGCCATGCTCGCTGGACTTGCGAGCGGTTGGTATCGAAAACGCTGGCGTTTGCATGATGGTTATGCGCTCGTTCCACCGATCGGTATCGTATTGACGGCATTATTGTTCGAAAGTGGGATTACGTTATTACTTGCCCCCGATACGGCAGAAGCGCTTGATTTGATGAGCCGTGCTGCTTTTCCGTTACTGTTCGCGAACATATGTGGGGTCGTACTGTTCATCATGATCTTACGGACACAACTACGACTCGAAGGCGATCTCTTCGTCCGCCAGACCGAGCGTTCCGATCGTCTATTGCAAGCGTTACAACCTTTACGAAAGCAGGGATTGACTTCGGAAGTCGCGCGGCAGATTGGAGCGACGTTATTGAAGGAAACGAAGATGCAACGGATCGTCGTGCTCGGGGCGACAGAGGTCGTCATCGATATGACGGACCAGCAACCAGCAGTCTGTGGCGAGCAACCGAGACGTGAGGAACAACGATGGATCGAAGCAGAAGAACCCGTCCGACAGGAAGACGAGCAGACGGGACAAATTCTCAGTTTTCATCCGATGCGCATTAACGGTCAAAAGGCAGGTGTCATCTGTTACTTTTCGAAAGACTTATTTGACGACACCGTCGAGCGGATGACGGAACAACTCGTCCGTTTATTAGCACGAGAGCTACACATGCACCGAGAAGATCAGTTGCTCCGGTTAAGTGGGAGAAAGATGAAACCGATGTTACACGTCAGCTATCTAAAAGGGATCATCGAAGAAATCCAGCGGACAGCTGATCCGGGAACTCCTGTGAAACATCAATTGAATGCGCTGCTTCAACTTTTGACGGCAGCGACGCGTCATGATGAACATCCACTACGCGAGGAACTGGCGACCCTGAAGGCCTATTTATCACTAGAAGGAACACGGCGTCGCCCGAATCAACTGACCTCCGCCGATATCACGGTCGATCTTGATATCGAGACCGCTGTTGAAGAATACTTCGTCTTTCCATTCCTTGTGACGCAGCTTGTCGATAATGCACTGCGTCATGCGTTCGTAAAGGCAGGACGACATCACCGGATTGATGTCCGTGCCTTTAGGGCGACGACGGACTGGGTCATCGAAGTCACGGATAATGGACAAGGGATGCCGCTTGCCGTGATGCAACAACTGAATCAACAGGAAGCGGGAGATTCGAACCTGTTCCTGATTCGACGCGCATTAGACGTGACATACGGTCTGACTGCAACATTACACGTCCATTCGATCATCCATCAAGGAACTCGGATCGAAGTGCGATTACCTCTCCCGTCTCTTTAACAACAGTGGCATTTTGCCATTGTTGTTTTTTTGTCTCGTTCCGAGGGTAAATACGAAAACAGGAAAATGTATCGTACAGGAGGAAGCAGATGATGATTACGACAACAGAAGTGGGACAACTAGGTGATCAGTCCTTGTTACGATTCACGTTACAAAATGTGCATGGGCATAGTATCGATATCTTGAACCGAGGCGCAAAAATTCTTGCCATCCGGGTTCCGGATCAGCATGGAATGATCGAAAATGTCGTACTCGCGTTTGACGACCTATCAGAATATCAGGATGATCCGCATCACTTAGGCGCCACGATCGGACGCGTCGGCGGAAGAATTGCGAATGGCGCATTCGCGTTGGAAGGGATGACGTACGTTCTTGAGCAAAATGAGGGTGAACATCACCTCCATGGAGGAAGCGAAAATTGGGCGAACCGGATGTTCACGCACGAAATCAACGACGACAAACTTGTTCTACGTTTAGATAGTCCGAGTGGTGAGAACGGCTATCCGGGTCACTTGTCGTTCACGCTGACGTTCGAATGGACGGATGAGAACGTCCTGCATATTCATTATGAAGCGGAGACGACAGCTTCGACACCATTCAGTCCGACGAATCATACGTACTTTAACTTGACGGGTGAAGCAAAAACGACGATCGAACAGCATCTGTTACGAATGGATGCACCTTTTTATGTTCCGTTGACAAAAGATGCGGTACCGACCGGTGACATTCTCCCGGTAACAGACACCGTCTTTGATTTTTCGGAAGCTCGTCCGCTACATGAAGTGACACACGCACCAGACGAAGAGTTGCGTCAAGCAGGTAGTGGGGTCGATCATCCCTTCCTGCTTAGAGAGAATGGAGAAATCGTTCTCGACGAACCAATCAGCGGGCGGCGATTGCGCGTCGTGACGGATCAACCGGGAGTCGTCGTCTATACCGCTAATCATTTGTCGGGCGAGTTTACGATTTGCGGAAGACGAGCAACTCCATACCTCGGCATCTGTTTTGAGACACAAGGATTACCGGATGCGATCAACCAACCGAATTTTCCTTCCGTCGTCTTGCATGCCGATGAGCACTATCATAAGCGTACTTCATTTCATTTTCAGATGATGTCATGACGTTTCTTGCGATTTCCACTTCTGTATATGGTAGGATAAAGCGAGAAGAATCTAACGGAGGCTAAGGAAAATGACTAAAATAGCATGGGTGACCGATAGTATGGCCTATTTCACGAAGGAAGAGGCAGAAGCGATCGGCGTCAATGTCGTACCGATTCAAATCTTACTCGGTGATACGGCGTATCAAGAGAATGCGATCACGGTCGAACGACTGTTCCGTGCCCTAGATGCGGACAAAAAGCTGATTGCCAAAACATCACAACCAATTTTTGGAGAGTTCGTCGGAACATACGAACGCTTGAAAGAAGAAGGCTATGACTGTGCGATTGCAGTGCACTGTACGAATGGATTATCGAGTACCGTCCAAAGTTCAGCATCAGCAGCAGAAGCAGCCAGCTTCCCGGTTCACATCATCGACTCTCATACGGCGTTTGAGAACCAACAGGAATTCATTCGTTACGGGATGGAGCTTGCGGCACAGGGGAAATCCGTCGAGGAAATCGTCGCTGCCTTACAAGCGTTGACGAAAAAGACCCACTTCTATATGATCGTCGGTAATATGGAGACGATGCGTCGGGGTGGACGTGTCTCATCAGGAGATCTGTTCCTTGCGAACTTGCTTAGCATCAAACCGATCATCACGACGGATGAAGCCGGAAAAATCGTGCCATTCAAAAAAGCACGTTCTTTAAAGAAAGCTTACATCGAGATGGTCAAACAAATCGACGAATCGATGCGTCAGCATACGTTCTACAAGAACCGGATTTATGTTGCGACGACGATGGCACCGGAAATGGCAGCGGAACTGCGGCAACAAGTCGCAGCGAAGTTCCCGGATTTGACGATTCTCGAAGGCACGTTCGGACCAGCAATCGGGACGCATGCCGGAGCAGAGACGGTTGGTCTATTCTGGATGAATGATTAAACTAAAGCGGATACGACAAGAGGCGATGGATTTTTCCGTCGCCTCTTGTTTCGTTCAAGCTGTAAGTGTGATTCCAAGGAAAGCTGCAAGAATTCCGAAACCGTAGCTCGAGATGAGATAGAGGGTGAGCACTTTACGATTTCCGTCCTGAAATAGCTGCAATGTCTCGATTTTAAACGTTGAGAATGTCGTAAATGATCCGAGGAAGCCGGTACCTAAGAGTAACGTCCATGTCGTATCGAGATGCGCCCCGATGACGAGTCCAAGTAAAAATGAACCGAGTATGTTAATCAGGAACGTCGCCAGTGGAAATTCGCGTTTCCAAAACGTCTTCATCCATTGACTGACGGCAAAACGACTGATGGCACCACAAAAAGCACCGATGGCAAGAGCGAGTAGCGTCATTCACTCACGTCCTTTCGTCACGTGACGCAGTCGTCGTGTTCCGAGCGCGTAACCGACATAAGACAGGAACAAACCGCCGAATAGGCTGACGAGTACATAGAGGAACGCGTCCGCTAAATGACGTTCGTTGAGTAAGGTCACGGTCTCGACGCTGAATGTCGAAAACGTCGTAAATGAGCCGATGAAACCCGTGCCGATGGCTGTGATCGCATATTGATGTAAGAGTTTCGTTCGAAATAAAAAGTGTGTCGCATAGCCGAGAAGAAAACTCCCGATCAAGTTGATGACAAGCGTTGGCCACGGGAAAGGACCAGTCGTCAAGTCGCTAATCAACAGTCCGAGCCCATAACGCGCAGAGGCACCCAGTACCCCCGCGAAACCAACGAGTACATACAGCATATGAATCCTCTTTTCTGAAAAAAGTCTACGTTAACCGTACTCCCACTCTCAAGAAAGCGTCAAGAAAAAAAGTCACTGGAGGGACTTAACGAATGAAATCTTTCTGCCGATGAACAACTGTATGACTTTAATAAGGTGAAGGAGTTTGAACAAGATGGTATCTGCCCTCGAGCAACAAAGTACAAAGATTTTGTCCCGCCTGATTGCAACGTTAATTACGATCGCGCATCCATTGATTTTCTTATTTGCGCAAATGAATTACGTCCCAATCAGTGTGTTTTATCAGTTTTTAGTCGGTGGTTTGATCTTGACGGTCGCGTTGCTTGTGGGTAACCGCCTACTTGGACATCGTCCGAGCGGGAAGTACGTCCAAGTGACATTAACGTATTTCGTCCTCGCTCTGGTCTTGATGACGTTGCCGTCGCCGAGCATTTGGACGATCGTCTATCTCTACTTGACGATTTCAATCGTTTATTTGATTCCGCGCTTGGTCATTCTCGCCGGAATCCTTGGACTCGTTGAGATGGCAGTATTCACTATGCTTGGAACGATTGTCTTTACGAATACATTCGACTTGATTGTCGCCTATGTCATCTATTTGATGATTTTCTCAGCGGCTGTTTTTGTCGCTGTCTTTGGACGGAACGTCATGTTAGCCGTCCGCCAAGAACAAGAACGGTCGGAAGCCTACGCGGCAACGTCGCAAATTGCTCTCGAACAAACGGCGGCAACCGCAACGGAAGTAACGACGTTCACGGAAGAGATGAGTGAAACGGTCGACGCAGCGAAGGATTCCTTCAGTCAGGTTGATCTAGCGATGCAACAGCTGGCAGATGATGCAGCAGGAAGCGTTCAAGCGATTCGTGAAATTCGCCAATTGAACGACCAGCAAGTCAATCGGATGGAGGATGTGACCGTTTCTGTCGACCACGCACTCGAGCGCAGTTCGTCCTCGCGAACGACAGCCGAAAAGAGCAGGCAGACAATTGGTCTTGCCGGACAATCCTTACAACAATTGACGACGAGCATGGATGAGTCGGTCACGTCGTTCGGACAACTCGCTGGACGTTTTCAGGAAATCGTCGCCATCACGTCGAGCATTAATGCGATTGCGGCACAAACGAACCTGCTTAGTCTTAACGCGTCGATCGAAGCAGCTCGTGCGGGTGAGTTCGGAAAAGGCTTTACGGTCGTTGCGCAAGAAATTCGTAATCTATCAGCACAGACGGCAGAAGCGTCGAAGGAAATCAATGCGATCATCGAACGTGTTGATCAGGACGTTACGCAAACCGGCAACTCGATTCATGCCAGTACGACATTACTACGTGAGCAGGAAGAGCGAATGGCCGAGAGTCAGTTAGCGCTACAGACGATTGAGATGGATGCAACGGAAGTCGTCGGTTCGATCCAGTCGGCGCAGACCCAGTTCGCGACGATGACGAGTAGTCTTACTGCTATCACGACAGCAACCGGTCAACTCGACACGTTCATGAATGCCTTGCTTTCACAAAGTGAGTCATTATCCGGTTTGACACGTCATCAAGTTGGGCAGGTCATGGAACTGCAGCAGGCGATTCATGCCTTGAATGAGACAGCATCCACCCTTCAACAAACGAATGCTTAACGAAACAGCTCTTCATCGATTGATGGAGAGCTGTCGTGTATCTTCAGACTGTTTGTCGTTGTTACGGACGGGGAAGAATATAGGGAACGATTATCGAAGGAGGAGTCAACGGATGAAGGCAGCTTACATTGAACAGTATGGTGGATCGGAACAATTTAAGGTCGGAGAACTGGAAAAGCCAGTCATTGGACCGGATGATGTTTTAATCGAAGTCTATGCCGCGAGTGTAAACCCGGTCGATTGGAAACTACGCGAAGGATACTTGCGTCAGATGTTGAGCTATGAGATGCCGCTCGTCATCGGTTGGGACGTTGCCGGTGTGATTCAGGAAGTAGGAGAAAACGTCTCCGATCTTCAAGTCGGGGACGCTGTCTTCAGCCGTCCGGAAATCGCTCGTCAAGGAACGTATGCCGAGTACGTCGCGGTCGATGCACATCTTGTCGTCAAAAAACCAGAATCGCTCAGTTTCGCAGAAGCAGCGTCTCTGCCACTCGTTTCGCATACAGCGTGGCAAGTCATGTTCGAAGTGATGGATGCGAAGCCGGGTGACCGGATCTTCATTGGTGCCGGATCAGGGGGCGTCGGAACGGTTGCGATTCAACTCGCAAAAGCGAACGGTTTGTACGTCATCACGTCAACAAGTACAAAAAACGTTGACTGGGTAAAAGCACTTGGAGCCGACGAAGTCATCGACTACAAACAGGAAAATCCGGCGGATCGTGTTCGCGACGTCGATTTTGTATTTGACACGATGGGTGGCGACAAGCAAGGGGAACTGTATCAGATGCTGAAACCAAATGGCATGCTCGTCTCGATTTCCACACCACCCGATGAAGAACAAGCGAAGCAACATAATGCACGTTCTGCGTATGTCTTCATGCAACCGACGGGTGAGCGTTTACAGCATATCGCTAAAGCGGTCGAACGTGGTGAGCTACAACCTGTCGTTGATCGGATTTTTGATCTGGATCAAATCAAGGAAGCACATGATTATGGCGAAGAAGGGCACGCAAAAGGCAAAATCGTCATCCGAGTCAAAGGAGAATAAGGAGAGGAGGGCGCTGAAATTAGCGTTCTCTTTTATTTTTGTCAATCTTTTTATCGAACCATAAACAAAAAATAACCTGGTTAAAAAAGTGTAAAGGATAAGGGGTTGCTTCTTCCTATACTAAGGCTATCAGACGTGAGTCAGCCACATTAAAAGGAGGAAGTAACATGAAAAAAGGATTGAAGTGGGCAGGAATCATCGTGATCGGCGTAGTCATTTTAGGAAACCTAGGAAATGACGAAGAACAAGCAACACCGGAGAAAAAAGTAGAAGTCGAACAAGAAGCAGTCAAATCAGAAGCAAAACCAGTGAAAGCAAAAGCAGTTGCGAAGCCGGTCAAGAAAACGTACGGGGTGAATGATCAGGTAAAGGTCGGGAAACTGACGTACGTCGTCAACGACGTCAAGATGGTCGATACCTTATCGAACGTCCTCGGCGAAAAGAAAACATCAGGACAATTCTTAGTCGTCGGTCTGACGATTCTAAACGGAGATAAGGAAGAGCGATTCGTCGACAGTAACATGTTTAAAGTCAATGTCGGCGATACAGAATACTCAGCCGATACGGAACTCGATCTTTATGCGAATGAAGACGGGATGGGCTTCTTCTTAGAGACGATCAACCCGAATATCGAGAAAACCGGCAACATCGTCTTCGAATTACCGAAACAGGTGAAAAATCCGAAGCTTGAGGTCTCATCTGGCTTTGGCTGGGCAGGTGGACAATCAAAAGAGATTCAATTGACACGTTAATAGCGAGCATAGAAGGAGCTGACTCCAAAAGTCAGTCTCTACAAAGATAAGGGTGGCAGAATGATGATCTGCCACCCTTATCTCGTAAAAAAAAGAATGACGCGTCACACGCCACTCCTACAGGAAAAAGCGCATTATGCGTTGTCAGAGACAAACAAGACCCGCTTTCCTGCTTGAATGAAGCAGGAAAACTGGCTTGTGTCTCGCCTGAGGAAAGGGCGTGGAAAGACAAGTCATTCTTTTTTTGAGTCGGCCCCTTATTGTTACCGTCCTGATTGTTGGATCGAGAGTTCAGGCGTTAATCGATCGAGTAAAGCGAGCGTCTCCGGATGAGAGGCAAGCGTCTGGTCGAGCGCGCTTCGTTCGGTCTCTAAACAAGCCAAATAACGTTGAACCGCTTCAGCGTGCGTTGCGGGTGTCAGGACGTCGTAGATTGCTTCAAGAGCAAGGCGTGGATGGTCTGGCAATGTCGTCGGAATCGTCTTTAATCCGAGTTGTGCTCGTTCAGGAGCATGATGATGGAGTAATACTTTTGCGAACTTGATCAAGGCACTACGGAGCATCTCGACTGCCCATAAGTCATTTCCCCGTGCTGCTGCTTTTTTATATTGGAACAAGAACCAGACGGCATCGATTGCTTCATCGGTCGCTTCTTGAGCAGAAAGTGTTAAGTCACATGTGTCGGTAAAGTCCGTCAACTGTTCCTGTGGATCATATAAGACACGCAATTGATCCTTATGGTTCAGCGAATCAAGCGTCACCGTGAATAAATCAATATGTAGCAGATCATCATAGACGACGATCATTTGTGGAGCGATGATATCGATCTCATCTTTCCAGATGATTGAACGATAGGCAGAAAGATGGGACAAACGACGCGATAAGAATTTCGTTTGACGTTCTTCCGAGACGAGACAGTACAGATCGATGTCTGAATGGACATCTTCTTCTCCCCGTCCAAAAGATCCTTTCAAGAAGATAGCTTCGACTGCAGGATCTTGTTTGAGTCGAGCAACCAGTTGCTCGATTGCATGAAGTTGATGCATGAGGACTCATTCCTTTCCGAAAACAGAAGTCTATTACGTCAGTATACGTGATAATAGACAGGTTTTTCCATAAAAAATGAGAAATCACATTGAAATGGATTCCTCATTGAGAAGCAGAAGCGAGTTTTTCTTTATGTTCAAGATGGAGGACATGTTGTTCCCCCCATGCATTGATCGCGTCAAGGACTGGGATGAGCGTCCGACCATAATCCGTCAGAGAGTACTCGACACGGGGGGGGACTTCTTGATAAATCTCGCGATGGACGATATCGTTCAGTTCGAGCTCACGCAGTTGAGCCGTCAGCATTTTTTGCGTAATGTTTGGCAATTGTCGTTTCAATTCACTGAAGCGGAGCGTTCCGTGTGTAATCAAGACGAGTAAAATCGACGGCTTCCATTTTCCGGTCAAGATTTCGAGTGCTGTCTCGACCCGACAGCTTGGTGTCTCTTCCATCTGTCTTCCTCCTTCATGGTATCGTTTAGGATACTATACCACTTATTCGTGCCTACTTCCGCTTCGATCGCTTCCGCGTAATAATAGGGATACGAGCTATTTCATTGAAGGAGGAAACAAGATGTCCATTCATCCACAAATCACACTCGGTCCTGTTCGCTTGCGTATCACGGACCTCGACCGTTCGATTTCATTTTATACAACGTCACTCGGATTACGCGTGCTAACGCAAACGGATCAGTTGACGGTGCTCGGCGCACAAGATACACCACTCGTTGAACTTGAAGTTCATCCGAATGCCCGGCGTTTTCCACCGAACTCGGTCGCCGGATTATATCATTTTGCGATTTTGCTACCGAACCGAAAAGAACTTGGTTTCGTCATCCGGAATTTGATTGCACAAGGGATCGAGATTGGTCAAGGCGACCATCTCGTCAGTGAAGCCTTTTACCTATCGGATCCAGATGGGAACGGGATCGAGATTTATGCCGATCGTCCACGTGAGACGTGGACGTATGAAGCTAATGGTGACGTCAAAATGACAACGGATCCCGTCGATTGGCAAAGCATGCTCGTCGAAGCGGGAGAAGAAGATTGGTACGGCATGCCGAACGATACGGTCATGGGACATGTCCATTTCCACGTCAAGACACTCGAAGCGGCGCGGGCCTTTTATGTCGACACGCTCGGCTTTGAGGTTGCCGCTGACGCTTCGCGGATGCGTGCCTTGTTCGTCGCTGCCGGCGGCTACCATCATCATATCGGTCTGAACGTCTGGTCTGGAGTCAACGCACCGACGAATCCGGAAGATGCGGTCGGACTTGTTTACTGGACGCTGCGTTATCCGGATCAAGCGACGCTTCAAGCAGCAATCGAAACATTAAAGTCTTCTACTTATGCTGTTACCGATGATGCGGGCGATGTTTATGTTACCGATGATGCCGGAATCACTGCTCGATTGACAACGTAACCGAAAAAAATCCCCTTACAGTGAAAACACTGTAAGGGGATTTTTGGTTTACCGTGAAGACGACGTCGCGTTACCGTCGTACCGGCTGATCAGTTCATACGGTCTGACTTTATATAAGGCATGCGGGAAGTAATGGGGATCCATCGCATCAAGCGTCCGCAACTGGAAGTGTTCCCGTTTGATATACTCACTCAGCGAGTCACGTGTCAGCGGGAAGAAGCCGACGTCCGTCGTCTCGCCTTCTTGTGTTGCGAGTTCACCACCAACGGCTTTCCCACGGAAGCAGACACACAGGACGTGACTTGAGACATTTTGATAGATACCGGTGATGCCATCGATTGTGACATCAACACCGGTTTCTTCTTTGACTTCCCGTTTAATGGCGTCAAGAATCGACTCGTGATTTTCGACTTGTCCACCCGGCATCTCATACGTATCACCCCGGTGGAGGTTGCGGACGAGCAGGACTTCACCGGCATCGTTCGTGATGTACGCGGTCACGCTGACGATCGCGCGAGGGGGAGCATACGTACCGGTCGCTGTCATGAAATCTTCATAGGATTTGATATAGAGGTTTTTGCCGAGGCGCGCGCGCTTCTTCATCGCTTCGCGACGTAAAGCACTGTTGCGGACATCACGATCGACTTGTTCGTAATGTTCACGGTCGCGATATTCCCAAATGGCGATGACTTCATCTTCTGCCTCGGTCACCCAGCGACCAACAAGACGGGCACCATGGCTGACTTGGAGCGGGTACAAATAGGTATGGAAAAACTCAGTGAATTCTTCTAGGCGTTCGGGACGAATCGTATAGGTCTTCCGGCGATGTAACATGGAAATTCCTCCTATCAGATGAGCGTTCAGATGTACGTTGTACCCCTTCTCGAACGGACGGATGAAACCCTTTTTCTCGATGTGGGAAAAGGATTTTTTATTGAACGGTTGCGTATACATGTCATCCGGTCTACGTGACTTTAAATCATCGATGATGATCTCTTTTGATCGGAAAAGTATAACTAAAGAAGAACTTAAGAAATGGATAGGGCTCAACTTCAGAAAAATCGGGGATACTGAAAATAGAGAGAAACAGAAAGAAGGGATACGTGATGGATATCATGGCACTCGTCCGCCTGGCTGGCGGAATCATGTTCACCCCATTGTCGGACGATGTCTTGATGATGAGTTTTGCAGCACTTCGATTACGAGAGGGGATGTACCCGGTCGTCATCTGGTTGACCGCATGGCCGGTCTTCTTCATCGCCTTTACGTGGTTTTATCTACTTGCTCGGTTCTTCCGTGAGATTCCGCTCGTCAAACGCTGGATGAAATCACGTTTCTTAGAACGAGCAGAAACGATCATTGAACGACGGGGATTATGGGCAATCGGACTATCGTTCTTCTTACCCGGCGTCAGACACCCGATTCATTATGTCGCCGGACTCCTCGGTTATCCGTTACCGCGCTATTTAGTAATGACATTCTTAGCAGCAGGCGTGTATACAGGACTCTGGACTTTTTTGATCGTCCGGATCGGAGAAGCCGTGACGTGGTCGGAGCTATGGAACTGGCTCCAGGTGAATCCAGGGATCGTCGGCTCTGTCGTGATCATTGTGATCGGTATTGCCGTCATCGGTATCGTGCATCATCGCCGTCAAAAGGAATCAGTCGAGGAAAGTTCTTCAATATAAAAACATCACACGAGCAAGCGAATCCAGATCAGGATTCGCTTTTTTAGATGAAGTTTGGTTCTATGAATAAGGATAGTTTTTTGAAATAAGAAGTAATCTACAAGAAAAGTGAAATCATTGTCAAAAAAAGACGTTTTTCACTTCTTAAAAGCTACGTGATTTACACACCGTATTGGCAATTTATCGTCACAAGCAAGTGGCTGAAATTGGATTGTAAACGCTTATACTAGGAGGTGTTCACAGAGTGGACATATTTATTGCCAGAGGAGGATACATATGAATCTCATGCAGACGGAAGAGACGGTCAAAAAAGCACCGACTTCTTCTGCTTACCGGACGATTTGGCGGTGGCACTTTTATGCTGGTATCATTTTTGCACCGTTCCTAGTCATGCTTGCTGTGACAGGATCCATTTATCTTTTTAAGCCACAAATCGAAAACGTCCTGTATCAATCGTATTATGAAGTTACACCACAAGCAGATCGCATCACTGCGACGGAACAGATTGATCGCGTCAAAGCGAAGTATCCCGATGCACTTGTCACGTCGTACCGACCGGGTGAATCCGACGATCGATCCAGTGAAGTGAAGGTTTCGTCACCAGATATGTCGGCGACAGTCTTCGTCAATCCGTATTCTGGTAAGATCATCGGAACATTATCTGACGATGACCGGATCATGAATAAAATCGAAGAGATCCACGGGGAACTGATGGCGGGAACGACTGGCGACCGAATCGTTGAACTCGTCGCCTGTTGGGGAATCGTCTTGATCGTGACGGGACTGTTCCTATGGTTCCCGCGTAAGCAAAAGGGACTGTCAGGTGTCTTGTTCCCGCGCCTTCGTCAAGGAAAGAAGTTATTCCGTCGTGACCTCCACGCTGTTCCAGCATTCTGGATCACAGCAGGGATGCTGTTCCTGATCTTGACTGGCTTACCGTGGTCCGGTTTCTGGGGAACGAACTTCCAGTCCCTTGTCACGAACCAAGGGCTTGGTTATCCACCGTCCATTTGGGGTGGGGAGGCACCGACGTCAACACTTCAAACGAAGGATATCGCGGAAGTCCCGTGGGCTGCCGAAACACTTGATGTCCCGCAATCGAAAGTCGAAGGTGCTGTTCCGGCTTCGATCGATGACATCGTTGCAATCGGCAAACAACAAGGGATGGATCCAAGCTTTAAGATCAGTATTCCAAGTGACCCGAGCGGTGTCTATACGCTGTCTGCGTATCCAGCGAAAGCACAGAATGAAGCGACGATCCATCTCGATCAATATTCCGGTGCCGTGCTCGCCGACTATCGTTATGACAACTATGGTATCGTCGGAAAGATCGTCGCGACCGGGATCACACTCCATAAGGGAACGGAATTCGGCTTGTTCAATCAGTTAATTAGTCTGTTGATTTGTCTCGGAATCATTCTCGTGGCAGTCAGTGGTTTCTATCTCTGGCTGAAGCGAAAACCAAGTAAAGGGATGGGGGCGCCGAAAGGACCGAAAGCATTCATGTTGAAAGGATTCCTCGCTGTGCTTGTCGTGCTGGGAATCGTCTTCCCGCTCGTCGGTCTATCGTTGCTCGTCGTCTGGCTGGTCGATTTCCTCGTCATCCGTCGTATTCCGAGTGTAAGGAGGTTCTTCAATGCGTAAATCGATGCAAACATTCGTGCTTGGTGGACTGCTCGTCACGACGACGAGTCTTGCCGGCTGCGCCGTTGATTCTGATGCGGCGGAGCAGTACGCAGTCGTTCATCCGTTATCGATCAAAATGAATATCCCAAAAGACGTACAACCGGACGCAAAGAAAAAGCAAACGTTCGAAGCGACGGTTTGGCGTGAAGCGAAACCGGCTCAAAAAGTCGACTATGTCCACTTCGAAATCTGGAAAGCAGACGGAACAGTCCGCTATAGTATGGAACCGGCAGAAGAGACGAAGCCGGGTGTCTATACGATTGCGAAGACATTACCGAAATCCGGCTTGTATTATGTCAAAGCGCATGCGAGCAGTGAAG
Source organism: Exiguobacterium sp. E17S (assembly GCF_057772545.1). NCBI lineage: Bacteria > Bacillati > Bacillota > Bacilli > Caryophanales > Exiguobacterium > Exiguobacterium sp. E17S. Next base: position 162,335 of record NZ_JBYLRU010000002.1, read on the forward strand.
GTGCGATGATCATGCCAACACGGCAGTTCATCGTCGGTGAGTTATCGAAAGAAGATTTAAAAATCTTACAAGGTGGAGCAAAACCAGCTGGCGGAAGTAGCGGTCACCATCATTGAAGAATAAGGAAATACAAAATGAGAGGGCGGAATACTATTCCGTCCTCTCATTTTTCGTATAGACGATTAATCGTCATCACCATGATCTCCGTGATCATCCCCGTCATCGTCTCCATGATCGTCTGAATCATCATCTTGATCATCATCTTCTGAGTCATCCGAAGAATCATCGTCATCCGAGTGCTCATCTTCTGATTCGAGTTCCTGTCCATTATAGAACTTGATCTGGACGTGTAACGTTTTGATGTTTGGCAATTGAAGTGCCTGTGCGACTAACGTTAATAATTCTTCTTCCATCATCGATGGTGTGACGAGAAGACGATCTTTTAACGTCGCAACGTCAGTAATACCGATCTCGTCTTTAAAGCGCAATTCTTTCCGTTGATGTTCATTACTGTAACGCCACTCGAACTTTTTCTTATTCGTATCCGTCACTTTGATCATGATTCGTTTGAGTTCTTGATTATTCTGAACCCCGTCGTGATCCGTATCTTCCTGATCATCTCGAGTCCCGTCCTGATCGCTGTCTGCTTTGGTTGGATCAGAACCAAGTTCGAATTCGTCTTCATTCAGAAGCGTATCTTGATCGCGGTCCTCTTCGTTATCTTTGATGCCGTCACGATCTGAATCATTTTTCAGTGGCTGCGTACCCACGATGAATTCTTCTCGTGTCGTCAATCGATCCTTGTCTTGATCTTCTTTATCATCAGAAATACCATCTTGATCGGAATCCTTCTTCAATGGATTTAGATGCGCTGTGTATTCTTGTTGATTCGTAAGTAAGTCGCGGTCTGAATCCTCTTTCCCATCCTTGATTCCGTCGCGGTCCGAATCCAATTTTGTAGGGTTGAGGCGAAGTTGATACTCTTGTACATTCATCAAACCGTCGCGATCGTGATCTTTTGTTGCGACTTGTTTTCCATATCCCAAATGATATTGTTTTTGCCAAGCATCTGGAATCTCATTTTTGTCTCGATCGACTTGCACGACAGGTTTCTTCTTCGCTTTACTTTTTGCTTCGACAGGTCCAACTGCTTGCGAGACGACGAGAGAAGCCAGTACTGCGCCAATAAAAATCCGTTTCATAAATCCACTCCTGTTCTGAATTAAAAAATAAAAGATGCGGTTATAAGAAGATTCTAATGAAAGAATTAGAAGATAAGTCGTCTGTTTCGTAAAACGAGTAAATAAAAACTAAAAAATAATTAAAGTAATGAACGGAGGTATTTCGACCAAAAAATATTTTAAATAAAAAATGTAAAAAGATAAAACCATTCGTGAACTTCTTACGTTATCTATGTGAAGTCCAAAAAATCAAAGGGGTGTTCATAAGATGAAGATGAAAAAGTCGTATCTCGCTGTTCCGCTTAGTGCCGCATTGTTGATTCCAGCAGCAGGTGTTAGTGCACATGGTCATGAGGACCATAGTAAGATGTCTCACAGTTCAGGAAAAGTCTCCCTCGATGTCTCATCTCCAGCATCGGATTTACGAGCGACACTCGATCAAATTCTATCTGAACACGCGTATCTCGCAGTCGTTGCGATGCAAAAAGGAATTGATGGTAAAGAAGATTTTGAGCAGGCAGCCGGTGCCTTGAATCAAAACACGGATGATTTATCGGCAGCTGTTGGTTCCGTCTACGGGGAAGAAGCAGGCGCTGCCTTCAAAGAAATCTGGGCGAGCCATATCGGTTACTTCGTCGATTACGTCAAAGCAACTGGTGCCAAGGACGAAGACGCGAAACAAAAAGCATTGAAAGAGCTTGATGAGTATCGTGTCGAACAGGCTGCGTTCCTCGATAAAGCAACGGAAGGACGTCTGAAGGCAGCGGATCTCGAAGCAGGACTAAAAGTCCATATCACGCAACTGTTAACATCGTTTGATAGCTACGTTGCTGGTGATTATGATGCTGCCTACAGTAATCTACGTAAAGCAATCGAGCATATGTATATGGTGGGAGAAGGGTTATCTGGTGCGATCGTCGATCAGTACCCAGATAAATTCAAAAATACGAAAGTTGATACACCAGCAGCTGATCTTCGTGCCGGACTGAACCGAAACTTCTCTGAACACGCGGCGCTTGCAGTGCTCGCGATGCAAAAAGGAATTGACGGAGCAAAAGACTTTGACGCTGCGGCTGGTGCCTTGAATCAAAATACGGATGACCTGACAGCTTCGATTGGCTCTGTTTATGGTAGCGAAGCAGCGCAACAATTCAAGAAGATTTGGTCGAGCCACATCGGCTACTTCGTCGACTATGTCAAAGCAACAGGTGCGAAAGATGATCAAGCACGCGACATGGCCGTGAAAGAACTCGATGAGTACCGTGTCGAACAGGCAGCATTCCTTGATGCAGCAACAGAAGGACGCTTGAAAGCGAAAGATTTGGAAGAAGGATTGAAGGTTCACATTGACCAACTCTTACTTGCCTTCAATAGCTACAATGAAAAAGATTACGACAAAACGTACCCAGCAATTCGCGAAGCGTACGCGCATATGTACGGCGTAGGGGAAGGAACTGCGACAGCAATCGTCGATCAGTTCCCAGATAAATTCAAAGGTGCGCCTGGAATGCCAAACACAGGTCTCGGTGGTATGCAAGAAGAAGCATCGACGACAGGTATCGTCTGGTCATTGCTTGGTATCGCAGCAGCATCGATCCTTGGATTCTTCGCACTCCGTCGTCGCCCGCAACAATAAAGGACGACCCGCTGGCAACAGCGGGTTTTCTTTTACACATCAAGCAGAAAGGAGGTAAACGACATGCGCATCATCCGATTTGTACTCCTATTCCTCGTTTGTCTGTTGCCCATATCGGTCGAAGCACATACGAGTTTAAAAAGCTCGAATCCGGCAGAGGGATCGGCATTATCTGAACCCGTCGATCGAATCCGCTTGACGTTCAGTGAGGCTGTTGAAAAAACAAGCACCTTACGTGTAGTAGACGCGAATGGCGTCGAACAGTCTCTCGCAAAACCGCTCATCATCGGAAATGAACTGAGTGCTGTCGTCTCAGAGCCTTTAACGGAAGGAAAATATACGATCAAGTGGGCATCGATTTCAGATGATGGTCATCCCGTTAAAGGAACGATTCGTTTTACGGTACTAGGTGAGGCAAAAGCTGAAACAAGCACCGTAGAAAAGGCTGAGCCGATGGAAACAAAAGCAGCAGTCGTTCCTGAAGCGGAGCCAGTTTCAAAAGGACTCGTTCCGACACTGCTCCCATGGATCGTCGGGGGACTGTTAATCAGTATCGTCATCCTTCTCTTGTTACGTCGTCGCACGACATGAGTGCGTTTCTAGGAGAACTACTCGTCTATATGGGTGGAGCGCTTTGGATGGGCTATTTGGTATTATGCTTCATCCCAAGGAAACGGAAACCGCCATTAATGGACGGTACGTCGTGGGCGGGAGCGGGACTCGGGATGCTCGTTCTTGGAACGAGCATCCCGGTCTTTGGTGCCGTTCGTTTTCTACTTTCGACGCAAACGATGACAGAAGCTCTACGAACGGGGTTACTGGAGTTGCATATCGGTCGGATGTTTCTTGTCGTTTACTTCTCTGCTTTACTCCTGTTGATTATATTCGCATGGCAAAAGCAACGGTCCATCCTGCTCGCACTCTTGACGATCCCGTTATGGATTGGCATCGCAGGAACGAGTCATGCTGCGGCGAAATACGGTGCGTTCGGATGGATGCTGCAATTTAGTCACTTATTATGTGTGACAGCTTGGATCGGTGTCGTGTTTTGGGTAGCCATCGGTGCTCGCTCGACCGCTCATTGGTCTGCCTTTTTAAGTTGGTTCAGTCCGTTTGCCCGGATTGCCTTTACGGGTGTCATCCTGTCGGGGCTCTTACTGATGCAACTGGCGATTCCACTTGAACGCTATACGAATCTCTGGGGTGTACCATACGGTCAAGCGTTGTTGCTGAAGCACCTCCTGCTGCTACCACTTTTGTTCTACGCATTCTGTAATGGAACGCTCGTAAGGCGTCGGTTGCGTTTTGACTCAACGTACGATCCGCGTCCACTACTCCGGATGGAGAGTATCATTTTAGTATTGCTGTTCATGGCGAGCGCTTCACTCAGTCGTCTGGAACAACCGACGCTAGGGCAACTACCGGTCAGTGGTCCAGCAGGGGACAGGTGGGTCTTGATGATCGGCATCGCCACGCTACCATTGCTTTTACTTGGATATCGTCGGCATGCAGTAGGTGTCTTGCTGAGTTTATTCAGCGTCAGTTTGATCTATCTTGGGTTGCTAGCGACAGGATGAGTATAAAAAACAAGGTAGCGGATCGTTCCGCTACCTTGTTTGACGTGGTCTTATTTCGTTGAAACAGCGCAATTCGTTGCTTTCGCAAGAATCTTCGAATAGGCACGTGCGCCCTTGATATTTAAATGGACACCATCTGCTTCGAAGTAAGATGGATGTTTGACGGCAACAGCATGCCAGTCGATCAGTTCGACTCTCTTCCGTTTCGATGCCTCGCGTAACATCTGATTGACCTCTGCTTCCCACGGGCGCGGGACGCGTGCAGTGACCAGATAGACGTGATCGGCATTTGCGAATTGATCGAGCAAACTGTTCAACTGATCCTTTCGGAAGCTACCGTTCGTTCCGAGGTGGAGAATGACTTGCCGTCCGTGCTGATTGTAAGCGGCATACTGCTCACTCAGCGGAATCGCTTCCCGGAGCTGTCGACCGAGTTTCGCATCAATTGTCAGTTGTTTGAGCGTACTGCCGAGATAATCTTCGACACCGAGCAAGACCGAGTCGCCGATCGCAAGCGTCGGGCGACAGATTTTTCGCTGATCGGATGTTGCTTTCGGTGTCGTCGGTTTGAGGACCGGTTTCGGTTTTTCTTTTGGCGCCGCTATTTTCTCGAAAGCAGGTTCTGGCTTTGGCGTATCGGAGACAGCAAGAATCGATAAGTTACCGATGAAGCTGACGATGAGGATCGTCAACACGGCAACACTCGTCCACTGCATCGTTGAAAACTGACGTAACTGTCGCGGATGTAAAGATAGACGTTTTAGGTAACCGGACAGTCCATGCTGACGGATCGGACGTTCGATGAAGCGATACGATGCTTCGGTCAAGGCAACAAGCACAACGACGATCAGCACGGTCCGGAACAACGAGAACGTACCGATTTGCTCGACTGGTGTCAGCAGCGTGATGACGGGAAAATGCCATAGATACAGACCGTACGATCGTTTACCGATCGCAACGAGTGCTGGATGCGCAAACCAGCGACTCCAGATCGACGCCGGGTGAGCAATTGTCGCAATCAATAGTGCAGCAAGGACGGCGACAAGGAAAAAGCCACCCCGGTATAAGAAACTGCCGAACTCACTTGTGACGATCATTAATATAAGCAAGAGTGGCAAAGTAACGGCACCTGTTTGATTCAGTAACCGGACACCGCGTTTTGGGATATCGAGCTTAAAGCGGGTCGGCTGCCACGCGAACGCGAGCAGACTCCCAATCAACAAGGCGAATAACCGAGTATCCGTGCCATAGTAGACGCGACTTGGATCTTCACCAGGTGTGAACTGAATCGCCATCGCGAGCACGGATGCACCGACCGCAACGCCGATCAATTGCAGGAACAGTCGGCGATTTTTCATTCCGAACCAAAGTAAGATCGGGAATAGCAGGTAGAACTGCTCCTCGATTGCAAGTGACCAAAGATTTTGGATCGGTGACGGTTTACCGAACGACTCGAAATACGAGACGTCATGGAAGATATACCACCAGTTCGTCCCGTAAATAAGCGCAAAGGCACTATCTTGGCGGACCGTATGCAATAGCTCGCGTTCAAAGACGGTCACGTATCCGAGAACGAGTAACAGCATGACGAATAGGGCTGGGAACAGGCGACGGAAGCGGTGAATCCAAAACCGTTTCAAGTCGAGGCGTCCGCTCGTTTGCCACTCGCGCAACAAGAGACCGGTAATCAGGTAACCGGATAGGACGAAAAAGAGATCAACACCGAGGAAACCACCGGAGAAGAATGAAACGGATAAGTGGTAGATAATGACAGATAGGACAGCGAAGGCACGCAAGCCATCAAGCCCTGGCATATATGTAATCGAACGAGACGAGGATTTCATAAAACACGAACAACTCCTTTAAAACGACAACTAATTTCTAACAGTCTTTAGTGTATCGAATTCCAATTTCAAAGAAGTGTCTAAGAAGTAACAACCTGACTAAAAAAGCACCCGACGAAAGCGTCGGATGCAGGCTTACGAAACATGTGGAAAACGACAGGTCACGATGAAGCGGTTGTCTTGTGAAGTCAACGCGACGCTCCCCCCATGACGCGCCATGATTTGTTGAACGATTGACAGACCGATACCGGAACCGCCGGAAGAACGCGATGCGTCAGATGTTCCGAAAGGTGTCAGCCATTCGTTTAGTTCCTCTAGCGTATAAGTCGACTCAATCGCATTCGAGCAGATCAGCTGGACGCCTTCTGCTTCATCTTTGATTGAAATCCGAAGGTCACCGGTTCCGTGAAGTGTCGCATTGCGAATCAGGTTCTCGAGCAAGCGCCGTAAGAGCATCGGATCGGCGATGAGAGTCGCGTGTGCAGGACCATTGACAGTAGCGGAAGTGCCAGGAAACAGTTCCAGGACTTGTTCTGTTAAGGTTACGAGATCGAGTAAGATCGGTTCGACCGGATAATCAGTGTTCGATAATTTAGCGAGCGTGAACAGTTCATCGATCCGGGCAGCGAGCGTTTCCGACTGGCGGGTGACGATCGCTAGAAGCTCCGTGCGTTCTGTCGCAGATAACGTCTCGTGTTTTTCCATCAGCCACTGAATGAATCCTTGGATTGAGGTCAGAGGCGTCCGTAAGTCATGTGAAAGACTCGTGATCAAGCGTAACTGCTGAACGAACCGCTCCTGATCACGCATCCGTAACGTCCGGAGTTCCTGTTCGATCCGTTCGATTGATTGGGCGAACAATTTGAACTCCTTCGGTCCTTTGACTGGAGGTAACGGTGCTGTTGGCGCTGGTTCGACCGTCAATCGCTCAAGCCGTCGCTCGAGTTCCCGGAACAATCCGGCAATCCAACGCGTCAACAGTAGTAAGAAGAGAATGAACAAGACGACTTGTAAAATGAAGAAGGCATTCGGATTACCGACTTGATATTCATTTAATGTTGGTTTTTCTCTTTTTACTGTCAGGAAAAAACCAGACTCATCGTTCGGTAGGGAAATGGCTTCGATATGATGCAATGTTCGTATCTTTCCTTCGTTAGAGGGATCACGTTCCGATGGCGTTTGGGCAGCGAGCAGTCGACTGGGCGTCAAATCTTCCGGATATTTGTCGGAAGCAGCGATACGACGCCCATCCGCTCCATAGACTGCCCATTCGTAAGGACCGTTCGGTGTTTGCCCTTGTTGATAGCGAGTGATGTCCTGTTTGACGTCCTGAATCGTTTGCGCTTCTGTCGTATAGTAATAACGAGGAATCGTGGTTGTGCCAATCGGTAATTGGCTAGACAACAACCAAGATAATGCAGTACTGAGGAGCGCAGCAAGCAGTAGTAAGACGAGCATCCAAACAGTTAGTTTGACCCGTCTCATGGCTCGACCTTATAACCAACGCCCCAGACCGTCTGGAGGTAGCGCGGTTCTTTTGGGACATCCTCAATTTTGTCGCGGAGCTTATGGATCAGGACCATGACAGCGTTCGACGCGGAACCGAGTGCTTCCTCCTGCCAAACCCGTTCATACAGGTCGTCAGCCGAGAAGACACGACGGGGGTGACTCAAAAAGAGCGCCAGGCAATCAAATTCACGGCGTGTCAGGGCGAGCGGTACGTCGTATTTAAAGATGACGCGTTCGTCTTCTTTGAGTGTGAACGGACCGACCTGAATCGCTGAAGCAGTAGTCGGGACATGATACTGACTGACGCGGCGCAGTAGCGCCTTGACGCGGGCGACGACTTCAAGCGGATTGAACGGTTTACCGATGTAATCGTCCGCCCCGAAGGTCAAACCTTGAATTTTATCCATGTCTTCGCGTTTCGCTGTCAGCATCAAGACGGGTAACGTGTGACCGGCAGCGCGCGCAGCTTGAACGGTCGAGAAGCCATCGCGAACGGGCATCATCACGTCGAGCAGCATCGCATCGACCGGACGCGTTGCAAGAGTCGCTAACGCTTCCTCACCATTTTCGGCTTCGATGATCTCGTACCCTTCATTGGTTAAATAGAGTCGAAGCAATTGACGGATGTCTGCTTCATCATCAACGATCAAGAGCGTGGGCATGTGTAGATTCCTCCTGTTGCACCCCCTCGAAAACATAAGCGGGGGGCAGATTGTAGAGCGTGTGCGAATAACTGTGTTCTTGGAAATAGTCCCGGAACATCTTGAACTGAAACCGGGTGTATTGAAAGGCGATGAAGTGACCGCCTGATCGTAGTAACGTTTGAAATTGTGCCAATAAATCATGCCGTAACGCTGCCGGGAACGACGCGAACGGGAGACCACTGACGATGACGTCGATCTGTCCGCTCCATGAATCGGATAATCCTTGAACGTCACCAATGAAGAGAGTGACATTCGTTTCCTGAGCCAGTAATTGTTCGAGTGCCGGGCGGAACGTTTCGCTCCGTTCACAAATCAAGAGATGTGTTTCCGGTGAACGAGCGGCCAGTAAAGCTTTTGTGATTGCCCCGTCACCTGCCCCGACTTCAAGGATCTGACGCGGACGATCGGCGACGGCGCGTCGTGCCATCATTTCAGCCAGGCGTGGACTACTCGGTGCGACGGCTCCAACACGGAGTGGTGCGTGAAGTGCTTCTTTTAAGAAATCAAACATGAAAACCCTACTTTCCGTTGAGTATATCATGTAGTATGCACGTCGTCCCTTTCGAAAACAGGACGATGTTTCTTAAGTGAATCTTAAACATATCAATGCCTGATTTTCGGCGACATGATGACCGGACAAGCCGGTATACTAAGGACAAAGGAGGGGAAGGCGATGGAACATCACACGTATTATGAAGCGCTCGTTCGCCGGGACGCGACGTACGAAGGGACGTTTTTCGTCGGCGTCAAGACGACCGGCATCTTTTGCCGTCCGACGTGTCCGGCACGAAAACCGAAAGCGGAGAACTGTGAGTTTTTTGAGACGGCGCAAGAGGCATTACTTGCCTCTTATCGACCGTGCCGTCGTTGTCATCCGCTTGCTTATCCCGGAGATCATGGTACGATTCAACGCTTGATCGAAGCGGTCGAGGCAGAACCAGACAAACGATTCAAGGAAGCCGATTTCCGAGCACTTGGTCTCGACGAATCAACGGCACGCCGTCAGTTCAAGAAACGCTTCGGGATGACGTTCGTCGCGTATGCCCGGGCACGACGGATGGGGCTTGCGATGAAGGAGATCCGGACCGGTAAGCCGATCATCGAAGGACAGTTAGCTGGAGGTTATGAATCGAGTAGTGGTTTTCGTGAGGCATCGGCACGGATTCTCGGACAAGCACCATCGCGCTTTGACGGGCAGGTCTTACGCGCGAAATGGCTTGATACACCACTCGGTTCGATGCTGGCGATTGCCGACGATCAACTCTTACATCTGCTCGAGTTCGTCGACCGACGTGGACTGGAGCGGGAAATCGAACAATTACGTTTAAAAGCGCGCGCTGTCATCGTTCCCGGGGAATCACCGGTCTTTGGACAGATCGAAGCGGAGCTCCGTCGTTACTTCAAAGGAGAGCCGGTATCGTTTCAGACGCCACTGATGCGGTACGGAACACCATTTCAACGCCGCGTCTGGGAAGAACTCGAACGGATTCCGAGTGGGGAGACGATCTCGTACCAAGAACTGGCGATCCGGATCGGTCAGCCGACCGCTGTTCGTGCCGTCGCACGGGCGAATGGAGCGAACCAACTGGCAATCGTCATTCCGTGCCACCGGGTCATTCGGACGAATGGCGATTTAGGTGGATACGCGGGTGGACTCGCACGCAAGGAAACATTGCTCAAACTGGAGCGTACACAGAGGGGACTGGATGAAGGATGAGTTTGATTAAAGATGTATTTTCACCGAGTTGGCTCGACCGCTTAGGAGCAGCGGTCGACGTACCGGATTTTCGAAGACGAGTCGAACAGAGGGACTGGAAAGAACTCGCGTTTAAGCAACGTGTCCGTCGTGTGGCGGAGACGCTAGAGACGATCTTGCCGCCGTTTCCGGACGCAGCGGGAGAACTAGAGCGACTCGCACCGCAGTTTACCGGGCTACCGGGGATCGTTTTTCCGGAGTACGTGGAACGAACGGCAGACCTTGCTGATTGGACGCTTGCGTTAGCGACACTTGCCAAGTTGACGCCGCATTCGACGTCGGAGTTCGCCGTTCGTCGCTTTTTACTTGCTGATCAGGAACGTTTCCTCAAGCAGGCCCTCCAATGGACAAAATCAGACGATGAACACGTCCGTCGTTTAGCGTCCGAAGGGACACGACCGCGTTTACCATGGGGACAAGCGATCCCGCGTCTGATTGCTGATCCGCGTCCAGCATTACCGATTCTTGACGCCTTACTACAGGATCCGTCACTCTACGTCCGAAAAAGTGTCGCCAATCACTTGAATGATATTTCAAAGACACACCCGGAATATCTAATTGAGCGAATCGAACGTCACTTAGGAACAGATCCGAGCACGGACTGGATTTTGCACCACGCCTCCCGGACGTTACTGAAGCGCGGAAACCCAGACGTGTTGCAGTTGTTCGGACACGTTACGCAAGGTGAGGTCGAGGTGACGGACTTAGTCGTCTCACCGGTGACGATTGGTCAAGAGTTACAATTTTCGTTTCAAGTGCACAGTTCCGTTGAACAACGTCTGCGTCTTGAATACGCGATCGATTACGTCAAACAACGCGGAACGAGTCGTAAGGTGTTTCAACTGCGGGAGCGGGAAGTTAAAGGTGTCTTACAAGTTGAACGACGCCAATCGTTTCGGAACATGACGACGCGTGTCCATTATCCTGGTACACATACATTAACGATTTTGATTAACGGAGAGGCTTACGCGACAGCAACGTTTGAGGTCGAGGAGGAGAGCTGAATGCAAGGACGACATCCGGATTTTACGACGTCACGACTGTTTGTTGAAGCAACGGATGAAGAATCGGGTTGCAAGTGGACGCTGCATGCGTTGCGTGAGAAAACGATTGTCGGAACGATTACCTTCACATGGAATGGATCGACCGGAAACTTACGTTACACGACGACAGATGAGGACGATCAGCACGGATACATCACAGAAGCGTTGACGTCGATTTTGTCGTATCTCGCGCGGACGTTATTACTGACGCGTGTTTACGGCGAAGCGGGCAGTGCGGCGGTCTGGCGTCGGAACGGATTTCAGTTGCAGGTGAAACGATATGAACGCGAACTCCATCACTAAAGCCCCGCCTGCTTGAGCAGGACGGGGCTTTAGTGATTAGACCGTTGTTTTGGACCAGTTGAAATGATCGCAAATCGCTTCCGCACTTTCACGTGCGCTTAACTGTTCCGTATCGAGGAAGAGGTAGTTGACGTCCGGCAATTCGCCTGGCAATGAACGTGTTCGGTAACCGTCCGCCGTTTCGCGTAAGTTCTGTTCAGAAGCAGCGAGGTCACGCTTCGTTACTTTGTGCGTCAATCGGTTTTCAGTCGTGTTTCGGTGCAGGCGAGTTGCGACCGGCGCATCGAGTTCAACGATGTAGACGTCAGCACCTGCTTGTTCGAATAACTCAACTGTCTCTTCGATGAACTCAAGACCACCGCCTTCGATGCCGAATAGACAGAGGAACGTAAACAGGACGCCTTCGAGCGAGCTGTTCGCCATTTCCTTGAACATCTCGCGCCGGATCGTATCTTTTAGGCGATGGTGTGCAGGTTCAGAGAAATCAAAATAAGGCAATAACAGATCGATTGTCTGGTGGTTATGGAAAACTTTCATCTCCGTCAACCGTTCGATTTCCTGACCGATCGTCATCTTTCCGACCGCTTGTGGACCAAGTAACAAGACAAATTTCATGGACGAACCTCATTTCCTTTTTCTGCTAAGAATAGCACATTCCGACGAGTGACATCACTAGAACGTTTGTTCGTAATTTGATATAATTCAAGTATGAAGTCCCGTCGTGTCCTTGTCTGAAGGAGGACAACCATGCAAGAACAATGGAAAGCCGTCATCGGCTATGTAGGTATATATGAAGTCTCATCACTTGGTCGCGTAAGGTCGCTCGACCGGACGATCGTGACGTGTCGCGGTGTCCAGCAACGCCGAAAAGGTGTCTTGCTCCGTCCACGGCTCAATCGGGAAGGATACCGCAAAGTCACGCTCTATCAAAATGGTCGAGGAGAGCGGATGCAAGTCGGATTGCTTGTCGCAAAAGCCTTTCTGACGACAGACGTCACGGAAGCGCGACTCGTCCGGCGCAATGGTAAACGGGCTGACGATCAGTTGTCGAACTTAGAAATTCTGCCTTCAATCGATCAGCAGTATAACGAACTACTTGGTGAGTTTGATCTTTTGTTAAATCAACATGTGACGCTATCACCGTTTCAGATTCGAACGATTCGCGTGCAGTACGAAAAAGGAAAAACGATTCGTCAATTGGCAGAGCAGTATCAGGTGACGGAGAACCGGATTCGCAACATCATCGATAAGAAGGAAGCACGTTATATCGGCTGAGACCAGAATAAAGGAGCGTTTACCAGAGATGGTAGACGCTCCTTTGATTTAAGACGATTGTTCGCCGGCACGAACGGTCTGTTGCAACGAACTGATCCGCGACTCGAGTACCGCACTATGTGTCTTCAGTTCCGTCTGCTGGGTGACGTGGTGTTGCATTTGATCACCGAGGACCTGGCTGTAGGACGAGAGTTCTGACATCAACTGCTGAACCGACTGTAGATGTTCCTGCATGTTTAACTGGACGTCTGCGACGATTTGACGCTGCTGTTCGACAGTACCCAGTGTCGTCTCGATTGTCGTCGCTTCGGTTAGCATCTGTTTTAAATGCTCCGTTGCCGTCTCGAGCTGTTGTGACGTCGAGAGAAACCGTTCCGTCATCTGCGAGAGCGCTTGTTCGACTTGATCGAGTCCTGTCGTCCACGTCTGATTGACCTGTCGGATATGGTCCGTACTCGTTCGGATATCGATCGCTAGTTTTTCGACTTCCTTGGCAACGACCGTGAAGCCGCGACCGGCTTCTCCGGCACGGGTTGCCTCAATCAGCGCGTTCAGTGACAAACGGCGTGTCTCTTCAGCAACACGCTGGATGTGCGAAATCGAGGTTTCCATCTGCTGCTGTAGGTGTGAGGTCTGTTGCAAAATCTGCTCTGTCGTCGTGGATTGTTCCTTCAACAACTGGCTTTCCTCTTGTAAGGTCTCAAGTGTCGTGTGATTCGTCTGAACAGTCTGTTGAAAACGGGTTACGGCATGTTGACTGTTCAGAAGTGTCGTTTGCATTTCGCTTAACGCATCGTGTCCTTGGGCAGTCAGACGTGTCGAAGCGACGATCGTCTGATCCATCTGCGTCGATTGCGCAAGTAAAGAACCGGCGACTTCATCGACAGCTTGGACTGATTGATCCATCGCGGATAAGCGCGAGGAAAAGTGGGGCTGGACGGATTCAAGTTCCTGACTGGCTTGTTGCATCTCCGTCGTTAAGTCATTAATTTGTTGCATCAACTGATTGTATTGAAACGTCAGCTGTTGTAACTCAAAGGTCGTCGTCTTGAGTGTTAACGGACGATACGATCGCTTCGCATGCGCTTCTTCAATCTGTAAGGCGAGTTTCGATAACGGTGCCAGTTGGCGTTGAATCCGCCAGCGGATCAAGAGGCTGATGCTGACAAGTGTGATCACACTGACCCAGACGAGTGTCCAAGCTAAATCTCGAGCGGGGGCGATTAATTTATCACGATCGGTCGTCAGCAAGATGACGTCATCGAGTTCTGGAATCGTCATCGCTACTAGAAACTGATCTTGATACGAAAAGGCATATGTACGCGCATTTTTTAAGTGCTGCAGTAGTTGTTTTCGTTTTGTCGGTTCGAGTGTCAACGGTCGGAACGCCTCACTCGTGTTCAGGCTTTGGAAGCGAACCGTGTAGTCGTCACGTGATAAGTCGGTTCGCTGTTGCTGTTGCAATCGTTTAATGGCACGTGAGCGGTCTGCTGCGTCATCCGGGTACGCCAGAAACGTTGCCCGGACATTCGCATCGAACATCGTTAATTCACGCATCAGCCGTTCCTCGGTTGCTGCGACGGATTGTTGATAGGAAGCGTAGACGCTTAGACCGCTGATCACGATCAGTCCGATGGCGACGATCGGAATCAACCATCCATTTAATTGTTGTGCCAGTAATCGTTTTTTCATAAGCATAAAAAACATCTCCTCCCGTGTACCTATCGGAAGGAGATGAAGCAACATGTATGAAGGTGTTGTACGGCTTGTGTAAAGGTCTTGTGAATCTAATTCACGTAAATTGGTAGGACAGTCGCAAGATGTGTCATAAGTGCTTGTGTCTCTTCTTTTGGTTCAGATGTGACGTAAATGATTAACGCAGCAGCAACGATGACGAAGATAGCGATGACAAGAATGATGAAGAACGGCATCTTACTTTTTCGTTTTTCAGCTTGACGATCCATGAAAGATTCCCCCTTAATGATGTAGACGATAGACATATTTGTTTGATTCCCTCTCTTCTTGTTTGAAAACCTTGGAAAAAGAGGGGAATGTGTAATCTGACGGGAATAGAGTAAATATCTGAAATGGAATGAGGAGGATGTCGTCGTGCTTACGTTGCTCAATTCATTGTTGTTGAACTTTTCCCTATTGATTGCGACATTGCTGTTCGCGTTTTTACCGCTACGACGAATCGAGCGGATCTCACCCAACTCCTCCTTACAAGTCCGACTCGCAATCGGTTGTATCGCGGGTTTGATTGGTGCGCTGTTGATTTTCAACAGTATCTCCTATGACGTCGCAAAGATTGATTTGCGTCTCGTTGCACTTGTTACGGCGTACTTTTACGGAGGGTTAGTCAGCGGTAGCATCACGATGCTGTTCATCATCGGTGCCCGATTTGCGGTGACACCGGCTGGCGAATACGAGGGGCTGATCCTGACGACCTTGATCTGTGTCGCGTTACTCGTGACAGCGACGATTTATCGTCGGTTTGCTGCTCAGCGAATGAAGGATTATCTCGTGTTGCTTGGAACAGGTATCGCATACAGCTTACCGGCGCTCTATTTATTGACGAACACGTTCGAGCGGTTTTTAGAGATTGCGCTCGTCTACATCATCGTCATCATGATTGGTGGTTACGTGACATATCGTTTCTTACAAGAGTTGCGTAAGCACTTCCTATTCGTTCATACCCAACAGGAACTGGCTTTAACAGATGGACTGACGCAGCTCGGAAACCGCCGGAAGCTGGATGAGACATTGGCTGAATATGCCCAGCACGGAACTGCCTTTTCTGTTCTCATTCTCGATCTCGATCATTTTAAATCGATCAACGATACATACGGACATGAAGGAGGGGATGTCGTCTTACGGCAACTGAGCCATCTGTTGGAGTCGTATCTTCCAGATAAGGGGATCATCGGTCGTTACGGGGGTGAGGAGTTCGTCTTCTTGTTACCGGATTTACCTTTGAAACGGGCGGAACGACTGGGGGAGCGGATTCGTTCTGCCTGCGCCGATCAACACTTCGTCTATAAGGAGCATCCCGTCTTTCATGTCACGTTATCGCTAGGTGCTGCTTCATCTGATCAGGCATCAACCGTATTTGAGACCGTCCAGAAAGCGGATTTAGCTTTATACGAGGCGAAACAAAATGGTCGGAATCGTGTCGTTTGTTACCGTGATCCGTCCCTCTGATAAAAAATACCCCGCTCGACCGACTGGTCTGGCGGGGTATTTTTTATAACAAGGAAAAGACATCGTACTGTTCAAAATCGATGAGAATGTTCGGCGCGATCAGTTGCCGGATTGTCGCTTCATCCGCCCACAGATACGCGTCATGTTCTTCCGACAGCCGGACATCAGTCTGATTCGTCGAACAGACGTACATCAAGAGAATGATTTGTCGGTCGGAGTGCGTCAGAAAGCCCGAGGCATAGAGCAGACGCTCCGGTGAAACCGTCAACTGTGTCTCTTCTTTAATCTCGCGAACAAGACTGTCGACTGGCAATTCACCGAAGTCGATCTTGCCACCCGGACATTCCCACGTGCCGCCACCGAAGTCAGCAGCAGCCCGGCGGACGATCAGGAGACGTTGCTCGTGAATGATGATGCCTTTGACGGCAGGAACGATCGCCGTCATCTGACGAGACTCCGCGATAATACGACAGGGTCGGTTCCTTCTGTTTCGACGAGGTACTGATCGCGTAGATAGATCCCGCTCTCGTCAGCAAGTCCGAAGGCACGGTCTGTGCTTTCTTCCGTAAAGGATTGCGTGAGATGAGCAGCTTCGCCCCACGTCTCATAATGGACACAGACGACCGCGTCTTTCAGTAAGGCAAGACCAGGCAAGCGAAGACGTCGGTTGTCGCGTTGGTCGATCTCTGGAATTACACATCGTTCAGGCGAAACGAGGGCACCGGCTGAAAAGCCGGCGACCGGAACACCATCTGCGAAACGCGACTGAATGATGTCACCGATCGGTGTAGCGACCAAGTATTGCTGATACAATTCGGTCTCGCCACCGGAGATGATGATGCCCTGACACTGTTTCAATTGTGCAAGTTGTTCGTCCGTTGGTGCGTCAGACAGTGGCAGATGGACGAACGACGAGATGCCATCTTCCTCTAATGGCTTCGTATAGATTGAGGCGTAGCTCGTCCAGTCCTTACCGGTCCGCGGAACGTATAGAATCGCGACCGGTCCACCATTCGTTAATGTAGCAAATCGTGTTCGTAAGTTCGGTGTAAAAGGAGGACCGCCTCCGAATAAGAATAAATGAGTACGCATGAAGTCATCCCTCCAACCAATGTAATAGAAAAAGTATAGCAGAAATCAATCAATTGGAAATGTGCTGGTAGAATGATTGTCTGCGGAACCATGTATAATGTTGTTTCCGTTCTTGAAAGAGAACAAACAGGACGAAAGCGAAAACGAGTCCGCGTCCGATCCATGGTAAGACGAGAAGACCGTAGTTCATCGCAGCAAATAGCTGGAGCAAGAAGCGAAGCTTGCTCGGATCCCGTAGATACGTAATCAGTGGGAGTTGCTGATGCGTCTGCTTGAATAATCGCAGATGAAGGAACGGACGCTTTCGGTGAGACGGCTTCGGTAAGGCACCATTCAATTCAAGGACGGTCGCCGATAAACTCGACTGTCGTTTCGTTGACAACAGGATATCCTCCGTTAATCCGTCCTCACGCCGCGACCAGTACCGGACATGAAGGGATCCGAGTAGCACCACACACAGTGCAACGACGAAGAGGACAGGGTGCGGTTGAAGCCAAAGCAGGAGTAACAGAGTGATGCGTCCGGTTGCCAGGACGAGATGACCGCTCCATTTCCGCAAGAACCGTTGTCCAGATAATCGATATGTCCAAAAGCTAAAGAATGGTTGGAGCAAAGAGAGCGCGAGACTAATCAGTAGTACTGTGATACTAGATTGGTCAAACCGGATGCTATGTAACGGAAAACAGAGTAGATGTAATCCGGCAGTCATTAGAAAAATCCTCACGAAGTGATACCGAACGGAATACCACTTCATTCGAACGATCGCTCCAGAAACCGGTTTGAAGAAGAGGCGATCTGCCGGTTCGAACCAGGCGTAAAAGGCGGGCAGGAATCCATACAGAATCCATCCGAGTAAAATCCAAGCGACCGGAACTGTTTGAACCCAGTCCGCCTGACCACTTAAGATTTGAACCGTCTCATAGATGATGAACAGACCGACTGGAATGACGAGATACAGCAAGATCGTCCAGTCGAAGATTTCTTGAAAGAAGCGACGCTGTTCCACATGCCGTCGACGGATCCGTTGCTTCAAAAAGGTTTCAATCATGTTCGAGCACCATCGCTTCCATGATGTCAAATAAGCGGGCACCTGGCTGACCAGAGGCTTCACCGATTTGAGCAAGTGTTCCTTGATGTTTGATGCGTCCCTGATCAATCCAGACGAAGTCGTCACACAGACGTTCCGCGGAATCAAGGACGTGGGTGACGAGCAGAATCGCTACGCCACGCGTTCGTTCTGCTTCGAGTACATGCAATAACCGAATCGTTGCGACCGCGTCGAGACCAACGAACGGTTCATCGAGGATCAGGCAGTCCGCGCGTTGCATCAAGGCACAGACGAGCATCACCTTCTGTTTCATTCCTTTAGAGAAAGAGGACACATAGTCATTTGTGACAGCATGCAGTTCGAACGTCTTTAAGAGTCGTTCTGTATAGGCATGATCCGTCTCGTGGAGCGAGGCGACCAGCTCAAGGTGCTCGGCGAGCGTCAAATATTCATAATAGGTTGGCTGTTCCGGAATATAGGCAAGTGAGACCGGTAAATCAATCTCTCCTTCGACCCACGGTAGCGTACCGAACATCGCTTGAATCGTCGTACTTTTTCCTGCACCGTTCGTACCGATCAAACCGGTGATGGATCCAGGCTGTAAAGCAAACGCAATCTCTTGTAAGACGGGCTGACCTACGTCATAACCGGCTTGTTGAATGGATACATGCATGTGAAACATCTCCTTTCACTACATTTACTGATAGAAGGGGAAAAATGTTTCACAGCAACAGAAATCAGCAGAACCATAGTAAAAAATGTAACAGGTTAAAAATAACAAATGGGCTATAATGGAAATATCAATTTTAGAGGATGATTACGATGCAAACAGTCGAGCGAATTTATTTTCGGGAATCCGGCATGGGGAGAGGACAGACGTTTTGGTGGGACCGTGCAAGTCAGACGGTTCGTGCGGAAGATGAGGAAGAATTATTAGGTCCATGGTATCCGAAGGGTCTCCGATATCTAGAGGAAGAAGACCATCCATTATTCAGAACGCTGACGGAAGAGGACATTTATCTAATTGACATGTGGTCGGATTGGTTTAATGCCGAGAAATGGTGGGGGTACGAAGATCCTGAAAGTCTTACGATAATGGACGGAACGGCCTGGGAAATTCATGTGACGACAGAAAATGGTACAGAAAAAGTGTCACGCTCAAACGTTTTTCCGCCAGGATGGAGGATGATTCGGGAACTTTTATACGGTTATTATGACGCGGGGAGTAACCGAAAAGACGAGAAAGTGGAGAGTGAACAATGAAACGAGCCCTATTGTATCTGATTCCGTTTGCGTGGCTGGGACCTTACCTCGATTGGAAAGTGGGTTCGATATTAGGGTATGCCTTATTTTTGTTTGGACTCGGTGTTCTATCATATTCACTTGCGCGTAGTGGAAAACCGAAATACATCGTCATCGGCAACATGGTGTCGTTTGCGATTTCGTACGGGATCGCACTCAGTGTAGGGGAAGGATACGGCGAAGGATATTTCAAACCATTAACGGCTAGTCAACTGGTTCTTGGAGTCAGCGTCTTGAATCTGGTCGTGCAAATACCGATTGTGATGAATGCGATTCAAAACAAAGTGATGAAAAAGGAGTTAGAAGGACATGACGGATGAGAGTCAGCAGTTACTTGAGGCAATTCAGCGAATCCTAGAACGACAATCATCACTCGACTTAATTGATATCTACCAGCGCGTCAGACAAGCAGAACATTTGGATCTATCACGCTTTACATCAGAAGCAGGACTCGAGGCACGCATTCGAAAATTGATCTACCTGCATGCGAGCGAGTGTGAATTGTACCAGGGGGAGCAGGACCTTTTTTACAGTGAGACCGGAAAAGGAACAGGACGCTGGGGACTACGATAAAAAAACGCTACGCAGCGAGTGCGTAGCGATTAGATCACACGAGTCCCAAGATCTCGACTTCGACCAAGGCACCTTTTGGTAGTTCCTTCACAGCGATACAAGACCGTGCCGGGAAGTGATTGTGCGGTGCGAAGTAATCGGAGTAGATTGTATTAAAAGAAGCGAAGTGTTCCATGCTCGTTAAGTAGCATGTTGTCTTGACGACGCGGTCAGGTGTCAGTCCTGCCTCTTTCAGGATGGCATCGACGTTTCGCATGACTTGTTCCGTCTGCTCCGTGATACCACCTGGTACGAGTTCACCCGTTGCCGGATCAATCGGGATTTGACCGGAAGCATAGAGTGTTCCGTTTGCGATAAAGCCTTGCGAGTAAGGGCCAATCGCTGCAGGGGCGTTCGTTGTGTCAATCTGTTTGAATGTAGACATGAAAAGAACCTCCTCTTATAAAATACATATGTACGACACCGAGTGATTCGACTCGGATATCCCTCAACCCTTCAAAGGAGTGAATTGATATGCCACTTTATCATAAATTAGTTCGAGACGCGATTCCAAACATCATCGACCAAAACGGGAAAAAAGCGACGTTCCGAACGCTGGATGAAAATGAATTCCTAGTGGAAGCGAAAAAGAAATTACATGAAGAACTGGCTGAATACGAGGAAGCAACGACAGACGCAGACGCTGTCGAGGAATTAGCCGACTTACTGGAGCTCATTCAAGCATTAGCGAAGACACATGGCGTGACAGTCGAGGAACTGGAAGCTGTTCGGGCGAAGAAACATCAACAGCGCGGGGGATTCGAAGAACGTCTTTACTTGATCGAGGTTGAAGATTGATCCCGGAAGCGAAGCTGACGACGCATCACTTATATGACTCACTCGTCGAAGCCATTGATCAGGCAGAGGAAGTCTATATCGTCGCAGCGTTTGCTCAGAAGTCAGGCGTCGCTTTACTCGTTCCGGCGTTTCGTCGTGCCTTGCAACGAGGAGCCGAGATTCGGCTGTTGATTGGCGACTATCTACATATCACCGATCCAGAAGCATTGGCGCAGTTGCTTGCGCTTGATGGATTGTCAGTTCGCTTTTATCGGTCAGGCGGACGCTCTTTCCATCCGAAAGCGTATCTGTTTCGAAATGCAGAGACTGGCTTATCAATCGTTGGTTCGTCGAACATCTCGAATAGTGCGCTTCGATCCGGTATCGAATGGAACGTTCATCTACCGCAAGCTGTCGCACCACAAATCCTTGATGACGCGATTGATGCCTTCATGGACCTTTACCTTAGCGAATCAGCAGAAGAACTGAACCCAATTGTTTTAGAGGCCTATCGTCAAGAGTACGCGGCACGTCAATATGTCGCGGAACCAGAAGTCGAGTACGACGAAAGAACCGTTGTTGTTGCGCCAGAAATTCTGCCACACCGAGTGCAGGAAGAAGCGCTCCAAGCGTTACGGGAAACGATGGAAGAAGGACGGACACGGGCGTTGGCAGTGCTCGCGACTGGACTAGGAAAGACCTATCTCAGTGCGTTCTTTGCGGGAGATTTTACGCGAGTCCTGTTTCTGGCACATCAAAAAGAACTATTACTGCAAGCAGAGCGTTCGTTTCAAAAAGTCAATCCAGCGTGGCAGACCGGCTTTTATATCGGCAGTGACCGGACTGTCACGGAGACGACTGAGATTGTCTTCGCATCCGTCCAGACGCTGGCACAAAAGCGTCACTTGGAGCGCTTTTCACATGATCAATTTGATCTCATCATTGTCGACGAGTTCCATCACGCGGCAGCGACGAGTTACCGGAAGATCATTGATCATTTCACACCCCGTTTCCTGCTCGGTCTGACGGCGACACCAGATCGAATGGACGGTGCCGATGTCTACGCGATCTGTCACCATAACGTTGCGTTCCAGATGCACTTCACGGCAGCGATTGCTGAAGGCTTTTTGACGCCGTTTCATTATTACGGTATTCATGACACGATCGACTATTCCCAGATTCGACGAATCGGTCGGACGTATGATGCGTCGCAGCTCGAGCATCGACAACTTGATCGTGAAGTCGCCGATAATATCTATCATTCATGGGAGAAACATCGACAAACGAAGACAATCGGCTTTTGTTCGTCAATCAAGCAGGCAGAATATCTGGCGCAAGTATTCCGGGATAAAGGAGCGACGGCATTTGCGCTGACAGGGCAGACGACGAATCGTGCAAAGTACATGCAAGCATTCGAGCAAGGCGAGATTGACGTTCTCTTTACCGTCGATCTGTTTAACGAAGGTGTCGATATTCCGAAAGTCGACACACTGCTGTTCTGTCGTCCGACTGAATCCGTCGCTATCTATACGCAACAAATCGGACGCGGTTTACGCTTGGCACAGGACAAATCGCACTGCGTCATCATTGACTTGATTGGGAACTATCGCAACGTCGAGACGAAGCTGAAGCTGCTCGGAACGATGAAAGAGTCGTTCAAGCGAGGGGAAACAGAACCGATTACGCCACCACCCGGCTGTGTGATTGAGTTCGATACGCAGGCACTGGAATTGATTCATCGACTCCGGCAACCAAGTCAGCGGAAGTCACGATTGATCGAGCAATACGAGCAAATCAAATACGAACTCGGTCGTCGACCATCGTATGTTGAAATCGGTGAGTATGCAGCAGTTCCGCAAGGCTATAAACAGGAGTGGGGTTCTTACGTTGGTTTCTTGAAAGAGCATCAGGAGTTATCAGACGAAGAAATAGAAGCGTATGAAACAAATCGCGAATTGATTGAGCAGGTCGAAAAAACGATTATGAACCGAAGTTATAAGATGATCGTCTTGCTGGCGATGCTTGAGCGGGGAGAAGAGCACTGGATGGAGCCGATTACGGCCGAAGAAGTTGCGCCGTTCTTTTATGAGTATTTACATGCGGAGAAGTATCGGGAGTTGAAGGATGCGCAAGGTAAAGTATTTGAGAATGGTTATAATGAATCAAAAATAGGAGCATTGTTGATTAAACAACCTTTTTCAAAAATGGGATATCCATTCGAATACAATGAGAATAAAAAAACTTTATCAATTCAAACGAATCTTACTATAAACAGTATAAATATAAAAATATGGATAAAAGATATTGTGTTATACCGAATAAATAATTATTTTCTAAAAATATGTAAAGATGATAAAATAGAAATATATGTATTTGGATTTTCTTTATTGATTCTGTCTGTAATAAATAACTCATAAGGGGGATTTTAAAAGTGAAGATATTAGAAAGAGAAACCATAGTCAAAATGATGAATGATAGATATGAATATGATCTTCAAATCATGCCACAGAAGAAAATTATGTACCATGGTTTAACGACAAGTGGCAAATCAGTCACTTTATGTACTCCAGAAACTAAAATACACAATGAAGAACATGGCTGGTTCGACTTATCTATGAAGCAAGTTGAAATTTTAGATCGTTCAGATATAGCTATGATGGTCGTTCGAGTCGAAGGGAACAAAGCATATTTTGTGGAATTTAAAAATTTGCGAAGACTAATGACTAAAGATATTACGTTAGATTATTCGAACGATGAAAAATGGAGATTTTATATCTGGGAAGACTATATTAAAGTGCGTGGAAATGATGAAAAGTTTTATGTAGTTGGTGAATCAGTTAAGTAAGCAAGCATAAGATCATTAAAATGATATAAACTAAAGAAGAGTATTTTATTGATTTGTTTAAGAGTTGTGCAGACTTTTAAACGATTTAATAAGTACTTTTTTTTGTTGAACCAGTGCAGTTGTGTGTCAATTATTAAATTTTCAGATGTTGATATAAATAAATTCATAAGGTATGCTGCTATTAGAGAATCTGGAGAATTAGTAAGGAGAAAACATGGAACATAAATATAAAGTATTAGATTTATTTGCCGGTGCAGGCGGTTTAAGTAACGGTTTTGAGCAAACAGGAAAATTTTCTGTAATTGGTGCTGTGGAAATAAATGAAGCAGCCCAGCAGACATATATTAAAAATCATGAAAATAAAGATGTTATTATCAAGTCTTCTACAACAGGAATAAGTGATATTACTAAAATCGACTTTAAAAATTATAGTCGAGATTCTGAGAACACAGTTATTATTGGTGGACCGCCATGCCAGGGATTTTCTAATGCAAATCGACAAAAAAATTATTTGATTTCAGGGAATAATAAACTCGTGAAAGAATATGTAAGAGCAGTACGAGATGTAAAACCAATTGCCTTTTTAATGGAAAATGTAAAATCTATAAATTCATCTGTGCACAAATTTTTTGTAACAGAATACAAAGCAGATAATCAAAATGATTTTAGTTCAAGACATCATTTAGATCAAATTACGCAAGAAGATAATAAACTTTATAATAAGGACACCATAGAGCTGTTGAGTACCGATAGTGAAAGTTTGAAGATGGTATCAGGAAAATATAAATCTTTAATAGATGTTCCAGCTCCACTTATTATAAAGCCACTTTTAATAACAAGATTAAGATTATTAGAAAAAGCACTTGATAATAATAAAAAGTTGAAATTGACTAAGAAATCAACGGATGAAATCTTGGAGATTATTAATCAATTGAATAATCAAAACATAAATGATGAAAATCAGCAATACATTGTTCAAGAATCTATTAAGGCATTAAAAAATCTTCTTGATAATGAATCCCTAAATAATTTTAATCATCAAGCCATAAAAGATTTAGTGAATTTGAATCGATTTTTAACTAGGTGCCAAGAACTAAAAGATGAAGATATTGAATGTCTTGAATTCATTGTTGAAAATAAAACAATATATAAGTTATTTGTTCAAGTGTATTCATATAACGTAGTAAAATATTTAGAAGCCATATTCAAGTTCTATGGTTATAGCATAACGAGTGGAGTGTTAGACGCTTCTCGATTTGGTGTACCTCAAAAAAGAAATCGTTTCATGATGCTTGGTATATTAAATAGTAGTAACACTATTGAATTGCCTGAAGGTGATGATGAAATTCATAATGTTGTACGAGATGCGATCGAAGACCTGGAAAACATCCTTCCTCAAACTAAAATAGATTCTTACAATTCAAAAGTATATGTTTCAAGTAGTAAGAAAGATTTGAATAAGTATTACAGAGAAGGAATGGAACCGAACGAAATTTACGATCATATTAATACGGAAAGTTCAAAGTTAATACTGGAGCGTTATAAAAACATTTTAAAAAATGGCGGGAAAAATTTCCATAGTTTGCCTGACGATTTAAAAAGTACCTATGCTGATGCTTCTAGAACTCAAAACACAGTGTATCTTCGATTAAATTATGACGAACCATCTCCGACAGTAATCAACGTTAGAAAGTCGATGTGGCAACATCCTACAAAAGCTCGAGCTATTAGCATTAGAGAAGCTGCGCGTCTACAATCTTTTCAGGATAAATTTGTTTTCGAAGGAAGAAAAGATGAACGTTATCAACAAATTGGAAATGCGGTTCCTCCCTTATTAGCTAAAGCTATTGCTGAAAAAATATTAGAATATTTAATTTAAAAAAGCCACCTTTAGTCTCTTTAAAGCTAAAGGTGGCTTTTTTAAACAAATTTCATTTAACCGTTATCTTTTATCAAATTTAAATTATAATATATACATAAATAGTTAATTAATTGATGGTGGTGATAATTTATGGATGAGATTGTAAAGCCCAATTTAAGTAATTTTATTAAGTCGTTAAGAGATTTTGGATATAATTTTTCTATAGCTTTAGCAGACATTATTGATAATAGTATTGCGGCAGACTCCAAGAAAATAT
This sequence comes from Exiguobacterium sp. E17S, assembly GCF_057772545.1. NCBI lineage: Bacteria > Bacillati > Bacillota > Bacilli > Caryophanales > Exiguobacterium > Exiguobacterium sp. E17S. The sequence continues at coordinate 188,178 of NZ_JBYLRU010000002.1, forward strand.
CGATAGAAACAAATATGAACCCAGAAATAAGTCTGAGCATTTTAGACGATGGTTTTGGAATGACAGAATTAGAATTGATTGAAGCTATGAGGTTAGGAAGTAAAGATCCAGAAGAAGAACGGGAAAAAAAGATTTAGGTAGATTTGGATTAGGTCTAAAAACTGCTTCTTTTTCACAATGTAAGTCCTTAACTGTGATTACTAAAAAAGAAAATAAAATGTCATTTAAGAAATGGGATTTAGATTTAATTGAAAAAGAAAATGAGTGGCTATTAATTACACCTAATTTAAATGAATTTGAACATATATCGTTACTAGAAAAGTTGAGTGCTCAAAAATCTGGGACTTTAGTGATTTGGGAAAAAATAGACTCTATTCAAAAAGAAAATTATTATGAAGAATTAAATTTATTGAGAGAACATTTGGCTTTAGTATTCCATAGATTTCTAGATGGAAGTATTAGAGGCCGAAAAATATTATTGGATTTAAACAACAATTTAATTAAAGGATTTAATCCTTTTAATGAAAGTAACACTGCAACACAGACTTTACCTGAACAATTAATAAAATTCGAGAATAAAACGGTAAAAATAACACCATATATTTTACCTCATCATAATAAGTTATCAAACGAAGAATATAATAAATATGCTACTAATGACGGATATACTAAATCTCAAGGTTTTTACTTATATAGAAGCGGACGTTTATTAATACATGGAACGTGGTGGGGACTAAATAAGATATCTGATGCGCATCGACTAATTCGTATCAGAGTAGATATTTCAAATGATCAAGATGAAATTTGGAATATTGATGTGAAAAAATCAATTGCATCTCCAAACATGTTTATTAAAGGTGAATTAAAAAAAATCTTAAACTCTATATTAAATCGCGGAAAAAACGTATATACAAGACGTCCAAAAGTTTTAGAAGATAAAACGATAATTCCTTTTTGGGAAGTATCTCATAGTACAGATTCTATTAAATTTTTGATAAATCAACATCATCCAATATTAGTACATATAAAAGAAAGATGAGTGATCAAGAAATTTCTTTTTTTAGTACTTATTTAAAAGGAATCGAAGCATATATCCCTATTAGTGCAATTGAGGCTTATGCAATAACAGATCCTCAAAAGATAAAACAAAAAGAGTTAATCGAAGAGAATGAAAAAAAAGAGTTACTTGATGCGTTACTAAATTTAAATCTAACTAAAGAGCAAATTGATGAACTTTTGAAAACAGAAATATTTAAAGGAATGAAGGAGAGGTAGTTATGAAAAAAAATGCATATCAAATCTTTAAAGAGCAAGTACTAGAAAACTTAGAAAATAAAGAAAAGCCTTTAAAGGAAAACCAAATTGAAGAAGAGGTTAATCTATATCAAACGTTACAGGAAGTTCCTGAGATTTTAAAAATGTTTGAACGTAAACATAATATAGAGAAAATGGATAAGCTAGACAAAAAACAATGGGAACTTATGGTTAGAGAATTAGAAGTTGAATTTGATGTACAAACAAATTTAGGGATAGTTGTTATGGGAGAGGAACAAAAGCAGAGAGATTATACTTGGTGGACAATGAAAGAAAAAATTGAACGAGAAAATTATTATTCAGATAATTATAAAAAATTCATAAGTAATTCATTGCCCAATGAAGTTATAAAAGTAATCGAAGAAGATACAGATGCCATAATGAATCATTTAGGAAACCCTAGTGATGATCAATTCGAGAGATATGGAATGGTCGTAGGGCATGTACAATCAGGAAAAACAGCTAACTATTCATCACTAGTATGCAAAGCAGCCGACGCCGGATATAAATTTATAGTCATAATTGCTGGAGCTATGAATAATTTAAGAAATCAAACGCAGGAAAGACTTAATGCCTCTTTTATTGGGAGAGATATAGATAAAAAAATTGGTGTAGCTAATTTAGCTGGGTATAGAGAAGACAAGAGACCGATAAGTTTGACGTCAAAATTGAAAGATTTTAATAGGGCTGACGCTAATCGGAATTCACAAGGAATTAGCTTAGATAGCATTACTAGTCCGGTAATCGTAGTAATAAAAAAAATACAAGCACATTAAAAAACGTTATTCAATGGATAACTACGCATTATTCACAAGGAGTAGAGAATCATGCAATGTTATTAATTGATGACGAATCAGATTATGCATCTATTAATACAAAGGATGAGGAAGACCCTACAAAAATAAATGAAAAAATAAGAGCATTACTAAAATTGTTTAAAAAAAGTTCATATGTAGCCTATACAGCAACTCCTTATGCAAACATATTTATAGATCATAATACAGATACTGAAAATTTGGGGAAAGACCTATTTCCAGAAGATTTTATATATTGTTTAAGTGCACCTAGTAATTATTTTGGAGCAGAAAAAATATTCTTAGATAAGAAAAAAACGCATTTTTATGAAGTAGAAGATGTAGAAGATATTATACCTTTTAATCATAAAAAAGATTACAAATTACCCTGTTTACCAGAGAGTATGAAAGAGGCAATGAGATCATTTTTGATAAATATTGCAATTAGACATCTGAGAAATCAAGAAAACAAACATAACAGCATGTTAATTCACGCTACAAGGTTTACAGAAGTTCATAAGAATATTGCAGGACATGTAGAAAAATATTTTAAAGATTTAAGTGAAGTTATAAGCATTGACGGACTAAAAGAAAAACATTATGAAAAAAATGAACATTTAGAAGACCTTAAAAATACTTTTGAAATTCACTATAAAGATAATATTGAGTTTGAATGGGAATCTATTATTAAAAAAATTGCAAAATTCATTTCTAAAATTTTAATTGTTCAAGTTCATAAAGATACAAAAATAAAATTAGAATATCGAGATGACATTGCTAGTAACGTAATTGCAATAGGGGGCACTAGTTTAGCACGGGGGTACACTTTGGAAGGACTATCAGTCAGTTATTTCTTAAGAAATACAATTTTTTATGACACATTGATGCAAATGGGTAGATGGTTTGGTTACCGACCTGGGTACGAAGATTTGTGTAAAATATATACAACTAATGAGATTTTTGATCGATTTAATACTATAACTGAAGCGACTCTAGATTTAGTAAGTGATTTGAACGATATGGCTCGAAATGAAATGACTCCAAGAGATTTTGGTTTAGCTGTTAAGCAACATCCGGATAGCGGATTACAAGTAACAGCTAAAAATAAACTGAAAAATTCTGAATCTCTTTATTATGAAATGAAATTAGATGGTCATTTAAAAGAAACATCTTGGATAATCAAAGATAAAGAAAAAAACGAACAAAATATAAATCTAATTAAGAATTTAATAGAAAATAAAATAACACCTTACTATACGCAACCAAAACCAAGATACTGGATTGATGTTCCTAAAAATGTAGTCTCAGAATTTATAAATAACTTCTCTATTTATGAAGTACCAGATGACGATTTTGGAATGAGATCTAAGATGCCAATTAAATTTATAAAACAGTACATCGAATCGGTAGATACTTTTTGGGATGTAGCTATTTATTCAGGTAATAGTGAACAAAGATTAGATATAGAAAATTTAGAAGGCTTCTATCAAGAGAGAAAGATAAACGATAGAGGGCGCTTTTATGAAATTGAACATCGTCAAGTTTCTTCAGGTAATGCTGAAAATATCGCAATCACTGTTGAAGAATATAATGAAATAAAAAATATAAAAAGAAAAAATAAAGAGGATCGAAAAATTGTTAAGGAGCAAAAAAAAGAGAACGAGTTGAATGAAGTAGAACTTTACAGCGTTCGTAAAGCTGTAAGGAATATAATGAAAAAACCTTTACTAATGCTTCATATAATTGACGGACATTTAGTTGACTCTAAAATTAAAACGGACAAGGCTGAAAAAGTTAATCTTGCAGCTTTTGGGATAAGTTTCCCGGGTGGAATAAAAAGTATGACGAGAAATGTAAGATTGCAAGTTAACTCGGTATACCTTAGAAATATGAAAAACATGCTTGAAGACGAGGTATATGATGATTAAAAATCCTTGGAAAGATATGGCGAGAGGTAGTCAAAGAAGAGCAAGTTTGTATCATGATATTTATTGGATCAAAGAAGAAATGGAGGGTAATTACGGCTTAAAGTTGTCATTAAAAAATAGCGAAGAAAATTTGAAAATCAAAGAACTAAAGCTTAAAAATATTGATATTTTTGAAAATAAAAATGAGAATAAAACGGATTTATATTTAATGCTCAATAGTTTATATGATTATGATATTTTTAATAGTTTATGCATGGATTTAATCGAGGAATGTGAAAATTATAGTGAAAAAGTAGAGATTTATGTTGTAGTTTTTAATAGATTAACAAGATGGAAAAATCTTCTTTTGAATAATAAAGAAAAATCTTTTCCGATAGAATTGCAAATGGGTCTTTTCTCAGAATTAGATACATTGTTAAGTATTGTTTTAACTAAAAAAACTTCTTTAAAAGAAGCAGTGTTATCTTGGGGAGGACCGGATTCAGATAAGCAAGATTTTATATTAGATAAACTAGCTCTTGAAGTAAAGTCTCATAAAACAGGAAAAAATGAAGTTATACATGTATCTAGTCCGCAACAGTTATTTTCATCTAAAAATCGTCTTGTTTTAAGAGTATATTCATTGGACATTAAAGAAAATGGAGATACTGTAGAAAATCTTATTCAGCAAATTAAACACGAGTTAAAGAATAATAATTTATTCAATGAAATGTACATTTTTGAACAAAAGATCATTCAGTACGGCTATAAGGATAACTTCCATAAAGACACTCTTTATAAGTTTCATATTGATAAAATTTCTAATTTTGATGTTAGAAATGACTTTCCTAGAGTCGACTTAGAAAGTATTCCGAGTGGAATTATTAATATGAAATACCAGCTTAATTTAAACAACTGTAAGGACTATTTAATTGATGATTGGAATGAAGTATGATGACAACACTTGAAGATTTTCATGATGATTTAATTCAAACTACACTATCAATTGCCGATAGTAGAGGTTTATTAAACTCGCAAGCTTTTTTTGAATATGTTTGTGAAGAGCTAAGTTCAACAGGTGAGTTATCCGTAAACTATAGCGAAGCTGATATAAGAATTTTGAAGGGCAGAAATCCAGTTGAAGCCTATGGATATGACTTTGATGATGAAAGAGGAATTCTCTCGATTCTAACACACGAGTTTTTTCAAGAAGATCAAATACAAACTCTTACTTTAGATGCAATAGATAAAAAAATAAAAAGACTTAAAAATTTCTTGATTAGGTGTATGGATGGATTTTTCAAAGAATTAGAAGAAACTTCACCAGCTTATTCTATGGCTTATCAAATTTATTGTAGATTTAAAGATAAAGAAATCAATAAAGTTAAATTCTTCCTTTTAACTGATGGTCAAATAAGCAAAAATTTTAAAGGGAAAAAATTAGATGAAATAGATGGTATTTCTGATTTAGAACTTAGAATTGTAGATGTCGATTATTTATTTAAAAATTATAGCTCTAAAAACGTAGACACTACCTTCGCTGTTGATGTAAAAATACCATATTTAAAAATACCTTCAGATTCTCAGGTATATACATCCTACTTAACTTATTTGAGCGGAGATCAACTGTTTGAAATATATGATCAATATGGGAAACGTTTGTTAGAACAAAATGTTCGTACATTTTTGCAATTCAAAGGATCTGTAAATAAGGGGATAAGAAACACAATTAGTGGGGCTCCGAGTAATTTTTTTGCTTTTAATAATGGTATAACTGCGACGGCGTCTAGAATATTGATTGAGGATGATCATATCGTCAAACTTTTTGATTTTCAAATCGTGAACGGAGGACAAACAACTTCTTCTATATACGCTGCAAAGAAAAAAGAAGGATTAGATGTAAGTCAAGTTTCTGTTCAAATGAAATTATCTGTAATTGAAGCAGGTGAAGAACATAGCGAATTTGTATCAAGAGTTGCTGAATATGCAAATACACAAAATAAAGTTAATAAATCAGACTTTTTCTCAAATAGTCCATTCCATAAAGATATGAAAAAATACTCATCACATACTTGGGTGAATCCAATTAATGGTAGTCAGAAAAAGACTAGATGGTACTATGAAAGAGTTAGAGGTGAGTTTCTAAATGAACAAATTTATTTAAGTAAATCGAAGCAAAAACAATTTTTATTAGAAAATCCTAAAAATCAATTGATTGATAAAACATTTTTAGCGAAAAGTGAGAGCTCATGGCTTCAAAAACCTCACATCGTTAGTAGAGGAGCACAGTACTGTTTTAGCGATTTTGCTACTCACATTTCTGAACTACTAGAAAAGAATAATTTAGCTATTACAGAAAAATATTTTCAAGATGCTGTATCTAAAATAATACTATTTAGAACTATTGAGCGTATGATTTCAAATTCAGATTGGTACACTGGCGGGTATAGAGCTCAAACAGTAACATATACCATTTCATATCTTGCTCACTATATTGCAGACTCGAAACAGAATTTTAATTTTAAGATTATCTGGGATGAGCAGGCTGTAGATAATGATTTATTCGAAGAAATTGAGAAGATAGCAAAAAGAATACATTTTGAAATCATTAAACCACCAACAGGATACTCAAATATATCTCAATGGTGTAAAAAAGAAGGATGTTGGACACAAATAAAAGATTTAAAAATAGATTTAAATGTACCAAAAAGATTTTATAAAAATCAAGAAGAAGTAAAGTATGAAAAAAGACAAGAAAAATCTTTAAAAAAGGTAGATTCGATTATTGAAATACAAACTTTTATTTTCGAATTACCAAAAGATCAGTGGAAGCAAATATTTAATTACTGTAGTAAAGTTGAAAATAGAAAAGGAATATCTTCGTTTGCATTTACGGCGTTATCAAAGTTCTCGAATATAGAAGGATATTTTCCTACTGAAAATCAGTGTGTAGAATTATACAAAATATACAAACGTGTAGTTGAAGAAGAAAGACTAATTTTAGAGTGAAAATATACATCATGACAAAAGGTATTATTATTTGAACTAAATTTATAAATTAAAGTAATAAACTGAGTTTTATTTGTGATAAATTTCAAATATTTTATTAAAAATACTTGAAAATAATCCTTTTATTGATTGAATAAAAATTTATATGAACTTTAGAAAGGCGCTTAGGTATTAAACTGTGATTGTCCTAAGTGTGTTCAAATCAAGTGATCGATAATCATAGGTTGAAATGCTGAAACATCTGTGGTTATTACGAAAGAAAAAAGCCATCCCTTGCGGACAAATGAGTCGCAAGTTATGAGAGGAAATACTGCTGATTGTTCAATAATCTGAAATTCAACATACTTCTAATCTAATTGCGCTCATGAATATTTCGCCATCAATCATAGTTTGTTACAGCCATAGATGATTTTATGAAGAATATCTTCTGAAATTATCTTGTTCTCTAATCGAAAATGCTATTAAACTATGCACTTGGATCAATTTAAAAACAACAAATGACGAAAAAAAATTCAAAAAAGTTTAGAAATTCAAAGAAGAATTGTCGTCAATTCCGTTTTCAAGTTAATCAAAAGAGACTCGTCTAGAACAGATAGAAATGTACTTCAACTTATCAAGTTGATCAGAGGCTTGATAAGCTAATTCGTATAATAGCTGTGTCTTCTCATTGATGTCTTTTAAAAATGTATCGTAATAATTTGTGATGTAATTGCTGAAGACAAGATTAAGAAGTATTCTTTTTTGTAAAAAATAGGACGAATTCCTAAATAAATAGGGATTCGTCCTTTTATTCTTAAAAACATTAAAAACACTTGTAAATAATACTTACGCTTGTTTCATATAATTTTATTATTAGATATTGTTTAGATTAAATAGAATACTATTTTCGTCTATCGGGAATCTAAGCAAAGGAATCCAGAAATCTTCACCATCCCATCCTTCTTTTTCGCCTTTATTTCTTATAAGAATTGCTAATGGCTTTTTGATGTCTACTCCATTTACTATACTTTGCATGCTAGATGAAAGAACAGATCCAATTTCTTTACTTCCCCTACTTTTTGACAGACCTATGTTAGTGTCAATATCAAATAGCACATTGATTGAGGTACCATGATTTGCTTTGTACCATTCTAAATATTGGATAATTACTTTAGTATGCCATCCACCACTAACTAATACTGGTATTTTATCGAAAATATTAATAATTATATCAACTTCGACCACTATCGAATTACGAGGCACCCCGAGCGTCAGGACTTTCTCATTTATATATTTAGTTATTTCTTCAACTTCGCCTTTACGAAACTCAGGGACTTTAGGAAACTTTAATTGTCCAGGTTTATAAGCTCCTACAGAATTTGGAATAACATTAGGCCTTGTAGGACTTAAGTTGTCCCTGTTTAAATATAGTGTACTTTCTATATTGTGATTTTTAATTATATCTCGTTGTATTGTATCATGCTCGCATATCTCTTCAAATAATTCTGCTATATCCTCAGGAATAAATATTCTTGTTACAGATAAATCCTTTGAACGATAACCACACATTCTCGAGTGTTGCATCAATGTATCGACTTGTGGTCTCGCAACTACTCTACCGTAATAAGTAACTAAGAGCCGAGGAATAGTTAAACCACGACCTAATTTATTACCACCAATAATAAAATTGTACTTTTTGTTTAATCTAATGTTACTTTGAGAATCCGGTGCTGCGTTAAGCACTATAACATCATGACTATTTATATTATCACTTAAAACTTTTAATACGTCCGGGAATACAGGTATTTCTGGATTAGTGCTTTGTAAATCCTCATAAGCGTTTGAAAGATGATTCATAATAAACTTTCTTTTATCTGATTCTTCTGGTCTTTTTAAAGCTTTATATACATCTGCAATAAATTTTTTAGTTAACTTTTTTATTCTGCTATGAATTAGTTGATATGGACTAATATGACAGAGGAATGTGAATTTTTGTTCGTTTTTAGGTTCAGTATTTTCAAGTAATCGAATCGAAGCGCCGACCAAAAAATTAGATAGAGCACTCAATAATCCATCAGGAATATCAGAAATATCCTCATCATTCGACTGCATATTAGCTAGTTGTTTTATTTCCTCTTCGTTTACATTTCTAATATGTCTATCGACATTTTCTTGGAAGAAAGTATGAATTCCCGTATAACCTCTTCCTGCTTCAACTACTTCTATAAATTCTGGATAAAAACCTGTTTCCTCTTTATTTTGAAGAATTATGGCTTGAGGAGTTGCTGTTACCTGTAAATATAGTTGTGTTGAAACCATTTCACGTAGATCTAAAAGTTGCTGATTAATCGTACTTGGATCTTCACCATCGATCCGCTGATTTGTATTTAAACCTATAGCATCCGCTTCATCATCTGCAATTAAAGTTGCTATACTAGACAAATCTTGCTCTATTAAAAATGAAAATAATTTTTCAAGGTCAGCAGGATCTTTTTTACAAATCAATACAATTCCATCTGTATCTAATACAGTTTTCAAATATTCTGGGTCTTCTTCATTTATTTCATCAATTTTTCTTACTAATATTCCTGATAGTGCTGAGTCTGATCTATCAAAAGTTTGATCTTGAAGGGAATTATTCCTATCAGTTAATACCACAAATAGTTTAAAGCCATTATCAGCAGCTAAAGCGATTGTCATGTTTATTATATTGGTTTTTCCACTTTGAATTAAACCATATAATAATCCTAAAACTTTTTCACCACTATTGACTTCTGGAGCTTTGGTCAATATGTTTTCAGATGTTTGTAATACGTTTAATGCTGCCGTTTCTCCAATTTCAGAATTTAACTCCGAAAGAAAATTGGAAACGCGCTCTCGATTTTTAATTAATTCTCTCACATTTATTTCCTCCTATTTTTTAGTGAATTATTAAAAGTTAAAAATAAAATATTGATTCTATTTATTTGTATAATAAATTCTTATCGCAGTAATAGTAAAGTAGCGAAAGTATTTAAATTACATATATCGTACTTATTTAATCATATTCCTATAATATACTTTAATAATTATAAAAATTCAAATAATTGGTTTGAAATAATTACTATTATGTTTAATGAAATTAATTATATCTTTATTCTTTATTATTTCCCTTTTTATATAATAATTTTACATTATTATGTTTTTACGGTTTTGCATTCGCCTTCATTTATACCGAATTATTCCGAAAAAGCATAAAAGAACAGTACTATGACCCGATGTTTTCAAGTTTTGTTCAAGGATACGAGCTTTTCTAACAAAAATGGATATATTAATACTTTCTGATGGAATCAATAAATATACGACAAATATCCTTGATGATGAGTTTGTGACGAGAAAACGATCATTACTTCTCATATATATGATTGTGCCGAAAAGGACACTACTTTTCTATGCAAAAAAGTCTTTTTCACATAGTGTACAATGAATTTGATATACAACAGTAATTACGATAAGTATGTGAAATTTTTGGTTGGAAGACAATTTTGATTTCAAGAAGATCTAAAAGTAAAATAACTAATATGATAAACTGATTTCGCTTTTTTCTGCATTCGACTTATAAATTTATAAGTTTTATATATCAATTGTACCTTTTAGTTACGAACTCTAAAAAATTGAAAATAATAGTTGCATGTTTCCAGGTCCCAACTTATACTGAATTTATCGAAAGCGCTTTCGGTGAAATGGAGTGAGTAGCATGGGAACAATTTATGATTTAGCGAAGATGACCGGTTTTTCAATTACAACGGTCTCAAAAGCCTTAAATAATTATTCGGATGTCAGTGAAAAGACGAAAGCAAAAATCGTCCAAGCAGCAGCCGAGATGGGATACTTACCGAACGCGCACGCCCAGTCGCTCTCGACGAAGCGTTCGTGGACGATCGGTGTCATGTTCTCGGAAGCACATGGCGTCGGAATGATGCATCCGTTCTTCAACGCGATCATTGAGAGTTTCCGAAAAGCAACAGAACAACAAGGGTATGACCTCATCTTCGCATCGCGGAACTTACGCAATCGTGATATGAGTTACCTCGAGCATTTCCGACACCGGGCAGTCGACGGCATTGTCGTCATCTGCTCCGATCAGATGGACCAGCACGTCCAGGAGTTGATTCAAAGTACGATTCCGATCGTCGTCGTCGACATGGACAGTGCCGATTGTAGTGTTGTCTACTCGGATAACATCACCGGTGGCACACTCGCCATCAATCATTTGTACGAACTTGGTCATCGGTTGATTGCCCACATTGCGGGGGATACGTCGACAGATGCCGGAAGAGCGCGGATTGAAGGCTATCAGCAAGCAATGGAACAACTTGATTTGCCGATTCCGGGCGGCTATCTCGTCAACGGCGGATTCTTTTCCGGGGAAGAAGGCAAGCAGGCAATGAACGAGTTGCTGGCATTACCTGAACGACCGACAGCAGTTTTTGTTGCCGGGGATGAAATGGCAATCGGTGCGATTGAGGCGATTCATGAAGCCGGGTTACGGATTCCGGAAGACATCTCAGTCGTTGGGTACGATGATATTTACATGGCGCAGTACATCACACCGAAGCTGACGACAGTCCGACAAGATACGGAAACGATCGGTCAGCACGCAGCATCAGTCTTGATTGAACAGATCGTCAACAAAAAACGGGTTACGACACGCGATGTCATCCCGGTCAATTTGATGGTTCGTCAATCGACAGGTCCAGTACCTGAATAACACAATGGTTGTTTCGGAATCGCTCTCGCTCGTTGTCAGTGAGGAAAAGCGAGAGCGATTTCGAAATCATTTTTTATCACTTTTTCCGAAAGGGCTTTCGGGAATTTTCTTTAAAGCCTTTTCGAAAGCGCTTTCGATATTTTTGAATAACAAATTGAAACCGCTTACCTATAAGCGGAATACTTAACAAAAGGATGAGATGAGATGAAGAAGCAATTAGTTAGTGTGTTAACAGTCGGTGCGTTAACAGCAAGTGTCCTTGCTGGATGTTCAGGTAGCAGCGAAGAAAAGACGGGCGGTGGGAAAGACGTCTTAAAAATCTGGTCGTTCACGGATGAATTAAAAGAGCCAATCAAAAAGTTCGAAGAGAAAAACGGAGTCAAAGTCGAATTGACGATTGTACCGATCGCCGATTACCCGACGAAATTGAAACCAGCTCTTGAAAGTGGTGTCGGAGCACCGGATATCTTCACAGGCGAGATCGCGTTCCTCAAACAGTGGGTTGATGCCGGCTACTGGGCGAACCTCTCTGAAAAACCGTTTAACGCAGACGAAGTCAAAGATGACTATATCCCGTACGTCTATGACATGGGAAAAGATAAAGACGGCAACGTTCGTGCGCTGTCATGGCAAACGACACCAGGTGGCGTCTACTACAAACGTAGCATCGCGAAAAAAGTCCTCGGCACAGATGATCCAAAAGAAATCGGCGGCATGATGGACTCGATGGACGGCGTCTTCGAAGTCGCTGAAAAAATGAAGAGCAAAGGCTACAAGATGTTCCCGGATGAAGGATCGATCCGTTGGTTCGCACAAGGGAACGACCCACAGCCTTGGGTCAACGATAAGCAAGAGCTCGTCTTGACACAAGACAAGAAGGATTACATGGATTACGCAAAAGAACTTCGGACGAAACAATACACAGCACTTGCACCAGAATGGTCACCATCATGGTTCGCAGGCATGGATAAACCGGTCAAAGTCAAAGAAAACGGTAAAGAGACTGAAACAGAAGTCTTCTCTTACGTCCTCCCGACGTGGGGTCTTCACAGTGTCCTCAAAGAAAACGCGAAAAAATCAGCGGGTGACTGGGCGGTCACAAGCGGACCTAGCCCATACTTCTGGGGCGGTACGTGGTTAGGTGTCTACAAAGATTCGAAGAAACAAAAGCTTGCCTATGATTTTGTCAAGATGATGACACAAGACGAAGCGTTCCTAACGGATTGGGCAAAAGAAACAGGTGACGTGTTAGCGTACAAACCAGTCACAGACAAAATCAAGACCGACTTCAAAGATGAGTTCCTCGGCGGACAGAACAACTATGAGTTCTTCCTTGACCAAGCAGACAAGATCACACCAGGGATCGTCACGAAGTATGACCAACAGCTCGATACATTGTATGGTGCATCGGTCATGGAATACGTCCAAGGTAAAAAATCAAAAGACGAAGCACTTGCTGAATTCTACAAAAAAGTCAAAAACGCGTATCCGGACGTAAAAGTACCGGAATAAGGAGAGTAGGTGGGGCGATCCTCGCCTCACCTCTTCTTGTTTAAGAAAGGGGTTTGACCTGTGAAAAAACTCGATCGCCATGGGTATCTGTTCATCGCACCGTTTTGGATCGTCTTCTTGATCTTCAGCATCTATCCGGTTGCCTTGACTTTCTATTACAGCTTCACGAACTACACGGGCGCTGAAGGCGAACAACTCGTCGGACTCGCGAACTATACGCGGTTACTCGGGGATACGTACTTCATCGAAGCGTTCTTTAACACTCTGAAGATTTGGGGTCTGAACTTCATCCTTCAGATCGGTGGTGCCTTATTGCTCGCCTTGTTGTTCTCGGATCTCCAATTGAAATTAAAAGGGCTTGCCTTCTTCCGGGCGACGTTCTACTTACCGAACTTGATCACGATCAGCTCGGTCGCCTTATTGTTCGGTATCTTGCTCGACTGGCAGCATGGTTCACTGAACATGATGTTGATGAAAATCGGAATCATCTCGGAGCCAATCAACTGGTTGACGCAACCGGTGACGGCACAAATCTCCGTCTCGCTCATCCTGACATGGATGTGGCTCGGGCACTCGTTCATCGTCGTCATGGCAGGCGTATCCGGGATCTCGAAGGATTACTTCGAAGCAGCCTTGATTGACGGAGCGACACGTTGGCAAATCTTCTCACGCATTACATTGCCACTCTTAAAACCGATTTTGCTCTACATCATGATCACGTCGTTGATTGGTGGTCTGCAATTGTTCGACCTCCCGATGTTGATTACGGATGGTGTCGGTGCGCCAGATGGTGCCTTGAACACGATGGTGCTTTATCTCTATAACCAAGCTTTCAAATACAACAACTATGGCTACGCCGCTGCTGTCGCATACGGACTGTTTGCCATCACGCTCGTCTTTTCAATCATCGTCTTCAAAGGGATGTTCCGAAAAGAACGTTCGCCGAAAGGAGCCTGACCGATGGAACGAAATGCAGAAGCACGTCGGATCGTGCCACAAACGGAGGAACAACCGGAGCGTTCCGAACGCCCGCTCAAGTTGACGCCACCGCCGAAACAAAAGAAAGCCTGGTTCGGCAAAAGTGTCATCTATATTGGTCTCGTCGTCTTAACGATCGCCTGTATCATCCCGTTTTTGATGATGATCATCAATGCGACGCGCTCGAACGAAGAAGTCTTGTCCGGATTCTCGTTGATTCCAGGGAATTCGCTCGTCGAGAACTACGCGGCACTCAGCGCTTACGTCAACATCTGGTCCGGTTTCAAGAACAGCTTGATCATCGCTGTCCTCGTCACCGTCTTATCAGGGTATTTCTCGGCGTTGACAGCATTCGGATTTGCCTTCTATCAGTTCAAAGGGAAGAACGCGATGTTCGTCTTCATGCTCATCATGATGATGGTTCCGGGTCAACTCGGTTTGATCGGGTTTTACGAACTAAGTAAGAATCTCGGCTTGCTTGATAGCTACATCCCATTGATCGTTCCGGCGATCGCGAGTCCGTTCACGGTCTTCTTCGTCCGACAATATGTCCAGACCGTCCTGCACCCAAGTTTGATCGAAGCAGCACGGATGGACGGAGCGAGTGAGTTCCGAATCTTCCATACGATCGCCTTGCCGATGATGATGCCGGCGATCGCGACGATGTCGATCTTTACGTTCATCGGTTCATGGAACAACTACATCATGCCGCTCGTCTTACTCTTCTCCCCAGAGAAGTATACGTTACCGGTCTTGATGGGCTTCTTGAAAGGGTCACAAGTCGCAGAGAACTTAGGCTCGCTCTATCTCGGGATCGCGATTTCCGTCGTGCCGATCATGATCGCCTTCTTGTTCCTCTCGAAATATATCGTCAGCAGTATCTCGGCAGGTGCCGTTAAAGAATAAGTAGCTTAAAGGAGATTACACATATGAAATTTGCACCGAACTTCGTATTCGGAACGGCTACATCGTCGTATCAGATCGAAGGCGCTCACAACGAAGGCGGACGTACACCTTCGATCTGGGATGCCTTCTGTGATGAGGACGGAAAAGTCTTCGAAAAACATAACGGTGATGTCGCTTGTGATCATTACCACCGTTATGAAGAGGACATCCAGCACATTAAACGTCTTGGCGTCGACACGTACCGCTTCTCGATTGCCTGGCCACGGATCTTCCCGCAAAAAGGGGTCTACAATCCGGAAGGCATGGCGTTCTACAAGAAACTCGCGACGCGTCTGCGGGCTGAAGGCATCAAGCCAGCCGTGACGCTGTACCACTGGGACTTACCACTTTGGGCACATGAAGAAGGCGGCTGGGTCAACCGAGCATCGGTCGACTGGTTCCTCGACTTCGCCCGCGCGTGTTTTGCGGAGCTCGACGGGATCGTCGATTCGTGGATCACACATAACGAACCGTGGTGTGCTGGGTTCCTCAGCTACCATCTCGGACAACATGCACCGGGTCATACGGATATGAACGAAGCCGTTCGTGCCGTGCACCACTTGTTGTTATCACACGGAAAGGCAGTCGAGCTGTTGAAGGGTGAGTTCAAATCGGTCACACCGATCGGTATCACGTTGAACTTGGCACCGAAGTATGCGAAGACGGATTCCGTCAACGATCAGCTAGCCATGAACAATGCAGACGGATATGCGAATCGGTGGTTCCTCGACCCAGTCTTCAAAGGTCAGTATCCGGTTGACATGATGAACCTGTTCTCGAAATACGTCCATTCGTACGCGTTC
Source organism: Exiguobacterium sp. E17S (assembly GCF_057772545.1). Taxonomy (NCBI): domain Bacteria; kingdom Bacillati; phylum Bacillota; class Bacilli; order Caryophanales; genus Exiguobacterium; species Exiguobacterium sp. E17S. The sequence goes on from NZ_JBYLRU010000002.1 coordinate 204,169, forward strand.
ATCGAGGAAGGCGACATGGAGACGATCTCCGTCCCGTGTGACTTCTTTGGGATTAACTTCTACAGCCGCAACCTCGTCGAGTTCAGTGCTGCGAACGATTTCCTGCAGAAGGATGCGTACTCGGATTATGACAAGACAGGCATGGGCTGGGATATCGCCCCGAGCGAATTCAAGGACTTGATTCGTCGTTTGCGTGCCGAGTATACGGATTTACCGATCTACATCACGGAAAACGGTGCGGCATTCGACGATGAATTGGTCGATGGTCGCGTCGCTGACCAGAACCGGATTGATTACGTCGCACAACACCTGCAAGCCGTGTCTGATTTAAACGAAGAAGGGATGAACATCCAAGGCTATTATCTTTGGTCACTGCTCGACAACTTCGAGTGGAGCTTCGGCTACGATAAGCGTTTCGGGATTCTCTACGTCGATTTCGAGACACAAGAACGGATTTGGAAAGACAGCGCCCACTGGTATGCGGGCGTCATCGAGCAGCATAAGGCAACGATTCCGCAAGAAGCGTGACAAAGGAGGCAAGGTCGAACATTCGTCCTTGCCTCTTTTTGACTAAGAGGAGGAAACAGACATGAAGACATGGGTAGCACTGGCGATCGGGACCGGTTTATTGCTGAGCGGTCAAGCGGTCGACGCGAAGGCAGACAAAAAAGAGACGAAGTGGAAACTCGTCTGGTCGGATGAGTTTCAGGCAAAACAACTCGACCGGACGAAATGGACGTATGATACGGGGAACTGGATCAAGGATGCGAACGGACAACCGGTCTCACCGGGTTGGGGCAACAATGAAAAACAATACTATACGACGAAGCAGGACAACTCGTTTATCCGCAACGGGAAACTCGTCATCAAGGCGAAGCAGGAAAAGACGACGGATGATCTCGGTACATACGATTACACGTCAGCGAAGCTGAAGACGAAAGGCTTATTCAGTAAGACGTACGGTCGTTATGAGATCAAAGCGAAGCTCCCGACCGGAAAAGGGCTTTGGCCTGCATTCTGGATGTTACCGGAGCAAGATAAGTACGGTGCGTGGGCAGCGTCCGGTGAGATTGACGTCATGGAAGCTTGGGGCAGTCAGCCGGACAAGGTCGCTGGAACGATTCACTACGGGGAGAACTGGCCAAACAATAAATATACGGGGAAAGACTATCACTTCCCAGACGGACAGCGGATCGACCAATGGCATACGTACGCGGTCGAGTGGGAGCCGGGCGAACTCCGCTGGTACGTCGACGGCAATCTCTATCAAACACAAAACGATTGGTACAGCAAAGGCTTGAACGCGGCAACGAACTATAGTTATCCGGCACCGTTCGACCAAAACTTCTATCTCGTCATGAATCTCGCGGTCGGCGGTTGGTTCGATGGAGAGGTCGATGCGACGACGAAGTTCCCAGCCGAGATGGAAGTCGACTACGTCCGGGTCTACGACTTAAAAAATCGAGCGTACCGCGAACCGGTCGAACCGACCTACGAAAACGTGACATTACCGGACGGAGCCAAGCAACCAATCGAAGGGAATCTCGTCTACGACACGACATATGAACAACTGGTCACGATGATCACTGGGAATCAGTCGTTTGATCCGCTGTACTGGAACTACGTCACGCTCCCAGACTTCGGTGGCAAAGGAAGTCTTGCGATCATCGAAAAAGAGGGGCAACGGATGGCGGACGTCACGATTGATCAGCCTGGTTCACAGACGTATTCTCACCAACTGATTCAAAACGTATCCCTTGCGCAAGGTGGACGTTACCAAGTCAGCTTTGACGCGAGCAGCACAGCAGACCGGAAGATGATGGTCAAAGTCGGCGGTGGGGCAGAGCGTGGGTACACGAAATATTCAAATGAACAGTCGATCGCTCTGACACCGAGCGTCAAACGACATACGTTCACGTTCGATATGGCGGCAGAGACGGATCTCGCAGCGCGTCTTGAGTTCAACCTCGGACTTGAAAAAGCGGGTGTTCAGATCGGGAACGTCCGTGTCGAACAGATTCCGCGCGGCGTCATCGATGAAGATGCAACAAAACCGGCACTACCGGACGGGAACCTCGTCTACAACGGAACGTTCGATCAAGGGGCGATGGATCGTTTGACGTATTGGCACTTCGATGGTAACAAGCGGACGACAGGGGCTGTTGATCCCGAGTCACGTGATTTCCGTTATGAAGGACATGGTCAAAAAACGACAGCGCGCTTAACGCAAAAGGGACTTCAACTAGAAGCCGGGCATGCGTATCAGCTTCGATTCACAGCAGGTGCGAAAAAAGCGAAATCACTTCAGGTGAAAATCACTGGAGCACAAGAGCAATTGAAACAGACGACTGTACCGTTGACGAAACAAGCAACAACTGTCGACATTCCGTTCACAGCTACACAAACGGCAGACGACAATCAGCTTGTGTTTGACTTCAGTGGACAAGCCGGAAAAATCTCGCTCGATGATGTGGAATTGATCGATGTGACACCAGTGCCGGTCGATCCGTCACCACTGAAGAACGGTTCGTTCGCAAACGGATTGACGTCGTGGTCGTCATACGTCCACTATGATGCGCAAGCCGCTATCGAAGCTGTCAATGAAGCAGCACGCATAAAGATTGGAGCGGAAGGACAAGAACCATGGAGTGTCTTGCTCGAGCAGGGAAACTTGTCACTCGCGAAAGGCAAAACATATGAATTGAGCTTCACGGCATCGTCGACTGTACCGCGTCCGATCGAAGTAACAGTCGAAAATGCTTCGTATACGCGTTACTTCAGTCAAGTCGAGCCGATCACGACGACACCGAAAACGTACAGCTATACCTTTACGATGGGACAAGCCGATACAGGGGCGTTGAAGTTCTTGATGGGACGCGCGGAAGGTTCGCCGTTCGCCGCCCATGATGTGACGATTGATGATGTGAATCTTAAAGTGAAGGAATGATCGAAACAAGGGTTTGACTCAAAAAAGAATGACTCATCTTTGCACGCCCTTTCCTCAGGCGAGACACAAGCCAGTTTTCCTGCTTCATTCAAGCAGGAAAGCGGGTCTTGTTTGTCTCTGACAGCGCAAAAATGCGCTTCTTCCTGTAGGAGTGGCGTGCAACGCGTCATTCTTTTTTACGAGATAAGGGTGGCAGATGCTCGTTCTGCCACCCTTATCTTTTGTATAGACTGATTGATGAGTTAGCTCTTGTTGTTGTGTCATCAGCTTAAACAAAAAAGCTGAACTATTTTTCATGATGGAAAAGGAATAAAACCCATCATATGGAATATACAACGTAGAAGTGACATCTATTCGTTTTCAGAGGAGGAAACGTCATGCGTCAGAGGTACATACCGTATCGGCTCATCTTCATCGTAGGTTTACTTGGCATGATCGGCATCAACGGATGGTCCGCCATGCTCCATCCGGACGGCACGATTAACGGCTGGCAAAGCATCGCCTCCGTCGTCTGGCTTGTTGCTCTAGTTGCGTCGCTATTTTATGTCAAGGAAGATAAAGCGCTTCGACTTATAGTCTGGTATATCCGGATTGGTCTCGTTGCGGCGTTATTCATTTATGGTGTTTCGTTACTCGAAGGCGCATTTTCTGAAACGATTTGGTTTGATGCATTGGCGAGTGTTCAGTTAGTGTTCTATTTTCTCTTCGTTGTCCCATTGTTTGGATTAAATGCCTGGACCGATGTATTGTTTGGTGAGTTTTCGTTATACATGAGTGTCTTGTACGGTATCGCCTTGATTACGCTCCACGTAAAGGTTTGGAATGATACATCACGGCATTTGCATTATTAAGTAGAAAAGGTGAATGGTATGTTGAGTCCCGTGAATGAGCGCGAGGAACGGACGGGTAAACGTGAACGCCGAAAACAACGAAAAATCGATGTGGGATGCGTCACGATCGTCGGCATTCCATTACTGTTCATCGTTCCGTTTCTGTTGATCATTCTTATCTTAATGAAGTCTGCTCCATGAAAAGGTGACCTGGTGTCACCTTTTTTTGTTGTGTCGTCAACTTTTTTCTCGACTCGCCCGTCTTAATGATGTATACACAGAACGATATCGAAAAAAGGAGCCGCGGCCTATGACATCTCGTCAAATGAGAAAACGGGAAAAAGCATTCGTCCGTTTTTTAAAGCAATACAAACCGAATCTCTACTGGTTAGCCTACAGTTATATGAAAAATGAACAGGATAGCCTGGATGTCATTCAGGACAGCATTCAAAAAGCGTTACAGTCGCTCGATCGACTCGAGGATGAGGAACGGATGAAAGCCTGGTTCTATCAAATTTTGACACGAACAGCGATTGATGCGATCCGGAAGCGTCAGCATAGTATCAGTTACGACACGGATCGACTGATCGAACTCGTCGCGACGAAAGAAGATACATACCCAGATTCCGATTTACGACAGGCGCTCGAGGAGCTACCGGTCATGTACCGGGAAGTCGTCATCTTACACTATTTCGAGGACTTGATCTTAAAAGACGTCGCGACGATTTTAGAGCTGAATTTAAGTACGACCAAGTCCCGGCTGTATAAAGGGTTGACCTTACTGAAAATGAAATTGAATGGAGATGATTTAGATGTCAAACAAACTTGATGATCTGAAACAGGCATACCAACAACCACCGGTTCCAAAAGAACTCGATGAAATGATTGCCCGAGTCGAGCACCGGACGCGTCCTTCGCGGACGAAAAGCTCCGTATTGATTACAGCCGCCGCCATCACGTTATTCGTTGGCGGATTAAATAGTAATGCGTCGTTTGCGGACGCGATGGCGAAGGTGCCGGTCTTTGGTCAACTAACCGAGATCGTGACGATCGACTGGAAAGAGACGAAGACACAACAGTCGGCTGATATCAAAGCCCCTCAAGTGACGTTACCGGACAAATCACTCGAGCAACAACTGAACGAAAAGTATATCGCGGAAGGACAAGCGCTTTACGAAAAGTTCAAACAGGAGACGCACGGACAGGAAGGGGCATTTGCCGTCGATAGCCGCTACGACGTCAAGACGGATACGGACGACTTGTTGTCGATCGGGCGGACTGTCACTGAAACACGGGCAAGTGCAGCGGAAAGCGTCCAGTACGATACGATCGATAAGAAGCAACAGCTTATCCTGACGTTACCATCCTTGTTCAAGGATGACGGATACATCACGACGATCAGTGAGTATCTAAAAGAAGAGATGCGTCGTCAAATGAAAGCCGATGAAGGAAAGGTCTACTTCGTCGAAGGAACATCAGATGTGCCAGAGGACGAACAGTTCAAGCACATTTCAGCGAAGCAAAACTTTTATATTACGGCAGATCACAAATTAGTTTTGTCGTTTGATGAGTACAGCATCGCTCCAGGATATATGGGCATCGTTGAGTTTAAGATCCCGACGTCGATCTTAAAAGATGACCTCGTCAGTTCGACCTATATTCGTTGATTGTCAGATTTTAAAAAACATTGACGTAAAAATGAAAAAAGGAAACAATTTCTAAAAATGACCTCTTATAATCAAAAGACGAATCGTTGTTTTTTGAAAAAAGGAGGAGTCCCTATGAAAAAATGGAGTCGGCTCGTACTAGCGGGTGTCGTCAGTCTCGCCTTGATCCATGTTCCAGCAGCTAGTGAAGCGGCGACGAAAGCAAAAGCCTTTAAGAACTGTACGGAAATGCAGAAGACGTACAAAGGCGGCGTCGCGAAAAAAGCGGGTCTAAAAAATCGGACAGGGTATGACAAGAACGGAAAACCGATCTACAAAGCAACAAAGTACAAAGCATACGTGAGCCTTGCGACGTATAACTTAAACACGAAGAGCGACCGGGATAAAGACGGTATCGCGTGTGAACGTTAAAAAAATAACCTAACGCTGCGGCGTCAGGTTATTTTTGCTTAGTTGAAGTTTTGCTTTAAGAAGGCTGTAACTTCTTCTGGTGTTTTAGCATTTGCACTGTGCAAGTGCGCCAGTTTTTCATTGTTTTTGAAGACGAGCAAGCTTGGGATTCCCATGACATCATGGTTCGATGCGATTTCAGGGAACTCATCCTTGTCGATCGTGTGGATTGGTAAGTGGTCGAATTGTGACTCGACGTCCGGCATGAAGTAATCCATCCGTTTGCAGTCGGGGCACCAGTCTGCTTCGAACTTGATGATGACCGGTGCATCACTTGAAATCAATTCCTTGAATGTTTCTTCACTCTTAATGAATTCTGCCATTGTGAGAACTCCTCCTCTTGGTGTTGTACCTTTAGTCTACCGATTCCCTTCAGAACTTGCACGAATTATGTTCGTCGAAGAGTCTGACAAGTCAAAAAAGTTGGTTGCTCTTTAAGATAATGCTGCTGATTTTCTTGAAAAGAGCCACATGACCAAATCAAATTCAGTTTGGTATAGAGCAACATTATTGCGTGTTTGTTAATTACCTAGTTCGAAACAAAATGATTTCTCTAGACCCACTCGATTTCCGACTGGTACGATGAGGTTTGCTAATCGCAGAGAAAGTGGGGGCGACGAGAATGGAACAACAAAAATACGATAATCTAAAACGTGGCGAACGCGGTGCGATGATTAGTATCGCAGCCTATATCTTGTTATCATCTTTAAAATTAATCATTGGGTATACAGCAGATTCTGCCGCACTCCGGGCAGACGGTTTGAACAACGCGACTGACATCATCGCGTCGATCGCTGTCTTGATCGGCTTACGGATCTCGCAACGTCCGGCAGATGACGATCACAAGTACGGACACTGGAAAAGTGAGACGATTGCCTCGCTCGTAGCTTCCTTCATCATGATGGCAGTCGGTCTTCAAGTCTTGATCGATACAATCTCGACGTTGTTCGAAGGCAAGCAGGAATCACCTGATGTTCTTGCAGCATACGTCGGAATCGGTTCAGCTCTCGTGATGTACTTCGTCTACCGCTACAATAAGAAGTTATCCGAGGAGATTGAAAGCAAAGCCGTCATGGCAGCGGCGAAAGATAATTTATCGGATGCTTGGGTCAGTGTCGGGACGACGATCGGGATCGTCGGATCACAGTTCGGCATGCCATGGCTCGATGTCGTGACCGCGATCATCGTCGGCTTCCTGATCTGTAAGACAGCATGGGACATCTTTACGGAAGCGTCACACGAACTGACGGATGGCTTCGATGAGAAGAAGCTGAAGATGTACGAAGATGTCATTTTCGATCTCGAAGGTGTCAAAGGGATTAAGTCAATCAAAGGACGTAATTACGGCAACAATGAAGTCGTTGATGTCGTCATCCTCGTCAACTCAACTTTGAACATCCACCAAGCACACGATATTGCGACACGTGTTGAAGATACACTGACGGAAGAATACGGTGTCTATGATATCCATGTACACGTCGAACCCGAATGAATTCAAAAACGTCTTTTCTACGTTGACTGTAGAAAAGACGTTTTTTTATGGTTCTAATGCGATCGTCAGAGCCAGTGCCCCGTACTGTTGCTCGGCTTCCGGTGAATAGATTGCATAGGTTGACGTCACGAGTTCGTCGAGCGACCAACCAACACAGTCGATAGCTTCATTTGGGATGTGTTCATAAAGCGCTCGGAAATCAGGAAAGACTTGTCGTTTTGTCACGCGGACAAGTAGCGTCTCACTTGTTTCCGTATGGGTGAACTGAATCTGATCACCGACTTGTACCTGTTGTCGTTTTAAATCATTTAGTCGAATCTCGACGGTCTTTCGTCCTTGTTCAATCGAACGAAACGGTTCTTCAAATAATCCCATTTCATGTCTCATCTATGCTCACTCCTTGTGTTCCTTGAGCATAGCAAAAACTATGTGATTTTTCACATTGCCTTTTCGTTGACAATTAAAAATAATCGGCGTAATTTAATTCATATAAGTAATTGTTCCTTTTGGAACGATTTGAAATGGAACAAGGAGGCGAAACAAGATGGATCAAACGGAAACGACCCGTTCGAATGCGATGATGCAGTCGTTTTGGAATGTCCAGCGCCATCTGGTCCGAGCAGCGCATCAGACGGCACAGGAAAACGGACTCAGTTTACCGCAATTTCATAGCTTGATGACGATTGCACCGCGTGGACCGATCTCACAAAAAGAGCTCGCCGCACATACGCACTTACCGAAAAGTACGCTCAGTCAGTCGATTGAAGGTCTCGTCCAATCGGGCTGGGTCATTCGGGAGACGAATCCCGACAATCGACGGGAAGTCGTCTTAAAGCTTAGTGATCAAGGTCAGCAATTCGTCACTGACATCAAGGAACAAGAGAAGGGGATGCAACGTCAACTGGAGCAAGTGCTTGCGACGATTGACCCGGACGTATTCGAACAGATGCTTGAAACACACGCAGTGATTGCTGAGGGAATCGGTCAGATTTTACGTCCAGATCTGAAAGGAGGATGTTCGGATGATTAAGTTACTCAAACGGTTGACGGTCTATAAATGGGCGGTCTTTGCTGTGCTTGTCCTTGTATTTGCACAATCGATGTCCGATTTGTATTTACCGACACTGATGGCGGATATCATCGATAAAGGCGTCGTTACCGGCGATACCGCGTATATCTGGAAAATTGGTGCCGTCATGCTGGGGATTACCGGTATCGGAGCGTTAGCTGCAGTTGCCGCCAGTTATTATTCATCGAAGGCGTCGATGGGGCTCGGACGGGATATCCGTCGCCAAGTCTTTAACCATGTCGAACGTTTCTCCCTGCAAGAGTTCGACCAGGTCGGAACGGCGTCACTGATTACGCGGACGACGAACGACATCACACAAGTCCAACAAGTCGTCATCATGATGTTGCGGATGGTCGTCAGTGCACCAATCATGTTCATCGGTGGATTGATCATGGCCGTCTCGAAAGATGCCAAACTATCGCTCGTCATCGTCGCGGCGATGCCGGTCCTTGTTATTTCGATCCTGTTGATTCTGTGGAAAGGCGTTCCGTTGTTTGGGAAGGTTCAAAAACGTCTCGACCGTCTGAACCTCGTCTTGCGGGAGAACTTGACCGGGATTCGTGTCATCCGTGCCTTTAACCGGGAACGTGATGAACAAGTACGATTGACAAAAGCGAACGCGGATTTGACAGAAGTCTCGATCAAGGTCAATAAAATCATGGCGTTCTTGATGCCAGTGATGATGCTCGTCATGAACTTGACGGTCGTCGGTGTCATTTGGTTCGGGGGCATCCGGATCGATAATGGTGGCATGCAAATCGGGGATTTGATGGCATTCATCCAGTACGTCATGCAAATCATGTTCGCGCTCGTCATGGCGTCGGTCATGTTCGTCATGATTCCGCGAGCAGCTGTCTCGGCGAAACGGATCAATGAAGTTCTCGAGATGACACCAACGATGACAGATGAGGGGACACAAACCGCTGACCGTGAAAAAGGAACGCTCGTCTTTGATCGTGTCACGTTCCGTTACCCAGGTGCTGAGACACCTGTCTTATCCGACATCAGCTTTGCGGCACGACCAGGTGAAGTGACGGCTGTGATCGGCGGAACGGGTTCCGGTAAATCAACGCTCGTCAATTTGATTCCTCGTTTTTATGACGTGACGGAAGGGAGCATCCGGGTCAACGGTGTCGATAGCCAGGATGTACCGCAAGAGGAACTGCGGTCGAAAATCGGCTTCGTTCCTCAAAAGGCGCTACTGTTCACGGGTACGATCGCTGAAAACATTCGCTTCGGGAAAGAGAACGCGACAGACGAAGAAGTCGCGCATGCAGCGCAAATCGCACAAGCGACCGATTTCATCGAACGGATGCCGGACGGTTACGATGCGCGGATCGAACAAGGTGGATCGAACGTCTCCGGTGGGCAAAAACAACGGTTGTCGATTGCGCGAGCCCTCGTTCGTCGACCAGATTTATATGTCTTTGATGACAGTTTTTCAGCACTCGACTTTAAAACTGATGCGGCACTTCGGAAAGCCTTACGGGAAGAAACACGCGAGGCAACCGTCTTGATCGTCGCTCAACGTGTCAGCACCGTCATCGATGCCGATCAAATCATCGTCCTGGATGAAGGGAAAGTCGCTGGAATCGGAACGCACGATGAATTGTTTGCTGACAATGCCGTCTATCAGGAAATCGTGAAGTCACAACTATCAGAGGAGGAAATCGCATGAGTGAGAAAAAACGACCTGCCGGCGGTCCTCCGCCTGGTGGTCCCGGTGGCGGAAATATGATGATGCTCGGAGAAAAACCAAAGGATTTCAAAGCAACGTTCCGTCGTCTGCTTCGGTATCTGCGTCCGCGTCGGACGGCACTCGTTGGTGTATTCCTCGCAGCCATCCTCAGTACGGTCTTCATGATTGCCGGTCCGAAAATCATGGGGACGGCAATCACGGAATTGTTTGAAGGGGCATATGCGAAGTTCCAAGGTGTACCGGGAGCGGCAATCGATTTCACGAAAATCGGACAGATCCTGCTCTGGCTCGCTGGACTATATATCATCAGTAGTCTGTTTAATTACTTGCAACAGTATTTGATGTCAGGTATCGCTCAAAAAACAGTCTACGATTTACGCGAAGACGTCAATCATAAACTCGAACGCCTGCCATTGAAATACTACGATGGTCGTCCGAACGGGGAGACACTCAGCCGCGTGACGAACGATATCGATACGATCGGTAGTACGTTACAACAAAGTGTGACATCATTCATCACCTCGATCGTGACGATCGTCGGGATTCTGATCATGATGTTGACGATCAGTCCGCTGTTAACACTGATTTCGCTCGTCTCGTTGCCGGTTTCGATCTTTGCGATCCGACCGATTTTGAAACGTTCTCAAAAGTATTTTGCTGACCAACAACGGACACTTGGCCAATTGAACGGACATGTCGAAGAGATGTATACCGGACACTCGGTCGTCAAGGCGTTCGGACATGAACGCAAAGCGGTCGAGCAGTTTGATGCCGTCAACGAAGAGTTGTATGAAGCAGGACGTAAAGCACAGTTCATCTCCGGGATTATCATGCCGATGATGATGTTCATCGGAAATATCAGTTACGTCCTGATCAGTATCGTCGGCGGGATTCTCGTCACGCAACGGGCGATCTCGATCGGGGATATCCAAGCGTTCATCACCTATACACGCCAGTTCACGCAACCGATCACACAAACAGCGAATATCGCGAACATCGTTCAATCAACAGTCGCAGCAGCGGAACGTGTCTTCGAATTACTGGACGAAGAAGAAGAAATCAAGGAAGTGACGACACATCGTCTCACGCAAGCTGAAGGAGCGGTCGCGTTCGAACACGTTGATTTTGGTTACGGAAAGGATCTCTTGATCGAGGACATGAACATCGATGTCGCACCGGGACAAACGGTCGCGATCGTTGGACCAACCGGTGCCGGTAAGACGACGATGATCAATCTATTGATGCGCTTTTATGAGTTGAACGGGGGGACGATCCGGATTGACGGCATCGATACCCGCGAGATGTCACGCGAAGACTTACGGACGACGTTCGGGATGGTCTTACAAGATACGTGGCTTTTCAACGGTACGATCCGAGATAATCTTGCTTACGGTAAGAGTGGAGCGACCGAGGAGGAAATCATCGCGGCAGCCAAAACGGCACACGCTGATCACTTCATCCGGACGTTGCCGGACGGGTATGATACGGTCTTGAACGAGGAAGCCTCGAACATCTCGCAAGGTCAAAAACAGCTGTTGACGATTGCTCGGGCCGTTCTTGCCGATCCTCCGATCATGATTCTCGATGAAGCGACCTCTAGTGTGGATACACGGACAGAGGTCTTCATCCAGCAAGCAATGCGTCGCTTGATGGAGGGACGGACAAGCTTCGTCATTGCCCATCGTCTCTCGACGATCAAGGATGCCGATTTGATTCTCGTCATGAATCAAGGAAGTGTCATCGAACAGGGCACACATGAAGAATTACTCGAGGCAGATGGTTTTTATGCGGATCTGTACAACAGTCAGTTCTCTGAAAAGGAAGTCGTTTGAGTCAGGACAGTGTCGTCATTTTGACGATGCTGTTTTTTTGTGTGCATTTTTCTTGAACTTATATACGGTAGGGGGTATATTGAATTCAACAACTTTACAGCCGTGAGGCATCTACTAGGAGGAATCTTGATGAAACAGATGACGACAGACCAATTACAGCAGACGTTAACCGAAAGTACGATCCAATTGATTGATGTTCGTGAAATCGATGAATACGAAAGCGGACATATCGCTGAAGCCAAAAACGTTCCATTGTCCGAGTTGACAGAGCGAACGGATGAACTCGACGCGTCACGTCCGGTCCATATCATCTGTCTATCTGGTGGTCGCAGCATGAATGCGGCGATGTACTTGGAGCAAGCAGGATTCGATGTGACGAATATCAGCGGCGGCATGATGAGCTACGAAGGAACCATCGTTTAATACACTAGAGGGGGTATACACAATGTTATTACGATATTTCTATGATGAAAAATTAGCGCAGGCGTCATACATGGTCGGGTGCCAAATGACAGGAGAAGCGATCGTCATCGATCCTGCACGGAATATTAGACCGTATCTAGAGGTGGCTAAAAAAGAAGGTCTCCGGATTACTGCTACAGCGGAAACGCATATTCACGCAGACTTCGTCTCGGGCACACAAGAGTTTGCAAAACGATACGACACGACGGCTTACCTGTCAGATGAAGGAGACGAAAACTGGAAATATCAATTTGTCTCGGATATTCACCATGAACTTGTCAAAGATGGTGACCGGTTCAAAGTCGGGAATGTGACGCTAGAAGTCATGCACACACCAGGGCATACGCCAGAACATATCTCCTTCTTATTATTCGACCGAAATCAACAAGTACCGATGGGCATCTTCACAGGCGATTTCGTCTTTGTTGGTGATATCGGTCGTCCCGATCTACTCGAAGAAGCAGCTGGTATCAAAGGAACGACAGCCGTTGGAGCGAAGCAGATGTTTGCTTCGTTAAAACGTTTCAAGGAGCTACCTGATTTTGTCCAAATTTGGCCAGGACATGGCGCCGGAAGTGCTTGCGGGAAAGCGCTCGGAGCCGTTCCGACATCGACGGTCGGCTATGAAAAAGCGACGAACTGGGCGTTGCAGATGGAAGACGAAGATGCATTCATTCGGGAACTAACGACGGATCAACCAGAACCACCGAACTATTTCGCGATGATGAAACGCGTCAATAAAGAAGGAATTGCTTTGACGACGGAGATTCCTGAACTCGTGACGAACGAGGATCCGACAGCGTGGACGTCTTCGATACAGATCGTTGATACGCGAGATGGTCAGTCGTTCCGGAACGGACATCTTCCAGGTACGATCAATATTCCGTACGATGATAAATTCGTTACTTGGGCTGGTTGGTTACTCGATTTTGACCATGACATCGCGATTCTGTCGACGCCGGAACAGCGTGAAGATATTCAACGGGATCTTCAATCAATTGGACTCGATCGGGTCACTTACTGGGCAGATCATCAAGCAGTACCAGCATCGATGCTAACGGAACGTTATGAGGACTGGACGGCAGAAGAAGCGCTAGCAGCTGCAGAGCGACAAGAAGTCTACGTCCTCGACGTCCGGAACAAAACAGAGTGGGACAGCCAACATTATGATCAAGCACGACGGATTCTTTTAGGAAAGCTAGTGGCTCGTCAGGAGGAATTACCGACCGATCGTCCACTTGCCGTACACTGTGCATCCGGTGTTCGTTCTCGAATGGCGGTCAGTGTACTACAGTCACTCGGATTTAAGGATGTCGTTAACATTGAAGGTGGATATGCAGCGATGCGCACGATTTTGAATCAACAAACATCATAAGACGACGGACTGGATGGCAGCATATGCCATCCATTTTTTTGTATGGAACACAAGAAACACCACATTCTGGTACGGACAAGGGTTTAATAAATCCTTTAGCTGGGGAAATTAAAGAAGTGTCAGAAATATATAATTTTATTTAGGTGAAGGAGTGTGACAGGATGAATAACTTTTGGAATGGAACATCGTTCAACATGAACGGTATTCTAGGATCACTCGGCAATTTGCTTGGAGCGATCATCGTTTTTCTGATCGGTTGGCTCATTGCAAAGCTAATTGCAAACGGAGTTCAAAAAGCATTAGAGAAGTCTGGGGTCGTTAATAAGTTAATACCTCCAAAAGAGGGCGAACAGCAAAAGAAGAAAAAATGGACGCCTGAAAAAGTAATTGGAACCGTCATTTTTTGGGTACTCATGATTTTCGTTTTGATTTTGGTCTTCAATATTCTTAATCTGAACATCATTGCTGGACCACTCGCGGATACGATGAGCACATTGCTCGCAGTCATTCCAAACGTCTTGAAAGCAGCCCTTGTCCTTCTCTTGGCATATATCATCGCGGTCGTTCTCCGTATGATCATCGTCAAAGCGGGTACGAAGTTGATGTCGAATGAAAAGGTTCGTTCGAACAAGATGTTACAAGGGGATACGGATTTATCAACTTATCCAAAAATCGTAGGAGAAATCGTCTTCTATCTCGTCTTGCTTCTGTTCTTACCGGGTGTTCTAGATGCTTTGAACATTGAAGGTGTCTCTCAACCATTTAGCGATTTATTATCGTCATTCCTTGGGTTCATCCCACGCTTAATTGCTGCCGCCGCTATCTTCGTAGTTGGTTATTTCGTTGCAAAAATCGTTCGCGATATCGTAACGAATTTCCTTCATGCTGTTGGGACGGATAAATTTGCAGCTCGTTTTAACCTTGGATCAACGGATCAAAAAGATTCAAAATCACTTTCGTCGATTCTAGGAACAGTCGTCTTCATCTTGATCTTGATTCCAATCACGATCTCGGCACTCGATCAATTGAACATTAAAGGAATCACGGGCCCAGCGATCAACATGTTGAACGATGTCCTCGGTATGATTCCGAACATCCTTGTCGGTGTCGTTCTGATTCTGGTCGGTCTCTATGTCGGACGTTTCGTCAAGAAGTTCGTCACGGACCTCTTATCACGTCTTGGATTCAACAATCTGACACGTCACTTGAAAATCGGTACATGGGATGCGAATCAAACTTCTACCTCGCCGTCATCAGTCGTCGGAGTCCTTGTTGAGATCGTCATCGTCGTTCTCTTCGTCGTTGAAGCGTTCAATTTGATTGGTCTTGACTTCATGGTAGACCTCGGTCGTGCCGTCCTTGCGTTCTTGCCAAGCGTCCTGACAGCGATCATCATTCTCGCAATCGGGATCATCGTCAGCAACCTCGTCAAACGTACGATGGACAGCCTGTTCGGTAACTCTGAACTAAAAGTCCTCTCAAGCGTTGCGAAGTATGCGATTCTTGCACTTGCTGTCTTCATGGCACTTGATCAATTGGGTGTTGCTGATACGATCGTCAACTCAGCCTTCATCTTGATCCTTGGAGCACTTGCGCTTGCTTTCGGTCTTGCCTTTGGTCTTGGTGGACGTGATAATGCATCGCGTTACCTCGATCGTCTGCAAAAGAAAGCAGAGAATACGGAAGTCGACACATCGAACCTTCCAAGTAAGTCAGCATCTACTTCTTCATCACCGAGCTTGAAAGATGCAGCAAAAGGTGCAGCTTCACAAGCAGCAGATGATGTCACACCAGATCGTGCACCACGTTCAGCGCGCTCTTCTTCAACAGATGAGACGACACATGGTACACCAAAAGGTGCATTGCCAGAAAACGATTTAGCACAGCAAGATGATTACCCGATCGATCCAGATGAGCATAAAGGTCCTAACCTCGATCATCCAAACGATCGTCCGTAATACGAGTACATCCTTTCCTCTCATTTTGAGGAAAGGGTGTTTTTGCGTTGACGCATCAAAGCGTTGTCGCATTTTCACAAAAGTGGTTTGACCACTTTGTGAAAAAATACAGAAAAAAAGACTTATCGAACCTGACATCGTTTGTTATGATAAGAAAGTCAATTACCTCAATGATTTGAATATTCAGAAAAAAGAGAAAAGTTCGGAGGATGAAACATGAGTTTGCTTCGCAAGAAAGATGTCAGTGTGATGATGGACATGAAACAACATTCCAAACTGGCACGTCACTTATCAGGGTTTGACCTTATTTTACTTGGAATCGGTGCCATCATCGGTACCGGGATTTTCGTTCTGACAGGAACGGGCGCTCTTTATGCAGGACCTGCTTTACCGATCTCATTCATTATTTCCGCTATCGTCTGTGCGCTCGCAGCCCTTTGTTATGCTGAATTCTCGTCGATGATTCCCGTCTCAGGTAGTGTATATACGTATACATACGCAACGATTGGGGAAGTCGTGGCTTGGATCATCGGCTGGTGTCTCATTTTAGAATACGGACTCGCTTCGAGTGCCGTTGCGACTGGCTGGTCAGGATACTTCCAGTCACTGTTAGCAGGTTTTGGTCTCCATTTACCGACAGCCTTAACAGCTGCTCCAGGTGCTGTACCAGGAAGCGAGACGTTCTTTAACTTACCAGCATTCTTGATTCTGATGGTCATTACGCTCTTGCTTTCGCTTGGGATTAAAGAGACGAAACGCGTCAACAACATCATGGTACTCGTCAAAGTTGCCGTCGTCGTCTTGTTTATCGTCGTCGGGATCTGGTATATCGAACCAGGCAACTACAAACCGTTTGCGCCGTTCGGTATGAGCGGTGTCCTGCAAGCATCAGCGATTGCCTTCTTCGCTTATCTTGGATTTGATGCCGTCACATCGGCAGCAGAAGAAGTCAAAAACCCGGGACGTAACTTACCGGTTGGGATTCTAGGATCGCTTGCGATCGTTACCGTTTTGTACGTCGTCGTCTCTGCCATCATGGTCGGAATCGTTCCATTCAAACAGTTTGAAGGTGTTGATAGCCCAGTATCCCTTGCCTTAAAAGTGGCAGGCCAAGACTGGGTCGCTGGATTCGTCGATTTAGGAGCCATCGTTGGTATGACGACGGTCATCCTCGTCATGACATTTGGTCTTGTCCGTCTCTTGTTCGCGATGAGCCGTGACGGATTATTACCGAAAGTCTTCTCAGACGTCAACGAAAAGTCGCACACACCCGTTAAAGCAACTTGGATTCTCGGAACGATTGCTGGTTTAATCGCTGGATTCGTGCCGCTTGGTACACTTGCTGAATTGATCAACATCGGAACACTGGCAGCCTTCTCACTCATCTCGATCGCAGTCATCGTCCTACGCCGGACGCGTCCTGATTTGAAGCGTGCTTTCAAGGTTCCGTTCGTCCCAGTCTTACCAATCTTGTCGGTCCTTGCTTGTATCATGCTTATGTTCAACTTACAACCATTCACGTGGATTGCCTTCTTTATCTGGACAGCCATTGGATTACTGTTGTACTTCGGATATGGACGCAAGCGTTCGAAACTCCATCAATGAATCGACTAAACACCCTTGGTGACAAGGGTGTTTTTGTATGCAGGAAATTAGGCGAACGAAAGCGAAACAGCTCAGTGGAAAAGGAGGTTTTTCGATGATTCACATTCAACGTTCACCTGACGTAAAAACAGCATACAAAGCGATGCAGGATGGATTCCAAGATTATTTGATTCCACTGCACTTATCGGAAGCAGAATTCCAAGAGCGCATCATCGAACGAGACGGGAACCAATTGGAGCATTCATTCGTTGCCTATCATGGAGAAATACCAGTCGGTCTCTGGCTGAACGGTTGGAAGGAGATTGAGGGTCAACGCATCATGCGGTGTGGGGGACTGGGGATTTCACCACAGTATCGTCGTCTTGGGATCGCGAAAGCCTTGTATCAAGCACAACTGAGCCATGCTAAAGAAATCGGAATGGATGGTCTGATGCTTGAAGTCATTCAAGGGAACGACCCAGCGATTCGCTTGTATGAATCGCTTCACTACACGATTGTTGGAGAAATCGGTTATTTTCATTTAACAGATGAACGTCAAGAGGTCGCTCTGCCGACGATCGAAGAAGTGGAGTTTTTAAAACAATACCATGGACAAGGAGAATACATCTGGCAGCAAGATCCTCATGTCATGCAGCAATTACAAACGGATTATTATCAATTAGAAGCAAGTGTAGTGGCAGTAGCCGGATCATCTCTCTTGTCAGTCGTCGGTCCAGCAGAACAAAAAGCACGACACGCGACAGAAGTCGTCCGTCGTTTACCGGGAACGACCTACCATTATCAATCAACAGATGTGCAGGTTTGGGAGGCGTTACGTTCTGAAGGGTGGACTCAGCGGGATTTGAAACAATACATCATGCGTCAGTCGCTATAAACAAAAACCGCTGCTATTCATTTAGCGGCGGTTTTTGTAGTCTTCAATCATTCGAGCGTGAGAACCGACTAAGTGATCAGGTAAGTCATCAAGCGGTACGAACTGGAGCTTGATACTCTCATCACTTTGTTTTAACATTCCAATCGGATGTTCACCGATATAGGCGAGGGTGACGCTTTGAAAGACATCTCCGTTCGCTAACGTCGTCACGTATTGCGAACCGGAGTAGACATCGAGTAACGTTAATCGTTTTACCTCTAAGCCAGTCTCTTCTTTAAGCTCTCGACGCGCGGTCTCTTCCGGTGATTCCGCCCATTCCATCAATCCTCCTGGTAAACCAAAGCGGGCTTGTGCTTCGTTCCGTTGTTCGAGCAAAATGTGTTCATTTTGTACGACGAGGACGACAGAACCGACGAGAATGACTGGGTCATGACCGATTTTTTGACGTAACTGTTCGACATAATTCATTTCAATGCTCCTTGGTGAAACGGACAGCCGGTCACAGGTGCCGTCTGTGTTGATTTTGGAAAGAAGTTCGGTCGTTTGATTTCTGGGTCGTAATCCTTATGGAACATATGCGTCGTTGCCCCACTCATCGGTGGCACGAGCCAGGACCATTCCCCGGTGACATCACGACCACACGCGGCTTCATTTTTTTCAAAACGAGCGAACTGTTTGGCAGCCGTATGGTGATCGACGATCGTAACACCGGCTCGTTCGAACGATTCGAGTACGGCAACGTTCAGTTCGACGAGCGCTCGGTCTTTCCAAAGCGATCGTTCACGTGAGGTATTCAGACCGAGTTGTGTCGCGACGAGCGGTAACAGATCGTAACGATCCATATCAGCGAGGTTACGGGCACCGATTTCTGTTCCCATGTACCATCCGTTGAACGGAGCACACGGATAGACGATGCCACCGATCTCAAGCTGCATGTCGGCAATCATCGGCACGGCATACCAGCGGACTTCGCGACCACCGAACAGATCATAGTCAGGATGTGTGATGCTGACTTCGAGCACGAGCTCATCTGGAATCGGATGCAGGCTGACTTGTCCATCAAGTTCAATCAAGAGGGGCAGGATATCAAAGGGTGTACGCGCTCCGGTCCAGCCAAGTGCTTCACATTGTCGCGTCAGTTGGATAGAAGCCGGATCACCGATGATTCCTGTTGCGGTTTCATAACCAGCGTAGCGGATCAGTTGGTGATTATGCAGCCGGACACGTGTCGGATGGAAAATCGTGATCGTCGAGCGAATTCGTCCCTCGTTCGTCGCGAACCGGATATGCTCAAATAACGCGTCGCGGACCGTTTCAACGGTCAACGCATCCCGCGCGTCAAAGACATGGAGTTGTTCCCAAAAGAGACGTCCGACACATCGGTTACTGTTCCGCCAAGCGAGCTTGGCACCGAACGCTAGCTCGGAAGCCGTCTGTTCGTACGTTCCTGTTGTTTCAATCGAACGGATGACTTCTTGCTGACGTCCGGCCATTTCGGGGTATTGCTCTATATAAGAAGTAAAGAAGCGTTCTGCTTCGGTTTGAATGAGTGAGTACACGAATCGAAATCCTTTCTAAAAAACAAGCACGATACAATCTCTGTTCCTAGTGTACCCCGCGCAGAACCGAAGCGCCAAACTTGAATGATGTATAAGGTTGTTATAAGTTCAAAAGACTTCCAAAAGTTTAAAGGAGGTATGAAATGGGGGATAGTGTAGAGAATTAGTTGAAAGTGAGGAAATTTGTATGTCTTTAATCAAACCTGTATTTGCCCGTTTTTTTGGTGAAGCCTTTTTTGATAAATCGGCTCAGCTCGCCTATTATCTGATGTTGTCCTTATTCCCGTTCTTATTATTCGTAGTTGGGATCGTCTCGTTCTTACCGTTTACGTCCGATAACGTGCTGGATTTAATTCGACCGTTTGCTCCGGCAGAAACGTACGATTTGATTCAGCGGAACGTCGTTGGAATCTTTGATCAAGGCGGCTTCAAACTCGCCTCGATCAGTTTCCTCGCCGCCTTTTGGCTCGCTTCGATGTCGGTCCAGTCACTTGTCCGCTCGCTGAACGATGCGCTCGAAGTGACACGAAAAGCGCCATTCTGGCGCGGACTGTTGCAAGACTTCGCTTTTACGATCGGGATGATGATCATCTTACCGATTTCATTGATTGTTCCGATTTCAGAAAAGTTAACACGGCGTTTCATCAATCACTTTGCAATCGTCGCTGATTTCGTGACGAACTATTCGTGGATCTGGTTCTTATTCCGCTGGGGACTCGGGACGTTGTTCTTACTTGTCTTTTTCATCTTATTATATCGGATTTTACCGAGTGTCCGACTAACGGTTCGTCAAGTACTCCCTGGAGCCATTTTTGCGACGATCGCTTGGCAAGTCGTTTCGGAATTCTTCTCTTACTATGCTGAGTTCGGGAGTTACGATCGTCTTTACGGTCAGCTTGCCGGAATCATCGTCTTGATGACATGGTTCTATTTATCTGCTGTCGTCTTGATGTTAGGGGGATTGATGAATGCGGAACGCATGCGTCAGAAAAAAGAGGCAAAAATCATGAAACCACAAAAAATCAAAGAAGAAAGCGTGCGTTAATCATTGAGCACGCATAAAAGCAGCTGACGATGTGTCAGCTGCTTTTTCATTTAGGCCATTTTAAGAATCCGGTAACCGAAGACGCTCAACAGGCTGAGTGTGAATAAAGCGAGTAAGACGAGTGACAGATAAGGAAGACCGAATACTTTGACGATGACGCTTAAGGCGACGACACCATAAAAGATTCCTAACGTCTTTTGAACGAACGGTTCATTGAAGCGATGCAAGAGTGAAGCACCGAGTGGTGAGCCGATGAACGCACCGACGATTAAAGCAATCCCGAGTGATAACGGAGCGCTGGTTCCGGAAGCAACATAACTCGTCACGCCTCCAAGAACGATCAATGTCGCAGAGGCGATACTCGTTCCGATTGCTTGTTTGAGCGGAAAACGAACCCATCCGAGCAAGAGCGGTGTCAACAAGAATCCACCGCTGACACCCATCAATGATGAGAGGATTCCGGTAGCAAGTCCGATGACAGCGAGCTTTACGATCGAAGCATCATGGACGGGAAAAGACGAACGTTCCTTTGAACGGGGACGAAGAAACTGAATCGAAAAACCAATCAGTAAAACGATGTAGAGACTCGATAAGACGACATCAGCACCAGCATGACGCTCGAGCCAAAAGACGACTGGTGTGATCAACGCCGAACCGATGATGCCGGACAGACCAATAATCCCGGCATCACGAAAACGGAATGTTTTTAATCGAAGATGTGAAAGCGTGCCGGTCACAGTCGATCCGAGTGTCAGTAACAGACTGAGGACGATCGCGGTGCTGGCTTCATAGCCGAGAATCAATAACAGTGGGGTCAGTATGATGCCGCCGCCGATTCCGAAAAAGCCAGAGAGTATGCCGATGGTTGCTCCTAACAAAATAAATGAGATATACATCATGAAACAGTCCTTCTTTCTAATACGTGATACCTTGAGTATGAAAGAGGAATACCAGATTATAAAAATGAATTAATTATATACAAATGATTATGAAATGTAATGAGGAGGGGTATTGTTGAAATTAACTGAACTGAGAACGTTCGTCACACTCGTTGAAACACGTCATTTTACGAAAACAGCGGAACAGTTATTTCTATCGCAACCGACGGTCAGTGTTCACGTCAAACGACTAGAAGAAGAGATCGGACATTCATTGTTAATACGTGATTCATTCGCAATAGGGGTCGAGGTATCGGAAATGGGCTGGATTGTCTATCGCCACGCAAAAGAAATTCTTTTCCAGCTCGAACAGATGCAGTCCCAGCTGGATGAATCGGAAGGTGTCTTCCGCGGAACCTTACGGATCGGAGCAACGCATACGATTCACGAAATGTTGCTCGATAACATGATTCATCTGTTTTCAAGCGTTCATCCTAAGGTATCACTAGATATCCAGTTAATGAACCATGATCAAGTGGCAGCAGCTTTACGACATCGTGAGATTGATCTCGGGATGATCGAAGGAGAACTGACATTTGATGGAATCAAACAAATCGTCTTTGCGAAAGATCAACTGCATATCATTGGTGCGTCCCACCTTTCGTTAAAAGATGCAACGTGGATCGTTCGTGAAGAAGGATCTGCATCCCGCTATGCGCTCGATCGTTGGCTAGATGCTTCGTCGATCGTTCCCGCACGAACGATTACAGTCGATGCCAACTATTTAGTGCGTCAACTTGTTTTTAATGGGAGTGGCATTGCAGCCTTGTCGGAACGACTCGTCACGTCTTTCCCGTCCGAGTCCTTTACGCTTCATGCGAAAGGGATTTCTAAACGAACGTTTCGTTATCTGTTACCAGAGAAGATGCCGACTCGCCTTGCAGAACATTGGATCACTTTTTTACAGGCGAATTGGAAAGGTTAAATGCAAAAAGATTTCCGGACGTTCTACAATGGCGACAAAATCGGAAATCTTTTCTGTTGACTTATACCCCTATAGGTATTATTGTATGAAATGTACCAACGAGGTATGACGTATGTCACATTTAAAAAAGGAGATGGACTTCATATGGAAAACGGTTATGAAGATCGCATCATTCATCGGATGAATCGGATTGAAGGACAAATCCACGGAATCGTTCGAATGATGAAAGAAGAGGCGTCCTGTAAGGATGTAGTCACACAACTGAGCGCTACACGTAGTGCAATCGATCGCGTCATCGGTCTTGTCGTCAGTGAAAACTTGATCGACTGTGTCCGTCAGGATGATGCGACGGAAAATCATGAACAAGCCGTTGCAGAGGCTGTTCAACTCTTAATGAAAAGCAGATAAAATTTTTTACGAATTAATATACCCCTTAGGGTAAAAACTCGGAGGAATTACGTTCATGTCAGATACGAAAAAAACAACCATCGTTTTATTTAGTGGAGAGTACGACAAAGTCATGGCAGCTTATATCATTGCCAACGGTGCAGCCGCATACGATCACGAAGTCACGATTTTTCATACCTTCTGGGGTTTGAATGCGATGCGTAAGGATGAACCGATCCAGCCGGATAAAACATTCCTTGAGAAGATGTTCGGTAAGTTCATGCCACGCGGTGCTGATAAGATGCCACTCTCGAAAATGAACTTCGGTGGTGCAGGTCAAAAAATGATTAAAAACGTCATGAAGAAGCACAATGCGATGCCACTTCCAGACTTAATCGAATTAGCGAAAGAACAGGATGTCAAACTCGTCGCCTGTACGATGACGATGGATTTACTCGGTTTGAAACAGGAAGAATTACACGACGGGATTGAGTATGCAGGTGTTGCCGCCTACCTCGCCGATGCGGAGAACGGAAACGTCAATCTATTCATCTAATGATCTGAAGGAGGAATGACGCATGGATGTACTATCGATTATCTTGTTGCTCGTCGTCGGCTATCTTGCTTATAAGATGTTCGCCCCAACAAAAGGCGTCAAGCAAGTGTCGACCACGGAACTGAAGCCGTTACTAAACGACCGCAAACGATTTTATCTCGATGTTCGGACACCGGCAGAATTCAAAGGCAATCACATCAAAGGATTTAAGAACATTCCGTTACAAACGCTAAACAGTCAACTGAATCAAATCCCAAAAGACAAAGAAGTTCTCGTCATCTGTCAAAGCGGGATGCGAAGCAAACAAGCCGTCAAAGTACTAAAAAAAGCTGGTTATTCAAATGTCACGGAAGTCCGTGGCGGAATGAATGCCTGGCGCTAAATCGAATCAAGAGGAGGAATTGAACATGAAACGCATGACAGCAACAGAAGTACAGGAAAAAATCGAACGTGGTGAACAACTGAACGTCATTGATGTCCGGGAAGTCGATGAAGTCAAAGAAGGAATGATTCCGGGAGCGATCCATATTCCACTTGGATTGATTGAATTCAAGATGAACGAACTCGACAAGAAAAAAGAGTATGTCATGGTATGCCGTTCTGGTGCGCGCAGTGGTCGCGCAACGACATATCTCGAAGGACAAGGATATGACGTGACGAACATGGATGGCGGCATGATGTCGTACGAAGGCGAAACAAAATAATACCCCACACCGTAAAGGAGCGAATTGTATGACTAGGATTAAATCAGATATCGTATTGGACGCTAAAGGTCTCGCTTGTCCGATGCCGATCGTTCGGACGAAAAAAACGATCAAGACGTTAGAACCAGGACAAGTCATCGAAGTCCTGGCGACGGATAAAGGATCAACTGCAGATCTCCGTGCCTGGGCAAACAGCACCGGCAATCATTATTTAGGCACGATTGAAGAAGGCGAAGTGCTCCGTCATTACGTTCGGAAATCAACAGGTGATGTCACGGAACCAGCAGCATTCGCTCAAACCGTCGACAACGCAACAGTCGAAGCAGCACGCCAAGACGATTCGATCACGGTGCTTGATGTTCGTGAACAAGCAGAATATGCCTTCGCCCATGTACCGGGAGCCATCAATATTCCGTTAGGCGAACTGGAGACACGCCATGCAGAACTGGATTCAAATCAGACGATTTATGTCATCTGCCGGACAGGTAGCCGAAGTGACATGGCATGCCGACAGCTCAGTGACAAGGGGTATACGGTCCACAATGTCGTACCGGGTATGCAGGAATGGGCGTCTGAGACGACGACACTCGTTTCAGCGAAATAATACAACAGCGTAAAGTAGAGGAGGAACGAGTAGATATGGCACAAGCAATGACAGCCGCACAAGTTACAAAAAAAATCATTGGACGTGAGTCTCTGTTCATCTTAGATGTCCGGAATGAGGATGCGTTTCAAGATTGGAAAATCGAAGGAGAGAACTTCAAGTACCTCAACATTCCGTATTTTGAATTGTTGGATGGTGTCGAGGAGATTCTCGATCAGCTTCCAACGGATCAGGATGTTCTCGTCGTTTGCGCAAAAGAAGGTTCATCGATTTTCGTCGCCGATATGCTAGAAGAAGCAGGACGAGACGTATCGTATCTGTCAGGCGGTATGAAAGCATGGAGTGAACATCTAGAACCGATTTCACTCGGAACGCTGAACGAAACAGGAACTGATCAAGGCGAAGTCGTTCAGTTCGTTCGAATCGGTAAAGGTTGTCTCTCGTATATGGTCATCTCAGAAGGAGAGGCCGTACTCATCGACGCGACACGAATGACAGATGTGTATTTGGATTATGCCGCATCACGCAACGTCACGATTAAGCATGTGTTTGATACACATCTTCATGCGGATCATATTTCTGGAGGACGCGACATCGCCGAAAAAACAGGCGCGACATACTGGTTGCCGCCAAAAGATGCGACGGATGTCACATTCGATTATGCACCACTTGAAGACGGTAGTACGGTTCAAGTGGGGGATACAGCGATTGAAGTACGCGCTCTTTATTCCCCAGGACATACGATTGGATCGACTTCATTCATCGTCGATCAGCGTTATTTATTGACGGGTGATATCTTGTTCATCGACTCGATTGGTCGTCCGGATTTAGCCGGTCTCGCGGAAGACTGGGTCGGCGACTTACGCGATTCGCTCTACAACACGTATCGTGATCTTTCACCAGAACTCATCGTCTTACCGGCACATTTCATGATCATTGAAGAATTGAACACGGATGGTAGTGTAGCGGAAAAATTAAGCATCTTGCTTGCGAACAATCATGGTCTCAACATCGACGATGAAGCAACATTCCGGAAAATGGTCACAGAGAACCTGCCGCCACAACCGAACGCGTATCAAGATATCCGTGAAACGAACATGGGGAAACAGACACCCGATCTTGAAACACAACGGGAAATGGAAGTCGGACCGAACCGCTGTGCGGTACGCTAAACCGACGCATAACGAATATCAAATCATTCAGGAGGAATACAACATGAAATCAGAACTCGTACTCGACGCAAAAGGACTTGCTTGTCCGATGCCAATCGTAAAAACAAAAAAAGCCATCGCTGGACTCGAATCAGGTCAAATCCTTGAAGTCCATGCAACGGATAAAGGGGCAAAAAACGATCTTCAGGCGTGGGCGACATCAGGTGGTCATGAACTCGTCAAACATGAAGAAGAAGCAAGCGTCCTAAAATTCTGGATTCAAAAAGGTTAATTTTGAAAAGAGAGCTGATTTACGGCTCTCTTTTTTAAGGAGTGATGAACGATGGAATTCGGTTTTATCGTGACGATTTTCTTAATCGGATTTGTTGGGTCCTATATTTCAGGAATGTTAGGAATTGGCGGTTCAATCATTAAATACCCGATGTTATTGTATATCCCGCCGCTACTCGGCTTTGCAGCATTTTCTGCCCATGAGGTTGCTGGAATCAGTGCGATTCAAGTCTTTTTTGCGACGATTGGTGGCGTCTGGGCTTACCGAAAAGGCGGTTATTTGAATAAATCATTGATCGTCTACATGGGGGGATCGATTTTAATCGGTAGCTTCATCGGTGCGTATGGTTCAAATATCCTGGCTGAAGACACAATCAACATCGTCTATGGTGTTCTTGCGTTAACGGCAGCGATCATGATGTTCGTTCCGAAAAAGGGAATCGACGACATTCCACTTGATCAGGTCCAGTTCAACAAAACTATTGCGGCGGTATCGGCATTCATCGTAGGTGTCGGAGCCGGAATCGTCGGTGCGGCAGGTGCCTTTTTACTCGTCCCGATTATGCTCGTGCTCTTGAAAATCCCGACACGGATGACGATTGCTTCGTCATTAGCGATCACGTTCATTTCGTCGATCGGCGCAACGGTTGGTAAAATCACGACCGGACAAGTCGACTGGGGTCCTGCGGCAATCATGGTCGTTGCTAGTTTAATTGCAGCACCACTTGGCGCAATCGCCGGGAAGAAGATGAACACGAAGATTCTCCAAGTCATTCTTGCTGTCCTGATTTTAGCGACAGCCGTGAAGATTTGGATCGACATCCTGTGAACGAAAGAACGCTCTACTTGTATGATGTTTCCTTTACGAAACAATGTACAGGTAGAGCGTTTTGTTATTGTGTAGCTTGATCGATTACGTGTCGTAACGTATGTTCTACTTCTTTTGCGACAGTTTGAAGTGCTGCCTCGTCTGCTAAGTCCATCAAGGCAGTTGGTTTTGGCATTCCGACTTTCGTTTGTCCTTTTTCGGTATAGACGACGATTTTACATGGAAGAAAGTAACCAGCCCGTAAGTCATGGGAAACGACGCGGTGCGCCTCTTTAGGTTGGCATACCTCTAAAATGTGATAGCTTTCATTAAAAGAGAGTTCTTTTTCTTCGAATTTGTTTGCTAAATCAAACTCCCATAAGACACCGAACGATGCCTCGGAGAGAGCTTGCTTCAGTTGAGTCATGACGTGATCTAAATCGTGATGTGACGTTACAGTGTAATCAAACATAAATACCCCTCCTGGTGTTATTTGATATATAGTCTATTCCCTGATTGGACTTCTTTAATCCGGAAGATCCAATGTGCTCCGTTTGAGCACATGCTACGACAAGACGGCATGAGCGCGGTACAGTTAAATAAAAGAACATCCAATAGACGTCATGCGACGTAAGCTAAATAAAGGAGGCGAAGGGAGATGAAGAAACGAATGTGGACGATTGTATCAGTCATCGGTCTCATCGTCATCATGGTCGGGGGATACTTCGTGTTCCAGCAACAGCAGGCAAAATCAAGCGGCAGTAAGGAATTAAGTTATCAACCGGAAGAAACGGCGATTTTAGCTGGTGGATGCTTCTGGTGTATGGAGCCACCGTTCGAAAGGTTAAAAGGCGTCAAATCCGTCATTTCTGGTTATACGGGCGGCGATGTTGAAAATCCGACGTATAATCAAGTGTCAGCGGAGACGACAGGTCATCGGGAAGCTGTATTGATCACATTTGATCCGAACGTCATCTCGTACAAGCAATTGTTGGATGTCTACTGGCGCCAGATTGATCCGACGGATGCAGATGGTCAATTCGTCGACCGTGGTGAGTCTTATACGACGGCGATTTTCTATACGAATGAGAAACAAAAAGAAATCGCAGCGCAATCGAAACAAGATTTAGAGAAACAACAAGTCTTCGATGATAACATCGTCACACCGTTGATTGCGGCAGGTCCTTTTTATGAAGCGGAAGCGTATCATCAAGACTACTATTTGAAGAGTGAGAAAAAGTATAAGTTTTACCGAGCAGCTTCTGGACGCGACGACTTCATCAACCGTTACTGGAACGATCAACCAAAGCTTGATCTTCCAACCTATCCAAAATTATCAGACGCAGAAATCAAAAAGAAATTAACCGACATCCAGTACAAGGTGACACAAGAAGATGGGACGGAGCCGGCGTTTGATAATCCGTATCACGATTTGAAAGCAGACGGTATCTATGTCGATCTGATTTCTGGCGAACCATTGTTTTCATCAAACGATAAATATGATTCGAAGACAGGATGGCCGAGTTTCACGAAACCACTTGAGCCGGGTAATATCATTGAGAAAAGTGATTTTTCAATCGGCATGAAACGGATGGAAGTCCGGAGTCGACATGGAAATGCCCATCTTGGACATGTCTTCTCGGATGGTCCAGAGCCAACGGGGCTTCGGTATTGTATGAACTCAGCCGCTTTACGTTTTATTCCGAAAGAGGACTTGAAACAAGAAGGATACGGTGAATATCTAGCAGATTTTAAATAATCATTAAAAGGCATCCGATGCTCATATGCATAGGATGCCTTTCCTTTCAAAATTGTAAGATACATCCATAAAATAAATATCCATTTTATCCATATCCTGTTTATAATCAAGATAAAGTAAATCCATCTTGAAGGAGGAACATGTGTGAAGAAACTGATGATTTGGGTCATGCTGAGCTGTCTGATTTTGACGCTTGGAGTAGGACCTACGACAGCAAAGGCGGAAACAGCCCTTGCTAAAGCAACGCTCTTGAAAGTAGGACAAGAGACGACGCTTGAAACGGGAACGGAAGAAAAAAATACATATTGGTACCGCGTCAATCATGAAGCGGGTGTAGAGAAGAACGCGTCTCACTTCGAACTATCGATCGATACGGATCAACCTGTTCAAGTAACAGCGTATCCGAGTGAAGCGATGGCTGCGGAAGACGATACGTTTGATCGTTACCGGACAGAAGCGGAGCCAGATGAAAAAAATCTGACGAAATTAGCCGTTCCATATGCATGGGATGGACCGTATTATGTCAAAGTCGAATATTACCCGAACATCGAAGAAGGTAAGACGACGAAAGCCGCTCATGTCAAATTGACGTATAACAATGTCAAACTACCTGTCGAGTATGAGCCAATCAATGACATCAGCTGTATGGCGGAAGAAGCACTCAAGCAAACAAAAGAAGAAAAGCCGATGCTTGCACTCATGCACTCGATCCAAAAGCAAGTGTTGAGCCAATCGGATGCAGGACGTGCTTTGACATCGCTTTACTACAAAGCGTCTCCTTACGTCGTCAAAACGCTTTTATTCAATAAAGAAAAGCGTCAACAAGCATATGAAGATTTAAAAACATTGAAGCCGGCAATGGAGGCACTCGTACGTGGAACATCGTACACGTTGACGAAAGCCGATCAACAAGCTGTCGATCGTCTCTACAAATTATCACGTGACGCATCTCCTGCTGTGATTGCGGAAGAGATTGATGGATACGCCAACAAAATGGATGTCTCTACATTAAGTGGTAGTTCGTTAAGCGAGACATTCAAGTCAATGGGTATGAACATTCAATCAAAAGAAGCAACACGTTACATCGTTAAATTAAAACCAGGTAAGATGAATCGTTCAATGAAGATTGCAGGTGTTCAAGCAAATGATGTGGAACGTTTATCTCTTGGTAATGCGGGAGACTTCGTCATCGTAACGGAAGATCCGACGGTCAAAGGACAATCAGCGGCAGCATTAAAACAATCACTCAACCGTTCGTCAGCGGTCGAGTACGTTGAAAAAGTTCAGACGTACCGGGCGACGAATGATATCAACTTCGATTATCAATGGGCCGTCAATAAAAAGACCGTCTTCGAGCAATTCGATAACGTTGGAATCGGTTTTGAAGCATTCCAACAGCGTTTTGGAACGAAGAAGTTAGCGCCTGTGAAGATTGCAGTCATCGATACAGGTGTTGATTATCGTTTGAAGGACTTACAAGGAAAAGTTGATATCGCAAATGAAAAGAACTACGTTTCCGTCAACGGTGACGGGGATGCGATTGATGACAACGGTCACGGAACACACGTGGCAGGCGTCATCGCAGCAACGATGAACAACGATTATGGTATCCAAGGGATTCATCAATCGGCACAAATCCTGCCGGTTAAAGTCTTGAATGCAAACGGCGAAGGAGAAACAGACGCGATCGCACTCGGGATTAAATATGCAGTCGATCATGGCGCCAAAGTCATCAACATGAGTCTTGGTGGCGGTGAGAGCCGGACGATGGCTTATATGATGAAATATGCAGCAGATCATGGTGTTACGGTCGTTGCGGCTTCAGGAAACGACTATGACATGATGGTCGGTTACCCAGCGAACTCGGAATATGCGATTTCTGTTGGAGCGACGAACCCACTCGGAATGGTTGCTGATTATTCGAACTATGGTATCGGACTTGACGTCGTGGCACCAGGATCAAAAGTCGCTAGTTTAATTCCAGACGGTAACACGGTGTATATGGATGGAACAAGTATGGCTTCGCCACACGTTGCAGCAGTAGCGGGAATCTTGAAGTCACTGAACCCGAAACTGACACCAACACAAATCGAACAGATTTTGCGTAAGAGTGCAGAGCCACTTGCGTTTGAAAATCCAAACGACTGGTTCGACTTCGAAGAAGATGAAGACGGGGAGAAGATGGAACCGGAATTCCCAGCTTACGTCAGCCCAGTCTCTGGATACGGAAAAGTCAGTATTCCACGTGCGATTTCTCAGTTGAACTTGAACGGGAATGTTAATGACGTCTACGATAACCAATTGTTCGTTTCTGGAACAGTCAAGACAGGAACGAAAGTTGAAGTATGGGCAGCACTCGTAACGAAAGATAAGAATGGTAAAGAAACAACAACGAACAAAAAGCTAGCTACGACAACGGCTCAAGCAGGAAAATACAGCGTTAAGATTCCACGTCAAAATCAAAAGACGGTCTTGACGGTTCGCTATGCGAATGGATTAGACGTTACATCGGAACGGACAGAAGTCCTTCCAGGAAAAGCACCAAAAGCACCGAAGGTCAAACCAGTTCTTGCTGGTGCGACGAAAATGACAGGTACAGCTCTCGCTGGCGGTACGATTACTGTCAAAGATGCGAAACAAAAGAAAATTGCCACAGCAAAAGTTGATGCAAAAGGTCATTTTAGTGCGAAATTACCAAAACAAGTCGGTGGTTCAAGCTTGATCGTCACAGTGACGGATATTGCTAAACGCACAAGTAAACCGACGATCGTAAAAGTCCTCCCAGCCCCAGCAGCACCGAAAGTGAAATCCGTCTATGCTGGACAAACGAAAGTAACCGGGACAGCTGAAAAGAAATTGAGTGTTTATGTAAAAGATGCGAAGAAAAAAGTCATCGGAAAAGGAACGGTTTCTGCAAAAGGCAACTATTCTGTCAAAATTCCGAAGCAAAAAGCAAAAGCAAAGCTTTCCGTCTACGTTAAAAATACACGTGGACAAGTCAGTCCTGTGACATCTGTGACAGTAAAGAAAGCGAAAAAGTAAGAGGGTAGAAAGACCTTTTTTCGGGTACATTCCGAGAAAAGGTCTTTTTTGGATATCCTAGCTGTTGCTTCGAAAGCGTTTCTATTATATTAAATCTATAGAAACAAATGAAAAAGCATCATTCAACGAATGATGAGGAGGATACATTCATGGTGAATTGGATTCGGCGACGAATCGGTCGGCAACTGCTGACTGTTTTTTATGCGGTACTGATCGTAGTATCGATTACTTCGTTCTTTGTCTATGACTACATGGAAGGACGAATTGAAACATCAAAACAGAATCTCGAGACGATCAGTGAACAAAATCGCCGAGCCAATGATTTGTGGGACAATTGGCAAACGGTTCAGTTCGGTTTACGCGGATTCGTCATTTTTGGTAATCAGGAACGGTTTGATGAAATCCAAGCGCTCCGAACAGATATCAAAAGTGAGACAGATTGGTTCATGCGAAACGCCAAAACGGATGAAGAAGAAGAATTCGCAGCGCAAATGACGAATTTATATGAGTTATACTATGACGCCTTGTTCCCGTTGACCCAGTCTTACGTCAATGAAAAAAAGGCGAATCGGATCAATGAGGACTTTTTACAAGGAGATAGTCTGTTTTCCTTACCGATTGCGAAACGACTCGTTGAACAAGGACGGTTGAAGCCGACAGCGGACGGTTCGATTGATATTACGCCAGATATCGAAAAAGCATCTGCCGCACTTGATGAATACCGCACGAATCTCAGCCAACAACAAGAAACGGCTGTCGGAGAATTACGAAGTGAGGTCGCAAAATCACAATGGATTTGGATCTCGAGTATTATTGTGCTCATCGCCTTCATCCTTCTCTTCGTGCACCCGTTCCTTCGCCGGATGACACGACAATTACTACGCTTAATCGATGATAATCAGAAGCTCGCTCGGAAAGAACCGATTAAGATTGATAAAGCTGCCGAGCAGCGACCAGACGAAATCGGATTGTTGCGCGCAGCCTTTAATCGGATGGTCGTGACGACAAATGCCCATACGGATGCGATGCAAGGCAAAAACGAAGAGTTGCAGGCGCAAAGTGAAGAGTTGCTCGCGCAACAAGAAGAACTGCAAGCGCAACAAGAAGAACTCGAAGAAGCGTATCAAACAACGAAAAAGAATGAGGAAAAGCTCCGATTACGTAGCGAATTGACCGAGGCGCTTGCTGTTCGCGAAACCGTCGAATCGTATCCGGCAATCGTTCAAAAGATGATCGATATCACCTCTTCGGAGTACGGTGCTCTATTACTCTATGAAGAAGGAGCGTTCATAGGTGCGACGACGAAGGGGATGACGATGGATTATTTGAAAGTCCTTCTAAAAGATGAGATGTCCGTCATCAATCGATCGGTTCGTCAGATGGAATTCGTCCAATCGGAAAAACGAGTCACGCGTCAAAAAGACCATCCGTATTCATTCAGCACGCATGAAGTGACGATTCCGATTGAAGATCCGGAAACGCATGAATTGATTGCAGCCATCTATCTGGTTCGTTATAAATCTGCCTATAAAGGACAGCAGTTAACGGATATTCGCGAGTTTGCGCAACAGATGACGTTATCGCTCCTGCGAACGCGCTCGTATGAAGGGATGCGTCAAGAAAAAGAAAAGACCGAGCAAGTATTGGACTCCATCCGGGAAGCGATCATTTATCTTGAAGATGGAAACGGAGAGTTATATGTCAACCGTCCATTGTTTGAATTGATTCCAGAACTTCAATCGGAATTCACGGTGGATCGAACGTTACCGTCGAGTGAATATGTCATCGATGTGATGCGCCAGTTGGTGGATGATGTCGAGGCTTTTAATACGTATCTAGAGTTGATTCGTTCCGGTGAGATTTCACCGGAAAAGGTCCGATTTGATATTCGAAATAACACGGCTCATTTAGAAGTCTACGCAGAACGCATTGACGTCGTCGGAGGATGGAAGGGAATCATTCTCGTTTTACGGGATATTACCCGGGAAACAGAAGCCGATCGTCTCAAAACAGAACTCGTCTCAACCGTATCGCATGAGTTACGAACACCGCTCTCGTCGATTTACGGTTTTACAGAGTTGATGCTAAATCGAAAAATCGATGACTCAAAACAGCAGAAGTATCTGGCGACGATCCATAACGAGACGGAACGCTTATCAAACCTCGTCACGGATTTCTTAGATGTTCAGCGAATGCAGTCAGGTGGACAGTTATACCAAATGGCACATCTCGATTTATTTAGCCTGACTGAACAAGTGATATCTCTGTACGATGCTTCAAGTGAACGGCACGATCTTCATTTGCAATTGCTCAGCCCGGATCGTCCATTCATTTTAGGAGATGAGGATCGAATCAAACAATTGATGAGTAACCTGATCAACAATGCGATCAAGTATTCTCCGGATGGTGGGCGTGTTGACGTCTGGATCGATACGAAAGACGATCAAGCTATCATTGAAGTGAAGGATGAAGGAATTGGGATTCCACACCATGCCTTTGCCCACTTGTTTGATAAATTCTATCGTGTCGATAATTCCGATACACGTCGAATCGGTGGGACTGGACTTGGGTTATCGATTTGTAAGGAAATCGTCAAAGAGCATGAAGGTGTAATTCATGTGGAATCTGAAGTCGGCAAAGGAAGTCGCTTCATCATCGTGTTACCGCTCAGTTTAAGTGAATCGATCGAGTCGACAGAAGAGAATCGACGTTCTAGTTAAAGAACTAGGATACATTCCAACTAAACCGTGTTCAATCCGCTAGGGGCGAGCACGGTTTTTTCTTATGTTTAAAACGAGTAATCTTGTCAAAAAAGATTTCAATAAAATAAAAAAAGAGTGAATAAACAGCAATCCTGAACCGATATACCTATAGGACAAACGAACTATGGTTAAAAAAGGAAAGGGGGAATCGTCATGTATGAGAAATGGCTGGGAGTCGTTATAGGCTGGTTACTGTTTCATATCGGCTGGGTGACGTATGTGGGCACGGATACGGCAATCGGACAAGTCGTCAACAGTCTGTTCACGATCGGTGGTGTAACGATCTCCCTCTATTTGATTTGGCGGGCACAGCGACGCCAGGCAAGACGCCCTTTTACTTACCGCTTATTTTTTCTATTATTATTCGCTAATGCGATGCTTGGTATCGGCGAATGTGGACAGCTCCTATACTTTCTCCAAGGACGTACGCGAACGGAACCGTTTGATTGGATTGACTTGATCTTTAGTCTTCAAATCTTGATCTATATCATTGCTTTCGGTTATTTCCTTCGCAATCGACGGCAAGAAGTCAATTTGCGGGTCTTTTTGTTCGATGAGTTCATCATTTTAGTCGTTGCTGGATCGCTCTCGTGGCACTACTTAGTGACACCCTATTTAGAAGCAAATGCCTTGCTGACGATCGAAACGCTTTTATGGCTTCGTTATCCGATCGGTGATTTATTGTTGCTCGGCGGAATGATTGTCTTATTCTTTGGTTTGATGAAACGTGGTAATGGCGGATCGTTATTATTGATTCTACTCGCATTTCATTTTCAATTACTTGCCGACCTCCTATACGTCGTCCTAGAACGATTTGATTATCCATTTCCTTCGAGTTGGCTCGATCCGTTATGGTTAGCGACTGTCATGATCGTCGGGCTTGCCGCATATCGCTTTGACGCTGAAGAAGCGCTCGTTCCTCTTGACGTCACACGGAGATGGATCGATGTCTTACGTTTAATTACACCTTACTTATTCTTATTGATTCTATTCGTGACGATGGCACGGCAAACGATTAGTTGGAACGGTTTGACGATTGGTCTGATGATTGCCATACCGTTGTTGATTTCCCGTCAAATCCGGATTGTCGTTGACAATCAACGGTTGCGCGAAAATCTCGAAGCGAAGGTGGAAGAGCGAACGGAAGCATTAGCAACTGCCATGGAGGAGATGCGGCAAATGGCATACCACGATGCCTTAACAGGGTTACCGAATCGGTATCTGTTTGCGCGACTGTTCCAAGATGCCTTGTACCGGGCGGAAGCGAGTGAAGGACAAGTCGGATTATTCTTTATCGATATCGATCACTTCAAAGAGATTAACGATACGTACGGTCATCGCGTCGGAGATCAACTCATCGTCGATGTCACGACACGCTTACAAAAGAAACTGCCGCCCAATACAGTCATTTCAAGACAAGGCGGAGATGAGTTCGTCGTCTTGTTATTTGACGTTGAACAAGAAGCAGAAGTGGTGCAGTGTGGAGAACATCTCGTTTCCTTGTTCCAACAGCCGTTTCACCATGGCATCATTCCACTTCCCGTAACGGCAAGCATTGGTGGAGCGATCTATCCTGCGCATGCAGCCTCTCGATCAGACTTGATCGAGCAAGCAGACCTAGCGATGTATGAGGCAAAACGTCGCGGGAAGAATCAATTTTGCTTACATGATCCAGCGATAACGAACACCTGAACGCCGTCACATGCAAAAACACGCTCGTATACTGAACCTCATCGGATCAGTCATACGAACGTGTTTTTTTGATGCCTATCATTTCTTTTGCGTGCGTGCTAAGAACGTTTCAATGACTTCTGGATTCGTCACAGCTTGATTACATGCATCGCTGTCGATACACATATGATGACCAATCGTCTGGTGCTGTTCAGCTGAACGACGTGTCGTTGCGGTTACGAGTGTGATGTCACTATACGTATGGCAAATCGCACAAATCCCTTTTTGGATCGATGGCAGATAGGTTCCCTCGACGCCGATCCATTGACCGTCCAAAGGATAGACGAAGTATTTTTTTCGATTTCCGGTATCGTTCCAGCTTAAAAACGTCGTGTGAGCCCATTCAAAGGAGTAAAGTGGCGGAACATGTAACTTTTTCGTTTTTTTGAAGAGCTGACGGATGCGTGATTCAGAAATGCTCGGAAACGGTTGGACGAATGGTTCGACGTGTGCTAAATATGCGAGGAGATCCTGTTCGGATTCAGCGTCACGAATGTTCGTCAACAGCGCTTCCTGTTCTGGTGTAAGTACGGGCAATAGATCGAATATTTTTTCAGCAGCACTATACCGGACAGCATCACGAACATCGGGATCATGAACGGCAGCGAATTGATGTTGTAACAGGTCGACTTGATTCCGAATGAAGTTATATTGATAGGGCAATAAAAATGCGTCCATTCGCGTTCCTCCTTTTCTTTTCATCGTACCGGAATTTGGCAACAGAACAAAGCGACATTTTTGTTTTTCTGCCTCTTGCAAGGGGAATTGAATAACAGAATGAACGAGGAGGTGAAGAGGGACGTGCAGTATTTAACATTTTTACGCCTCATGAATATAGGAGCATTCCTCTTTGCATTGCTAGCGCGCGTCGTTTGGTCAAATCCGGTCACCCTTCCTGCGTTGCCTCTTGTTCCAGCACCTTTTTTTGATGCGATTACAGGTGTCGTGTTCACGACGTTGTTAATTTGGTGTATTCGACCGGTCCGAGCTTTTCCAGCGGATCGAGAACTGATTGAAGACATCGGGGGATGGCTCGCGTTATCGCTCCTGACACTTGGCGTCAGTAGTATGACCGGACCACCTTGGGAACTCGTCTGGACTACGATTTCATTCATCAGTCTTTGTTTAGTCTATATGAAAATTCAGTATCATCCTCGGCGCTCGCCTTGGATGCGCTCCCCATTTTCAGTATTACTTGCCTGGATGAGCACGATGCTGTTAATTTTACCATTTCGGATCTTATCGGATTTTCAGTTCACTTCGCTATTTGGTCTTTCCGAACAGCAATGGAGTACGATTGCACTCATCGTAGCGATTATCGGAGGACTATTGTTTGTCGTCATTCATTCCGATTGGGTATTCGGTCTCGCGCTCGTCTGGTATTTGATTGGATTGTACTTTAACGATCGCCTCTTTCTTCTGCAACAAATCGTAACAGGGGTCGGAATCGTATGTGTTTTACTCTTGTGCTATTACGTCTTCTATAAACGGCAACGTCTTTTTCGACAGCAATCGCCGAAGTCTTCTTCATCCTAGTCATGTTTTAGATGAATTTGGGGTATATCTCATATAGTTGCTATAAAAGGGGGAGACGTGTGTCATGGGAAAAAAACAATGGATCGGTGTCTATCAAAATGAGACGGATTTGATTCGAAAAATTGAGGATCTACATTTTGCTGGTTATCTAGAAGAAGATTTGTATGTCGTGTTGCAAGACAAAACCGATATGGCGATGTTACGCGGGCAATCAGCAGCGCAACTCGTCTCTGGAAAACGGACGCTATTTGAGCGATTTACAGGCAAACCGGCTTCGGCTGAGGAAATTCAAACCGCCTTCACGGAACTCGGATTACCGGAGTCGGATATTCGTCAACATGTCTTACGTGTCCAACAAGGTGAGTATGTCCTGTTAGCAGACGAAGCAGGTGCAGCACGTCCTGCACCGGAACCAAAAAGTATTTTGGAGACAGAACCAGAAGGGATCGAGGCAGAACGAAAACTCGATCACGAAAACCGCGCCCTCGAAAATGAAAATGACCGGATGCTGTAAGAGAGTCGTGCAGAAAGGATGATTCTTGATGGAGAGCCAGTATCATACGATTTTAGTGGCAGTCGATGGATCAAAGACGGCAGATCTTGCCTTTGAAAAGGCAGTGAAATTCGCCAAACTCGATCATGCCAAACTCGTCATCGCCCATGTCATCGATATTCAGACATTTGCTAATGTACGTGCCAATAAGCGTTTCATTGATCAAAACGTCACGGAATATGCACAAGGACTGCTCGATCGTTACGAGAAGCGGGCACGAGAAGCAGGCGTCGAGACAGTTGAACTGGTCATCGAAAATGGCTCTCCAAAAACATTGATTCCGAAGGTCATCGCACCACGTGTCGGTGCTGGGTTGATCGTCTGTGGGGCGGTCGGGATGAATGCGATGGAACGCATCATGATCGGGAGTGTCTCTGAAAACATCTCCCGTTATGCAAAATGCGATATCTATATCGTCCGTCCGAAAACCTTGAAGTGATATAAAACAGCACACATCGGTTGATGTGTGCTGTTTTATATCATGTTAAAAAATAATAGAAGATGCCTAATAAAATCAAAATGATCGGAAGAAAAATGAAATACATCCAAGACATGTTTTTGGCCGAAGTTTTGTGGTCATACTTTTCTTCTGCTGGTTGCTTGGCAATCCGTAACGTAAAGACAAGACCTACTAGACAGATGACTAACGCAATCCAAAACAAAGTCAACATAAGCATGCTCCTCTCTTCCTTTATCATACAGAAATTGGTCATGTTCTGCATCGGTAAGTTGTGACAGTTTAGAGTTGACAGACTTCTAGTTGAGGGGCTAAACTAACTTCATGAGTTTAGGGGGTAAACTAAAAATGAAAGACAATTTACGTGAAGCAGTCCTCCTGTTTGAAGAAGTCATGATCCACGGAACAGAACGCGTGTTGAAGTCGGTCGAAGCACCCGTTTGGCAAATGTATTCACCGGAACAACTTCATGTGTTGAAGCTCGTCGGAAAATATGGACCGATTTCGTCTGGGCGTCTCGCGGCAGTGCAGGGTGTTCACAAAAGTGCCATCTCGAATCGGCTGAAAAAGTTGACGGAAAAAGGTCTCGTCATCGTCGAACGACGAGAAGACGACCACCGGACGAAGTATATCTCACTGACGGAATCAGGTCGGTTAGTGGCAACTGAAGCGGAGCAAGAAATCTATACGTATCTTGAAAATTTGATTGAAGGAAAGGTCGAGGAAGAAGAAATCATCCAGTTCATCGAAACCTTTAAGAAGATCAAAGAGATTTTGCAGTTGAACGACTAAAGACAGAATCGAAGGAAGAGGAGAATCGGATATGCGACAAATCGTCAAATGGCGTTGGGCAATTCTTGCGTTATTGCTCATCGTCACAGTAGGTTTACTATTTACGGCACCAAACTTAGCTAAACAAGCAGAAGAAGCAGGTGCGATTCAGCTTGCAAATGATGCCGATTCACAACGGGCAGCTGACATTTTAGAAAAAGCGGGGGCAAGTGAAGAAACCATTTCTCTCGTCATTCCGCTCAAAGACAAAGTCAGCGATGCCGATCGAACATCAATCGGGCAAATCGTTAAGGATTTAGAAGCACTTGATCGTCCGGTCACGGATGTGTTGGATCCGTTTGAAAACAAAGAAACGGAAGGACAGCTCGTCTCAAAAGACAAAAAGACAGTTCTCGTGCCAATCACGGTCGATGGTTCGCAAGAAGAGATCGTCAAACTGGCAAAACAAATCCGGACGGACCTCTTACCAAAGGATCAAACGATTTATCTAACGGGTGAAGCGTTAATCAATGATGACGTCAATACGAGCTCGCAAGAGGGACTGAAGCGGACGGAACTGATTACCGTCGGATTGATTTTCGGACTGCTTCTGCTCGTCTTCCGTTCAGTCGTCACACCGTTCGTCCCACTCGTTGCGGTTGGGTTTACGTACCTGATCAGCCAATCACTCGTCGCCTTTTTCGTCGATTGGTTCGGCTTCCCGGTATCGAACTATACGCAAATCTTCCTTGTTGCCATCCTGTTCGGGATTGGAACGGACTATTGTATTTTGCTCCTGAGCCGGTACAAGGAAGAGTTGACGGCAGGACACGACGTTGAGACAGCGATTGTCAACACGTATAAGACAGCAGGGCGTACGTTACTCATCAGTGGTCTCGCTGTTCTCGTCGGCTTCTCGGCGATTGGTTTTGCGGACTTCCCGATCTTTAAATCGTCGGTCGCTGTTGCAGTCGGGATTGCTGTGCTCTTGCTTGTCTTGTTCACACTCGTCCCATTCTTCATGGCAACACTAAAAGAAAAGCTATTCTGGCCATCGAAGAAGGCGGCGAGTCACCAAGATAGTAAACTGTGGTCACATTATGGTGGATTATCGATTCGTCGTCCGTTGCTTGCGATGATCATCGTTGCGATCATAACGGTCCCGACACTCTTTACGTATGATGATGACCTTTCGTTTAATACCGTCGATGAGATTGGTGCGAAGTATGAGACGGTCAAAGGACTGAATGCGATCTCGGATGGATTTGGTGCAGGTGAGTCGCTCCCGGTCAACGTCATCCTGAAGAGTGACGATGATTTGATTACTGAAAAAACAGTTCCTTATGCGGAACAACTCAGTCGCGAACTGGTGAAGATTGACGGGGTCAAATCGGTTCGTTCGATTTCTCGTCCGACAGGCGAAGTCATCAATGATTTCTACGTCGATCGTCAATTAAAACAAGTTGCTGATGGCATGAAGAAAGCTACCGCTGGTCTTACGGATGTTCAGTCTGGTCTGACGACCGTTGAAGATAATCTCAACGGTATCACAGGACAGCTACCGGCAGGAGATGCGGCTTCAGCAGGTGCGAGTCAGTTGCAACAAGCAGCAGACGGACTTGGGCAAATTAACCAACAGTTGACGCTCGTCGGTCAAGGTCTACAATCGACCCAAAACATCCCGCAAACCGTTGGAACGTTGAATGCCTTGTCTGGTCAATTGAGCCAAGTTCAAGCCGGCATCAGTCAAGCAGCAAGTGGGATTGCGTCTCAAGGGGCGCAAGCCGGTCAACTTGGAAGTGGGTTGACGCAACTCGCGGACGGTGTCGGTCAAGCGAACGCAGGATTGACGAAAATTGAAAGTGGTCTTGAAGACATTTCCGATCTTCTGACCGAGATGGGACAAGCGACATCGATTCGGGGGACAGGTGTGTTCGTTCCAAAAGATACGCTGTCGGATAAAGCCTTTAAACCAGCAATTGATCGTTACGCGATCGATCAACAGACGGGATTGAAGTTCGAAGTCATCCTCGAAGATGATCCGTATTCTCCGGAAGCGATTCAAACGGTCGCTGCGATCAAAGAGACGACAGCGAAGACAATCAAAGGGACACCGTTTGAAGACAGCAGTGTTGCATACGGTGGTATCTCAAGCGTCAACAGTGATTTAAACGATACGTCGAAAGCCGATTTCAAACGAACAGTGACGGTCATGCTGATCAGTCTCTTCGTGATTCTAGCAATCATGTTCCGTTCGTTGATCATGCCGTTGTTCATGATCGGTTCGTTATTGCTGACGTATTATACGTCGATGTCGATCGCAGAGCTGATCTTCGTCAACGGACTCGGATATGACGGTATCAGTTGGGCCGTTCCGTTCTTCGGATTCGTTATGTTGATTGCCCTTGGTATCGACTACTCGATTTTCCTACTCGACCGTTTCCGGGAAGAGACGATCAAGGGACTCGATACGAAGGAAGCGATGTTCCTGTCGATGAAAAAGATGGGGTCTGTCATCATCACGGCAGCGATCATCCTCGCAGGAACCTTCGGAGCGATGATGCCGTCTGGTGTCTTGAGTCTCGTTCAAATCGCGACGATCGTCATCACAGGTCTACTCTTGTATGGTTTGATCGTCTTACCACTCTTGATTCCAGCGATCACGGTATCGTTTGGCAAAGGGGTCTGGTGGCCGTTTCGACCAAACGCTAAAAAATAATAACTAACCAGACCGGGTTCGTCTTCTAGATGAACCCGGTTTTGTCATGACGTATACTAAAAGCAGATGATAAGGAGGTAGAGCATGCAACACTTCAAACAACTAACTTCACGGATTTGGTATCAGACACCGGTCAGCGAGACGGACCGCCCGATTCTCGCCGTCGTACGTGGGGAAAATCATCAATTGATGATCGATGCGGGAAACTCGTCAGCTCATGCAGCACTATTCTTAGAAGAAATGAAGAAACACAATCTTGGATCACCTGATTTATTGGCATTGACCCACTGGCACTGGGATCATATTTTTGGGATGAAACATCTCGACCTGCCGTCAATCGCGACCAAGCAAACGATCGAACGAATGAAGGAGATGCAACCATACGCTTGGACAGATGGAGCGTTACAAGAACGAATGGATCAAGGCATCGAGATTCCGTTTTGTGCGGACGCGATCAAGCTCGAGTTCGGTTCGACACGTGATATCGAAGTCGTTTTACCGACGATCGGCTTTGAAGGAAAACTGGATCTTGATTTGGGCGGGGTACACTGTCAGTTGATTGAAGTCGAAAACGATCATTCCCCGGGAAGTCTACTCGTCTACATTCCGGAAGAACATGCCGTGTTCTTAGGTGACGCGATGTATGCCGATATTTTTTCGCCGGAGGTGAATTATACGGTCGAGCGGACGACGCGTTTATTAGCGGCGCTCGATCGTTTAGATGCCGACTATTATATCTGGTCGCATGGAGAAGCGATGCCGAAGTCGGAATTTGAAGAAGAGATCAACATGTTGCGTCGAGCCATTCGCGTAACAGAAGCGACCGGAGGACGACTGAAG
The DNA here is from genome assembly GCF_057772545.1 of Exiguobacterium sp. E17S. Taxonomy (NCBI): domain Bacteria; kingdom Bacillati; phylum Bacillota; class Bacilli; order Caryophanales; genus Exiguobacterium; species Exiguobacterium sp. E17S. The sequence goes on from NZ_JBYLRU010000002.1 coordinate 247,567, forward strand.
GACATGCGGACCTTATATGCAGAAGAGACAGGACGACCGTTGACAGAAGATGAGACCGAAACATTGATTTATTTCGCAAATGGAACGAAATGACAGATCATAACAAGGGATTGGATACGAGACGTCGAAAAAGAGAAGTACTACGAGCTTGTTAAAGGGAGCGGTACTACATGACGAAGCAAAGATTCGAACGAGATGAAACCATCGATCGCGTCTTTTTTGGGAAAACGGGCATCTTCTCATTTTTAATCATCGTCGGAGGCATTCTATATCTACTATATGATTTGTATTTACAATGACCGGGACGCATGCGTTCCGGTTTTTTGAATTCAGGGGAGTGCACGAAAACCAGATATTGGGTAATAACTTGCGTGAGGCTGTTCGAGAAGGTGAGAGGAGATGTCGGATGAAACGAATTCAAATTGCGGATTTTGATCGACGCATGCCATCGATTGAACTGGTTGAAAAGGATGATCACTATGAAGCGATGCTTGTTCCGAGTTATGATCATACGTATCCTTCGACACAAATCCGGACGATCCGCTTAGCGGATATCTCCGTCAATCTGATTGTGACTCCGCAAGAAACACTGCTTGTTTCTGCGCTTTTTCATAAACCGGTTCAAGTGACGGATATTGTTTCCTGGATGCAATTGTATACGATTAGTTTTGCCCAGTCGGATGATACTGGTTATTTCGTCGAACAAGCGGATGAAATTTTAGAAGTCGTCTTGTATCAGAAACATCCGATTGTCATCGCGACACGTGGTCAGGATCGATTGTATTACGATACGACGGGGGCGATCGAGGTCCGACGGGCGATGAATGAATCGGTTGGCGAGCGTCCGTTGCTTTATTTGAATGGGGAAGCATGGTACGGTGTTCCACGTCTGACGTTTAATCGCATGAAGGATGAGTTACACGTCAACGGCACATTTTTATATGCGGACTATATGGATGCACACCACGGAAAAATCGGTTTCTTTCGCGAGAATGATCCGTCTCAACCGATTGTTTTGCTGGTCGGTCAAGCGATCGTCGAAATTGAACTGACCGAGAATCCGGACGGTTCACGTGTCTTGATCTTGGAACAACCATACGACGAAGCATGAAAGTGCACAAAAACCGTTCAGCAGATGAACGGTTTTTGTGTGAGACCGTGAAATCCCTTACAAAATATGCGAAGATAGTAAAGAGACAGACCAAAGGGGTTGAGGGGGACATGGCGAAAGAAACACCGCGTAATTCTAAATGGATGCGTTCTTATAATCGAGCACTCGTCTTGCGACTGATCCGGATGCATCAACCGATTTCGCGGGTCGAGTTAGCACAACGGACGAACTTGACGAAGCCGACGGTATCAAACATCGTCAGTGAATTGATTGCAGAACAACTCGTGACGGAGCGAGAGCTTGGGGTATCAAATGGGGGACGAAAACCGATCATGCTCGAACTCGTCGCAACAGAGCAATACGTCATCGGCATCGATGCAACAAGTCACCAATTCATCGGTGTCGTTGCGGATTTAAGTGGGAACACGATTCATGAGTCCGAAGCCGTGGGACGCTTTGAGACGAATGAAGAACTGATTGAAGCAATCGGTCGCTTATGCGAGACCTTGATTGCACAGACAAAAGGACGGGGAACGATTCACGGAATCGGGATCTCCGTCCACGGGATGGTCAATCCAGAGACAGGTGTCATTCTTTTTGCTCCACGATTCCATCTGCATGACGTTGAGTTGAAGGTACAACTCGAAGCACGTTTTGACTATCCTGTCTTCATCGAAAATGATGTCCGGGCACTCGCTTCGTTTGAGTTATTGTTCGGTGAAGGCGTCGGGGTCGAACAATTCTTCTATCTCTATGCTGGGGAAGGGATCGGGGGTGCTTATGTGCTCGACGGACAGCTTGTCGACGGACAACATCATATTACGGGAGAGGTCGGACATATGCGCCTTGATCTCGATGGTCCGATTTGCTCGTGTGGGAACCGAGGATGTCTTGAAGCGTTGGCAGGCGAAAAAGCATTGTTACGGGATTATGCTGTCGTTGATCCACAAGTCTCGACGCTTGCTGATTTGCGCAAGCGGTTGAACGAGGGAGACGAGCAGGCGGTTCGTGCGTATGAACGGGCGGGGGAATATATCGGAATCGGGGTCTTGAATACGATTCATCTTTTGAATCCACGCCGGATTTTACTTGGGGGACCGATGTTCGAGCTCGCACCTACGATCGTTGATCAAATCAAGGAACGGGTCGAGCACACGGCGTTGACCGCTGCTTCACGTGAAACCGATGTCAAGATGGTCCCGTGGGGTGAAAAACAGGGAGCGCTCAGTGCTGCGGCCCTTGCAACGAACAGTTTATTTCAAACGATTTAATGAGCCGATTCCGTGTCTTGCGAACCAGCAAGAGATGGAATCGGTTTTGTTATTCAAAAATAATTTAATGAAACCGTTTACAAATTAAAAAGTGATGTGCTATAGTCGATGTAAAGTTAGATAATAAATTTAATTTACTAAGTTCATGGTCAACTAAGTGGAGGTGGATGCAGGTTAGCAGGGGCTAATCAAGCTGAAGCAGGAAAGGGAGGCATCGCGCAATGGAACCATACGATCCATGGGTTTCGTACCGTGAAGCTTTCGGGCGTTACGGAGCAATCCGCGGTTTTTATTTTCATCGGTCGACGCAACAGATGACAGAACAGGGTCCAGGCGATGTCCCGACAGACGAGCAGGATATCGTGCTCGTCCGACCACGACGTGACGGTGTGTTTCAATTCCGGATGTCATCGGTACAAGGGGTCCTGACGATCCGTTCATCCGAGCTACACATTCGAAAAAATGAGAGCGGATACATTGAATTACGCGCACTCATGCAACACATGCGCTCTGCCGGTTGTTTGACGCTCGGTGGGGAGTTATATCTCTTCGTCCGACCGGACGTTGATACGCTGGCGTACCGTCTTCGATTGATTGCCCGCGTATTGATTCAGCTACAGGGAATGCCGATTCAGACGAAAGTGATCGAAGAATGGTGCAAACAAGCACAAATTGAAGGGGAACACGCTAGACGATACGCTTGACTACTTACACATAAAAGGGGAGCTCTTACATGAAATTCAAAAAAACGAAACTCGTTGCTGCAGCATCAGTCCTAACATTATCCGCATTCCTTGCTGCTTGTGGTGGCGAAGACGAGCAACAAACGAAAACGAAAGACGGCAAGACGATCGTCACATGGTGGGGCTGGGCGCCACAACCAGAAGCGGGGAAAGCAGTCGTTGATGCGTTCAACGAATCGCAAGACAAATACGTCGTTCAATTCAAACGTTACAGTGAAGACTATGAAAAACAATTACAAGTCGCGATGTTGTCAGGTAAGGGTCCAGACATCATCGGTCTAAAAGAACCGATGATCCAGCAGTACAAGGATCGTGTCGTACCGGTTGATTCGTACATGGATAAAGCAGCCGGCAAAGGTTGGAAAGACAAGTTCGTCGAGCTTGGAATCGAACAAACGACACTCGACGGTAAACAATATGCAGTGCCAATCGGTTTCACAGGTCAAGCGTACTTGATGTACAACAAGACGATGCTCGACAAATACGGCGTGACACCACCGAAGAACTACAAAGAAACAGTCAGTGCAGTCAAGAAGATCAAAGACTCAGGCGATAAAGTCATCCCACTCATGCTCGGAGCAAAAGATGCGTGGATCGATATCGACGTCTACAACGTCCTCAGTCACCAAGTGGCACCAGGCTACATCCAAAAAGTTCTTTCGGGTGAAGCGAAGTGGACAGACGACGAGATGGTCAAAACAGCGCAAATCTGGCAAGACCTCTTCAAGGATAAAGTCTTCCAAGAAGGTGCACTTGGTCTAGCGACGTACAATGACGGGATGAACCAATTCTTCGATAAAAAAGCAGCGATGTGGGTCATCGGTTCATGGGAAGCACACTCGATGACGACGAAAGAGAAAAAAGAAAAATGGAAAATCGATGATGAGCTCGGATTCGTTCCACTCCCGAACTTAGCAGGCGGAACAGAGCAACCCGTCATCGCATCGATCGACATGGCACTTGGTGTCAACAAAGAGTCAAAACAACAAGAAGGTGCAGCGGAGTTCATCGCCTTCATGAGCCAAGGAAAAGGACAAGAAGTCTACATGGGTGAGTTCGAGATGGCACCTGGAATCAAGGACGTCAAAGTCGATTCAGATGCTGCCTTCACATCGGAAGGTGAAAAAGAGTCGTACAAGATGTTGAACGACACATTAGCAAAAGCGGTTGCTAGCCGTGGTATCCGGGATACGAAATTAAACGATATCCTCGGTAAGGAACTTCAAAACATCGCGACAGGACAAGATCCGAAAGAAGCATTACAACGCGTTCAAGACGCAGCGGATCAATCAGCGAAATAAGACTCGACAGTGAAGTGGTACGCCTGCGTGCCACTTCCTGATTTTTGGACTTGAGGAAAGTGGGGAATCCATATGCAGACAGAGCGACAGGAATTGCCGATTAAACCAAAAGCAGAACCGCTCCAGCCGGTAGCGACACGTACGCCTGCGCCAAAGAAGAAAAAGAACATGAAGCGGAACATGGTCGGATGGGCTTTCGTTGCCCCGATCGTCTTGTTCGTTGTCAGCTTCATCTATTATGGGATCTTCTATAACGCCTATAACTCGTTCTTCTCGTGGGACGGAATCTCGTTTGACAAAGCGTTCGTCGGACTCGACAACTATGCTGAGATGTTCCAAGATCCAGACTTCTATCTCTCGCTGAAGAATACGTTCATCTTCACGATTTTAACAGTCACGATCCAAGCCGGTATCGGTCTTGTCTTGGCGTACTTCCTGCATACACCGGGACCAATGCGGACGGCGATGAAGTCGGTCTTCTTCTTCCCGGTCGTCTTGAGCCCTGTCGTACTCGGTGCGGCATTCTCACAAATCTATGATTTCCAGTTTGGTTACATCAATGAGTTCCTCCGTGCAATTGGTCTCGGTAGCCTCGAACAGAACTGGCTCGGTGACCCGGATATCGCGCTTTATTCCGTCATTGCAATCAACATCTTCCAGTGGACGGGTTCTTCAATGGTCATGTACTACATGGCGATGTTGACGATTGAGAAGGAAATCTTCGAAGCAGCAAAAATCGATGGAGCTGGATTCTTCCGGACACTGTGGAGCATCGTCTTCCCGAACTTGAAAGGAACGACGTTCACACTTTCGATCCTCGGTGTCATCGGTGGTCTGAAGACGTTTGACTTAGTCTGGATCACGACAGCCGGCGGACCGGGATCGTCGACGGAGTTCATTTCGACTTATCTATTCCGGAAATCGATGTTGCAACAGGAAGTCGGTTACTCGAGTGCTGTTGCCATCATCCTGTTGACGATTGCCTTACTCATCACGTACTTCCAATTGCGCGTACAAAAGAAAATGGATAACTAAGGAGGAACGACCCATGGATGTAGAATCTAAAAAAAGCCGCTGGATGATCAACCTTGTATTGGTGCTGGCATCAATCGTCTGGTTATTCCCGATTTTCGTCATGTTCAAAGAGAGTCTCCGAATCAATGGATTCGACAACTATATCGCGACACTGCAAAACCCGAACTTCCCAACGTTCGTCTTCAACAGTTTCTTCGTTGCCTTCTTCATGATCATCATCTCGATCACGATTCTGGCATTCGCGGCGTTCGCCTTCTCGAAACTTGAGTTTGCTGGAAAACGCCTTTTGTTCAACATGGTCTTAGCGGGTCTGATGTTACCCGTCGCTTCGATGATCGTTCCATTGTTCTTCACGCTCCGTTCGTTTGACGGACTGAACAACCACTGGGGACTGATCGGAGCGGAAGTCGCATTCTTCTTACCATTCGGTCTGATGCTCATCAAAGGGTACTTTGATGAACTACCAAACGAACTGATGGAAGCGGCGTATATCGATGGGGCGACGATTCTTGAAGTCTTCTTCAAAGTCATGCTACCACTCGCAAAACCAGCGCTCGCAACAGCTTTAATCTATGCGTTCCTTAACTCATGGAACGAATACTTGATGGTTCTTACGTTCATGACGGATCCTGCCTATCAGACAGTGACGATGGCACCAAGTTTCTTCAAAGATGCGCTCGGTGGGGATCCAGGAAAAATCTACGCGTCACTTGTTTTGATCAGTTTACCGACGATGATCTTCTATATCTTCTTCCAACGTTTCTTCCAAAAAGGAATGACGGCGGGTGCAGTAAAATAATTGTTTTTGCGTAAGGGGGAGCACAATGTATTTAGGAGTCGATTATTATCCAGAACAAACACCACGAGCACTATGGGAGGAAGACTTCCGACTGATGAAGGAACTTGGCGTCAACGTCGTTCGTCTCGCGGAATTCGCTTGGTCAATGATGGAGCCGGAAGAAGGCGTCTATGACTTCAGCATTTGGGATGACGTCATCGAACGCTTGAGTGCGGAAGGATTCGATATCGTACTCGGAACACCAACTGCGACACCACCGGCTTGGTTATGTACAAAGTATCCAGAAATCTTACCGGTCGATGAGAATGGTGTGACGATCAGCTTTGGTGCTCGTCGCCATTATACGGTCCACAGCGAAACGTACCAGCGTCTATCCGTCAAGATCACGGAAGAGATGGCGAAACGCTACGGTCAACATCCTCGTGTCATCGGGTGGCAAACGGATAATGAATACGGGCATGAGAAATCGGATCGTTCTTACGGCGATGTCGACCGCGCTGCTTTTCAGCGTTGGCTAGCGAACCGTTACGGAACGCTCGATGCCTTGAACGAAACATGGGGAACCGTCTTCTGGAGTCAGACGTACACGGCGTGGGAGCAAATCCCGGTACCGCGTAAAGTCTATCAGGAACACAACCCATCCTTGCTCGTCGACTTCGATCGCTTCTGTGCCGACGGCTATACGTACTACAACAAATTACAAGTTGATGTCTTACGTCGCTACATTCCAGAGGACGTCTTCATCACGCACAATCTGGTCTACAGTGACATGGCGGTCAATCAACAACAAATGGCGCAAGACCTCGATTACGTGGCGTTCGATAACTACCCAGTCTGGGGTGGACTACCGGAGCCGAACCGGTTCGAGAAGATGGCGAGTGATCACGATCTTTGCCGTTCTTCGAAGCAAGGAAAAGGGTTCTGGGTCATGGAACAGTTGAGTGGCGCACAAGGCTGGAGCAAAATCGGTTACTTGCCACGACCAGGACACATTCGCCTCTGGACGTACCAAGCGGTCGCGCGGGGAGCAGAAGCAATCGTCTACTTCCGCTTTCGGGCTGCTCATTTCGGAACAGAGGAGTTCTGTCACGGCATCATCGATCATGATGGCAAACCGAAACGGAAATTCGAAGAAGTCAAACAAATCATGACGGAACTGAATACGTACGGTGATGAGATCAACGCGAGCCGTTACGACGCGAAAGTCGGTGTCTATTTCGATCAAGAAAACGTTTGGGCGTGGACACACCAGCCACACAGTGATGCGTTTGATTTCCGGACGGAGTTCGTTCGCTTCTATGGTGGAGCGGTTCGTCAACAAGTCGCAACCGACATCGTCTTCCCGGGTGATGATCTCTCTCGTTATAAACTGATCATCGTTCCGCTCTATTTCTTAACGAATCCAACGTTCGACGACGCTTTAATCGCGTACATGGAACAAGGCGGTCACGTCATCTTCACGTACCGGACAGGCGTCAAGGATGCACGGAACCATGTCGTACCGACGACGTTACCCGGTAAGTTCGCGCCGTATGCGGGCATCGAGATCGACGAATACGAGTCACTCCAATCCGTTCAGCAACATCAGGTGACAGGCATCGGCGAGATGGCAGGACAATCCTCAACAGCCCGACTCTGGTGTGACCTCATTACACCAACGACAGCAGAGACGCTCGCTGTCTATAAAGATACGTTCTACGAGGGTGTAGCGGCTGTGACGCGCAATGCCTATAAAGGAATGATTACCTACATCGGCTCATCGATTGATGACGCGATGATTGATACGATTTACCGTCAAGCGTTCACTGAGGCCGGCATCGAGATGATCGAGGCGCCGGATCAAGTCGAAATCGTGCGTCGTCACGGCGAAAAGCGTGATTTCCTCTTCTTGATGAACCATGACACGAAAGAAACGCGGGACGTCACGTTAGACGCAACATACAAAGCATTGACAAAAGATGAGACATATCGTGGAACGGTCCAGCTCGCACCACTTGAGACACTGATTCTGACGACGTAAGGAGGAAGAGAACCATGGCAATCTTTGAAGTAGCAGGACGTCGTTTCGTCATCGAAGGGAAACGGGTCGCTCACGTCGTCACGATTGGTGCGAACGGTAAGCTGATTCACACGTATTTCGGTGCCAAGTTACCATATCGAGATGATTATGAAGCATTACCGAGTCCAATCGTCGCACACAGTTCATTTGAATCACCAGATGGCGTCGCGACGTACGATTTCGTACCATTCGGCGAGATGTTGTACACGGAGCCGACTTTGAAATCGGAACGAGAAGACGGACAGCGGATTCACCAGTTCCAGTTTGAACGCTCCGAGCAGACCGAAACGAAATTGACGCTCTGGCTGTTTGATCCCTTGCAGGAGATGCGAGTCGGAGTTCAGTACGAAGTGTTCGCCGATTACGACATCATCGGTCGTTCGATCGTCGTCGAAAACACAGGCCGATTACCTGTTCGTTTGACAGCAGCCCAGTCCTTCGCGATGGGACGCTGGCATCAACCGAATTTAAAACTGCATCACTTCGCTGGGATGTGGACAGGTGAGTTCAAGAAACAGATCACACCAGTGACACCAGGGCGCCAGACGATTGAAAGTCGACGTGGAGTGACAAGTCACCAAGCGAATCCTTGGTTCGCACTTGAGCAGGACGCGACAGAAGACAGTGGTGAAGTCGTCTACGGACATTTTGCTTATTCCGGCAACTGGGCGATTCACGTCGAACAAGATGCGTTCGGTTTTGTCCAACTATCAGGGGGCATGAATCCGTTTGACTTCAGTTGGAAACTATCACATCAACAACAGTTGACGACACCAACGTTCTACATCGGCTATGCGGACGGTTTCGCGGATATGAGCGCCCATGCGCATGCGTTCCAGCGTGACGTCATCATGCCGCGAGCGACGGAGCGTCCGGTTCTCTATAACTCATGGGAAGCGACTTATTTCGATGTGACGGAATCTGGTCAACGTGAACTCGTTGATCTGGCAGCAGGAATCGGCTGTGAGCTGTTCGTCGTCGATGACGGGTGGTTTGGCGAACGCCATTCCGATCAAGCGGGACTCGGGGACTGGCACGTCAATCGGGAAAAGTTCCCGAACGGTCTAGAACCTTTGATCTCGTATGTGAAACAACAAGGCTTACAATTCGGTCTGTGGGTCGAACCGGAGATGGTCAATCCGGATTCTGATCTATACCGGGCGCATCCAGATTGGATATACCATGCGCGCGATGCGGTTCGGACGACGTCACGGAATCAATACGTCTTAAACCTCGGATTACCAGAAGTCGAGCAATTCATTCTCGAGATGATGGATGATTTGCTGACGCGTCACGCGATCGACTACATCAAATGGGATATGAACCGTGCCTTCTCGGAACCAGGCGTTCCAAAAGACCAGACGGATCGACAGCAAGAACTATGGAAACGTCACGTCGATGCATTGTACCGGATCTTTGACGAATTACGTCGCTTGCATCCGACGGTCGACTTCGAAGCCTGTGCCGGTGGTGGCGGACGGATCGACCTTGGAATCCTCTCACGGACAGAACAAGTCTGGACGAGTGATAACACCGATCCACTCGATCGCTTACAAATTCAGCACGACTTCTCGTATGCCTACAATGCGAAAATGATGAGTTGCTGGGTGACGGACGGACCGAACTGGTTAAATGGACGCAACGTACCGCTTGCGACACGCTTCGTCTCCTCGATGCAAGGCACACTCGGCATCGGTGGTAACTTAAGCGAGTGGTCAACGGATGAACTTGCGGAAGCAAAAGGTTGGATCGAGACATATCAAGCGATTCGTCCGACGATTCAACGCGGTATCCAGTATCGCTTATCTGCTTTTACACAACAGACGCCAAGCGTCATGCAGTATACATCAGAAGAAGAAACGGTCCTACTTGCGATCGCACCACTTCGACAATACGGAACACATCAGTATCACTTCAAGCTAAAAGGACTCGACCCAGCAATGCGTTATCAAGTCGAGGACCGGACGTTAAGCGGCGCTTATTTGATGCAACAAGGCTTAACATTCTCTTACACGACGGACTATGAAGCCCGCTGCTTGCGGATTCAGCCAGTCCACCGTGCGCTCTCACTACTCGAATCAAAGGAGACGATCGTATGACAGACCAGACGTTAGAAGAACAATTTGAACAGCGGTTTGGCTCACCGTCGACGCATCGCTTCTTTGCACCAGGACGGATCAACTTAATCGGCGAACATACGGATTACAATGGCGGTCACGTCTTTCCATGTGCGTTGACGTTCGGCACGCATGCGATCGCACGAAAACGAGACGATCAACGTTTCCGCTTTTACTCACTGAATTTTGAGCAAGACGGCATCATCGAAGTCGCGCTCGACGAACTTGCGTATGATGCGAAGCATGGTTGGGCGAACTATGCGAAGGGTATGATTACAGTCTTACAGGAAGCAGGGTATCGAATCGACTCAGGATGTGACATCCTGATTCAAGGTGACATCCCGAATGGAGCTGGTCTTTCATCATCGGCTTCGCTTGAACTCGTCATCGGTGTCTTGCTCGATCGATTATACGGATTAGAGATTCCACGTCTTGATCTCGTCCGCTTTGGACAACAAGTCGAAAACCGTTATATTGGCGTCAACAGTGGCATCATGGACCAGTTTGCGATCGGTATGGGAAAAGCGGGAGCGGGATTGTTGCTCGATTGTGAGACGCTTGACTATACGTATGCCCCACTCGATTTGACGGGGTATACGATCATCATCATGAATACGAACAAACGCCGTGAACTGGCGGATTCGAAATACAATGAACGCCGAGCGGAATGTGAGTCAGCACTCGCTTACCTCAATCAATTCACGCCACGGGAAGCACTCGGACAATGGACGACGTCAGAATTTGCGAAAGTCGCATGGGAAGACGAACGTTTGATGCGTCGCGCCCGACACGCGATTTCAGAAAATGAACGAACGCTTCAGGCACTAGCGGCACTTGAAGCGGGAGAACTGACGACGTTCGGTCAGTTGATGAACGCGTCACACGTCTCGTTACGGGAAGATTATGAAGTGACAGGGATTGAACTCGATACACTCGTCGAAGCCGCTTGGGAACAACCGGGCGTGCTCGGCGCACGGATGACAGGTGCTGGTTTTGGTGGCTGTGCGATTGCGATCGTTGAAGACGAAGCAGTCGACGCGTTCAAACAAGCTGTCGGCGAACACTATGAAGCACGGATCGGATACCCGGCGACGTTCTATACGGCGACGGTCGGTGACGGAGCACGTGAAATCGAACGGGAGGTCATCTAAATGGCAACGTTAGTCGTAGGTGGAGCTGGTTATATCGGCTCCCATGCCGTCTATCAATTGATTGATGCCGGAAAGGATGTCGTCGTCATCGACCATCTGCAGTCCGGTCATCGTGAAGCGGTTCACCCGCAAGCACGTTTATATGAGGGCGATATACGCGATCGTGCTTTTCTCGATCGCGTCTTTACGGAAGAGACGATTGAACAAGTCGTTCATTTCGCTGCTTTTTCACTCGTTGGCGAGTCGATGACGGAACCATTACGCTACTTTGATAACAACGTTTACGGGACACAAGTGTTGCTCGAAGCGATGATTGCTCACGACATCAAACAGATCGTTTTCTCTTCGACGGCAGCGACATACGGTGAACAGGAACAGATGCCGATTCTCGAAACAGCGGAAACGCGTCCGACGAATGCGTATGGCGAGACGAAGTTGATGATGGAGAAGATGATGCGATGGTCTGCACAAGCGTATGGCTTACGTTACGTCGCGTTACGCTACTTCAATGTCGCCGGTGCACGGGCAACAGGTGAAATCGGAGAAGACCATACACCAGAAACACATTTGATTCCGCTCGTCCTTGAAGTCGCCAACCGACAACGGGCAGAAATTTCGATCTATGGCGATGATTATCCAACGCCGGATGGCACGTGCATTCGCGATTACATCCATGTTGAAGACTTGATTGATGCCCATGTACGAGCACTCGATTATTTAGCGGACGGCAACGACAGCGCAGTCTTTAACCTCGGTTCAAGCCAAGGGTTTTCCGTGCGAGAAATCATCGAAGCAGCCCGTCGCGTAACGGGACACCCGATTCCGGAACGCATCATTGAACGTCGTGCAGGGGATCCGAGTATCTTAATCGCCGGATCCGCCAAAGCAAAAGAAGTTCTCGGCTGGACACCACAACGCACCGACATCGAAACGATCATCCGTGATGCTTGGAATTGGCATGCGCACAATCCAGAAGGGTACCGGACGAGCGTTCGTTAAAGAGAGACAGAATGAGGAGAGTGACGGCGATGAATGAACTCATCCAACAGTTAGTAGCGCAAGCAATCCAGGAACGCTTGATTGAACCGGAAGATGCGATCTACGCCCGGAACCGGATTCTAGCGCGGGTCGGTCAAGCCGATTTTGAAGAACAGGCAGACGTACCATCTCGCCCGATTCCAGATATCTTGGATGACATGATTGAAGTGTTGATCGTAAGTGGACAGTTGCCGGCGCGTTTTGAAGACAAAGAGCAGTTCGCAGCAGATGTGATGGATATCTTCGTCGCCCGTCCGTCTGACGTGACGGCGGCATTCCGTCGTCTGTACGCTGAATCACCGATAGCGGCGACGGATTACTTTTATCAACTGAGTCAAGCGAGCAATTACATCCAAACGAAACGGATCGCTAAGAATAAACGCTATCAAGCGGATACGGCTTACGGGACGATTGATGTCACAATCAACTTATCGAAGCCGGAAAAAGACCCGCGTGAAATCGCAGCAGCTCGGACGGAGGCACCGACGACGTCGAACTATCCGACCTGCCTGTTGTGCGTTGAAAACGTCGGCTACGCGGGGCGTGCGAATCATCCAGCCCGTGCGAATCACCGAATCGTTCCGCTGACACTGCTGGAAGAATCGTGGGCGTTACAATATTCGCCGTACGTCTATTACAACGAACATAGCATCATCTTGTCACAGGAACATCGTGATATGGTCATCAATCGGGATGCGTTTGCACGCCTGCTCGCCTTCGTTGAGCAGTTTCCGCATTACTTTGCTGGTTCGAACGCTGATCTGCCAATCGTCGGCGGATCGATCCTGACGCATGATCATTATCAGGGCGGTCGCTATACGTTTGCGATGGACCGGGCAAACGCTTTAACATCCTTTACGTTACCAGATCAACCGACAGTCACTGGTGAAACATTACACTGGCCACTGAGTGTGTTGCGTCTGAAGAGTGAAGATGCGTCGGCACTACTCGATGCTGCGACGACCGTTTATGAGACGTGGTTGACGTATACGGATGAGAGCCAAGAGATCCGTTCACATACCGGTGAGACGCGACACAATACGGTAACGCCGATCGCCCGTCAACATGATGGACAATTCGAGCTCGATCTCGTCTTACGGAACAATCGGACGTCAGCAGAACATCCGGACGGTATTTTCCATACGCATGCCGATATTCACCACATCAAGCGGGAAAATATCGGTTTGATCGAAGTGATGGGACTGGCGGTCTTACCGGCACGCCTGCTCCAAGAGTTGCAACAGGTCGAACAGTTCATCACAGGTGAAGTCGACGAAGTGGCTGTCGCGCATGCTGACTGGGCGCAGGAACTAAAACAAGCGTATGTCGGACAAGATGTCACGATGTACGTCGAGCAAGCGGTCGCTGCGAAATTCGTACGTGGTCTCGAGGACTGTGGCGTCTTTAAACAGACGGAAGAAGGTCAGGCGGCGTTCGGGCGATTCGTTCAACTCGTGACGCGCCAACCGGTGGAGGAACAACGATGACGCAACTACTTGAGAAAGAGTTGATCCGACATACGTTACGCCAGGAAGGCATCGAAGTGACACTCTGGAACTACGGCGGCATCATTCAAGATATCCGGACAACCGATCGGGATGGTCATTTGGAAAGTGTCGTCCTCGGTCTCGAGACGGTGAACGATTATCAACAGCACTCGCCTTACTTCGGGGCAATCGTAGGACGCGTCGCTGGTCGAATCGGACAGGCACGCTTCGAAGTAGCGGGACAGGTCTATCCGCTTGTCGCAAACGACGGTGCGAATCATCTGCATGGTGGGATTCACGGATTCGATCAAGCATGGTTCGATGTCATCGAAGCGACGGATACATTGTTCCATTTGCGCTTGAACAGTCCGGATGGAGAAGAAGGTTATCCGGGAACGGTCACACTCGACGTATATTATCGATTAGAGGGAACAACACTGACGCTTGAGATGACGGCCGTGACGGATCAGACGACACCACTCAATCTGACGAATCATACGTACTTCAACTTATCGGGAGATGCGAAGCGGGATGTGTTAGATCACGTCTTGACGTTACCAAGCGACTGCTACTTACAGGTCCAGCCAGACGGCTTACCGACAGGGGAACAACGGGATGTCTCCGGAACCCCGTTCGATTTCCGGAACGGTCAGTCGATTCGTGACGGGATTACGCTGGAGCATCCCGAGACGATTGCTGTTGGAAACGGCTATGATCATCCCTTCGTGTTGCGGGATGACACACTTCGACTTGAAGATCCGGTGTCCGGTCGTTTCGTCGACGTCACAACGAATCAGCCGGCGGTCGTGCTCTATACGGGAACGCAACTACTGACCGATTATACGGTTCACGGTGTTCCGGCTCGACCATCACTTGGTCTATGCCTTGAAGCACAAGTCCATCCGAATGCAGTCCATGAACCCGATTTTCCATCAATCTTGTTGTCACCCGGTGAGACCTATCATTGGAAAACAACTTATCGCTTTGGTGTAGTGTCTTGATGGATTCGAAGAAGAAGGGGCTGACTCAAAAATCAGTCTCTGCAAAGAAAAGGGTGGCAGAATGATGATCTGCCACCCTTTTCTCGTAACAAAAAGAATGACGCGTCACACGCCACTCCTACAGGAAAAAGCGCATTATGCGCTGTCAGAGACAAACAAGACCCGCTTTCCTGCTTGAATAAAGCAGGAAAACTGGCTTGTGTCTCGCCTGAGGAAAGGGCGTGAAAAGACGCATCATTCTTTTTTTGAGTCAACCCCTTTTTGTGTATAGAAGGAAATCGGGAAGAAAAGTGTGAAAGGTGATACTAAAGCATAATGAAAGGAGGGCTTTTCATGCAGTATGCCGCTACTCCTTGTCTCGTTTTTTCGGGACAAGCCAAGCAGGCGATCGTGTACTACGAAAACGTATTTGCGATGACACGTAGGCGTATCATAATGGATGAAGCAGGAGATACCGTCTACCACGCGCATTTATCCAATGGCGCGTTTGAATTGATGCTCTGGGACGAGAGTGCCGCGCCGAATACCTCTTCTTCGCTCCATCTGTTGTTGACTTTTACGTCGCTTCAAGAGCTCGAGCAAGTGTATTTACGATTAACGACAGACGGTCAAATCGTCACACCCCTTGCGGTAGCAGACTTTGGAGGTTGGTATGCGCAAGTCCGCGATCCGTTCGGGATTCTGTTCGCTTTATCGTTCAGCGAAGAGGGACGAGAATCAGAGGCGTTGCTCGAGCGCGAGTAGTGTACGCTTCATATTCAGACCGCCATGATAACCAAGCAGATCGCCTTTTTTGCCAATGATCCGGTGACATGGGATCGCGAGCAGTAATCGATTTTTCCCAATTGCTGTACCAATCGCGCGAGTCGCGTTCGGGCGGAAGAGTCGTTCCGCGATATCGGAGTAGGTGGCGGTTTGACCGTACGGTACCGCGCGTAAAGCATTCCAGACTTCAAGTTGAAACGGGGTACCGACTGGTGCGATTGGAAAGGACAGTGTCGTCGACTGTTGATTTAAATAAGCCAGTAGCTGCTCCGTATACGGAGCAAGCACGGTGTCAGAAGCAATCCGCTCGGCTCGGGGAAAGTGTTTCCGCGACCAGTCGTCGAATAAATCCTCCGGTTCATCCCAAGCGCCGACATAACAGAGACCATCTGCTGTAGCGGCGACCGGAAACGTATGCGTATTCCAGTGCAAACGAGTGAAGTACAGTTCCATGACATGTTTTCCTTTCTACACGAAATGAAGTGATGAATCAGAAAGAGGTGCTTCTGACGCAGAGGCACCTCTTTTGGATTACGCGCGCGAACCGACTTGTTGCCGCGGTGGAAGATGAATCGATTGACCAAATAAGGCTTCCATCGATTCCGTCAAGGCTTCGCTTCGACTCGGATGGGCCATGACAGGGAAGAGAAGATCCTCCCGTTTTGCTGTCAGTTCCAGCGCTTGGGTGAATTGTCCGACGAGACGATGAGCATCGTCTCCGATCATGTGAATACCAAGGATCAGTGATGTTTGCTCATCAGCGATGACCTTGACGAACCCACTGCCACCTTCAATCGTCGTCGCTCCGTTTGCATTCAGTGGGAACTGTCCGCTCTGAACAGCATGTCCGGCTTCGACTGCTTCTTGTTCTGTCATCCCGACCGAAGCAATCGGTGGGAAGGTCCGTAGAACCGTCGGATAATACGGTGTCGTTGAATCGACGTCTTGACCGGACAGATGCGCTGCCGTCCGCTTCGCTTCATGAATCGCACGGATGGCGAGCTGTGGCCCCGGTGTGACATCACCGATTGCGTAAATGTGGGGTTGATTCGTTCGTCCAGTTGCGTCAACTGAAATCGTTCCGTCTTCTGCAAGCGTCACACCAATCCGTTCGAGACCGAGTGTCAAACTGTTCGGGATCCGGGAAAGGGACTGGAACAGATAGGCACCCTGATAGGCGACTTCTTCTCCGTTTTTCATGACGGTGACGGTCGCGTCCGATGAAGCCTCGATACGTGTCACGACATCCGACACGAGACGGATTTTTTGTTTTTTGAATGTCCGCTTCAGTTCCTTTTCAAGGCTTGGTTCGAGTGGCAATTGATCCGCGAACAACGTCACCTCTGTCCCAAGTGCATGGAAACAGGCGGCCGCTTCGAGTGCTAGCGTGTCAGATCCAATGATCAATAAGCTCTCTGGTAGTTGCTCGAGTTGATAAAGCTGTTCGGCATTCAAGCGGCACGATTCCTCGTGCTGGATGCTGTGACTGCCGGTCGCAATGATGACGTCCTGGAACCGGTACGTATCGAACTGATGTCCCGACTCGACGCCAATCCGGTCCTCTGACAGGAAGGAGGCTGCACCAGAGATATGCTCAATCTGGTTCGCCTGACAGAGAGCGACCACTCCTTGACGTAATTGTTGCACGACACGATTCCGGTAAGCATTCAGTTTACTAAAATCATGGACAGCAGGGGCGGTGAATCCAAGGTCTTCAAGATGCGGCAAGCGTAACATCTCTTCTGCCGCATGCGCATAGACCTTGGACGGGATACAGCCTCGGTTCAGACAAAGTCCACCGAGTTCAGCTTGTTCAATCAATGTAACGTTTCGACCGCCTTGTGCGGCGCGAATCGCTGCCGTATAACCTGCGGGACCTCCACCGATGATCAGAAGATCCCGTTCTTGTGTAAGTTCGCCAACAACCATGTTAGATCAACTCCAGAAGTAGGGTAGTCGGATGTTCAATCAGTGACACGAATCGGTTCGTAAAGGCAACAGCCGTTGCCCCGTCTGCGACACGATGATCGAACGACATCGACAAATTCATCATCGAGCGAACGACGATTTGATCATTCTCATCGACACAGGCTCGTTTTTTCGTCTTATGGAAGGCAATCAGTGCTGTCTCCGGATAGTTGATGATCGGTGTTGCTCCCGTACTGCCGAGCGGACCCACATTACTCATCGTAAAAGTGCTTGGTTTTAAGTCCGCTGCGCGCAAGGCACCGTTTTGAGCACGTTGTTGCAACGCGACCAATTGTTCATGCAGTTCCGTCAGTGAGAGCTGATCGGCATGACGGATGACCGGAACCATCAACCCGTCCGGTGTTTCGGTTGCCATGCCAAAGTGGAAATCCTGCTCTAATCGAATACATGCATTTGCTTCATCGAGTTTGGCATGAAAGACAGGATACTCTTTTAAGGCAACAATCAAGGCTTTAATGAAGAAGGCGTTGACGTTGATGTTTCGTCCAGCTGCTTTCCATTCGGCACGTAGTGCGAGCAAACGCGTCATATCGACTTCCTCGAAGTGGGTGACATGGGGAATCGTGTAAAGTGACTGGGTCATCTTTTTCGCGATTTGCTTGCGAATGCCGCGAAACGGAATCGTTTCCGGTAAGGTTTCTTGGTACGTGACCTCTTCAATGATCGGCGTAGCTGTCTCTTGTTGGGTAGTAGCAGCCTGGACGAAGCGAAGCACGTCGTCCTCCGAGACGCGACCCGATGGATCGGAAGCCGTGACAGCTTCGATATCAATCCCGTGATCACGAGCGATTTTTCGTGTATATGGTGTCGCGAGGACCCGTTTTGCTGGAGAAACTTGAACAGGTGGGGCAGTGACAGCAACCGATGCTGGTTCAGGAGCGGACGACGCTTCAGGTGTTACCGCGACCGGCATGTCGGAAGCGTTAATTGCTTCGATGTGCAATAATGTCGTACCGACTTGCACCGTCTGACCGACCGGGATGATGATTTCCTTGACGATCCCGGAAACAGGAGCCGGTAGTTCGGCGACCATCTTATCGGTCGCGACCTCGACGACCGGTTGATCCGTCGTGACATGGTCTCCGACTTGGACGAGGTAATGGGCGATTTCACCTTCTGTCATTCCTTCACCGACATCATGTAATTTAACTTCGATCATGGCATTCAGCTCCTTAAAACTCGACCGTACGCTGAATCGTCGCAAGGACACGTTCTGGCGTCGGAATGTAATGGTCTTCGAGGGCGAACAGCGGAACCGGAACATCAAAACCGGTCACGCGGGCAATCGGTGCCCGTAAATAAAGAAACGCCGTATCGTTGATCAATGTCACGAGATCATTACCGAGACCACCCATTGCTGCGGCTTCATGAACGATGACGGCACGACCCGTCTTTTGAACGGAAGCAGCAATCGTTTCCCGGTCAAGCGGATAAAGCGTCCGTAAGTCGAGGACTTCGCAAGAAATCCCGCGTTCCTGAGCAGCCGTTGCTGCCTTTTGGGCTACTTGAACCATTGCTCCCCAGGCGATCAACGTCACGTCCGTCCCTTCGCTGACGCAGCGCGCTTTTCCGATTTCAACGGTATATGATTCGCTCGGTACGACTTCCTTAAATGAGCGGTAACTGCGCATCGACTCAAGGAATAACACGGGATCTGGATCTTCAATCGCAGCAATCAATAACCCTTTTGCATCGTATGGCGTCGCCGGACAGACGACCTTGAGACCAGGCATCGATGTAAAGAGTGCTTCTGTGCTGTCGGAATGGATTTCCGGTGCCCGGATGCCGGCACCATAAGGCGCACGAATGACCATTGGCACACTGTACCGTCCCATCGTCCGCATCCGGATCCGGGAGACGTGCGTCATGATTTGTTCATAGGCAGGGTAGATGAAGCCAAGAAATTGAATCTCGACGATCGGTTTAAAGCCATTGATGGCAAGACCGATCGACGTACCGACGATGCCGGCTTCACTGAGCGGTGTATCGACGATCCGGTCTTCCCCGAACTCTTCCTGTAAGCCGTCCGTCGCTCGGAAGACACCACCGTTTTTTCCGACGTCTTCTCCAAGGACGAGGGTTGTCTCATCCTCCGACAATTTTGTCCGCAGGGCATCCGTGACAGCTTGAACGAGTGTCATCTCTGTTTGACGATTGATTGGTGTTGCCATCTCATTTCCCCCTTGCTAGCAGATACGCTTCTTTTTGTTGCTGGACATCAACCGGTAAGGTCGCGTACGTATGGTCGAACAGATCATTGACGTCTGGTGCCTTGAATTGCTCCATCGCAGTTACTGCCGCTTCGACTTCTGCCTGGTGCCGTTCCTGCAGCTGTTGCATCCAGGTTTCGTCAAAGTAGCCTTGGTGTTTTAAGAACTGTTCAAGTCGATCGAGCGGATCGACCCGGTCACGAGAGCGGGCTTGATCACGGTATTTCGTTGGATCATCTGCTGTCGTATGCGCACCAAATCGCCATGTGACGGCTTCAATCAATGTTGGTCCACCGCCAGAACGGGCACGCGCAACGGCTGCTTGCATCGTGAAATAGACGGCAAATGCATCGTTCCCATCGATTCGGACGCTTGGCATTCCGTAGGCGATCGCTTTTTGTGCGATCGTTTCGGAATGCATCTGTTTTTCGATCGGAACAGAAATCGCGAATTGATTGTTTTGGTTGAACAGAATGACTGGTGCTTGGAAGACACTCGCGAAGTTCATCCCTTCGTGGAAGTCGCCTTCAGACGTGGCCCCGTCACCAAAGTAGGCGACCGCGACGTTCGTCGTACCTTTTCGTTTTTCTGCCCACGCGGCACCGACGGCATGCGGAATTTGCGTCGCAATCGGAACGGCAGGAGGGAAGATGTGTTTCTCAGATGGCACGCAACCTTCGACACGACCGTTCCAGTAGAGAAGGGTCCGCACCATGTCGGCACCGAACGTCAACGTCGCACCGTGATCTCGGTACGTCGGGAATAACCAGTCCTGCTCTGACAACGCCAGTGCACTACCGACTTGCGCCGCCTCTTGTCCTTCGAACGGTGCATAAGTGCCGAGGCGCCCTTGGCGTTGTAAGTTGATCGCCTTCCGGTCGAACGTCCGGATCCGATGCATCTGTTCATATAGGGTGAGGGCGAGCTCTTTCGTCAGATCGTGTTCTTTTGAGGCGTCGATGATACGACCTTCTTCATCGATGATGCGTTGAATCGGAAAATGTTGCTCCATGTCAGTCCCTCCTTCAGTGGTTACGGATATCCCATTTTGGTTTTGTCGTATTCGTGAAGATGTTGTTGTGTTTTGCCCGGATCTGCATCCGTTTTTCACACATCCGGTTCGCGGCTTCGACCGTCGTGATGTTCTCTGCTTGCGACTCCTTGAAGACTTCGAGCACGGCGTCATAGATGTGACGCGTCTTCAGGAGAACCCGTTCGTGATTTGCTCCGTACAGTTCGTCAGCGACTTGAATCAATCCACCACCGTTGACGATATAGTCTGGTGCATACAAGATGCCGCGATCCATCAAGACGTGCGCGAGCTGTTCATCTGCAAGCTGATTGTTCGCCGAACCGCAGATGGCTTTGCACGGTAAGAGGGCGATATTTTGGGCGTGAATAACACCGCCATATGCACATGGAACGAAAATATCAGCGTCTGTTAGATGGATTTCGTGAGGTGAGACGACGCGAACTGTCCCGGGTGCCATTTCGGCTTGGGTCACGATTGCTGCGAGCGCGGCTTCATTGACGTCTGAAACATAAATCGTCGCACCGGCGAGTAACAGTTGTTCGGCAACCTTGAAGCCGACCTTTCCAAGTCCTTGGATCGCGTAAGTCGCTCGACTCAAATCGTCTGAACCGAATAACGTCTCGATCGTCGCCCGGAGTCCATAGACGACACCTTCAGCCGTCGGGATCGATGAATCGCCACTTCCGCCAAAGGCTTCCGGAATGCCGACGATGCGTGACGTTTCCCGGCTAGCATGAACGAAGTCATCCATCGTCGTACCCATGTCGGTTCCGGTGTAAAAACGTCCGCCGAGCGAATCGACGAAGCGACCGAAGGCACGAAAAAGCTCTGGTGATTTATCTGTTGCCGGATTACCGATGATGACAGCTTTACCACCACCAAAATCAACATCAGCGGCAGCGCATTTATACGTCATGCCACGTGACAGGCGGAGGACATCGTCAAGTGCTTCATCGACAGAAGCGTAAGGCGCCATGCGGCAACCACCGAGAGCGGGACCGAGCGTCGTATCGTGGATGGCGATGATTGCTTGTAACCCTGAGACAGGGTCGTTGCAAAAGACGACTTGCTCATGACCCGCGATTTTTTCCATGATCGAGAGCGTTGGATTCGTAGATGGGTTTAACATGTTCATAGTAGAGTCCTCCTCTATCAAATATAAGTAAGCGCTTTCATTTTGTTGGAGCATTCACTTGCAATTTTTCTTGAATCCGACTTTTTTCTAAAATGAATTGTGTCACTTCTCCTGTTCCAATGATCGATTGTCCGTCTCGGACTTCAATGTCAGCGTCAACGCGACGTGCTGTGACGCGTGTTACTGTAGCGGTCACAATCAATCGTGCGCCTTCAGCTGCCATGCTAAGATGCTTCAACGAAACCGCACCCCCGACACCTTCTTCGTCTGCCTCTAAGTAAGGCAGGATAAGTTGACGTGCTGCCCATTCCATATGGTAGACCATCGAAACGGTCGAGTATGCGGGATGAACCAATTGACCTTCAAACCGTGCAAACATATCTTGCGAGACGACCGCTTGAATCTCTGCTGTATCCCCGACAGCTAAACCTGGCTTCATCGTGATCCCCCTTCACTACAACGAATCCTCATTCAATCAAGTGGTCTTACCAAAAATAGTATAACACTTGTCACACGATATTTTATCAACCCGTTACAAAATGAGCAAATCATTTCAGAAATATTTTCCAAAAAAGACTCTCTATCATGAAAAAATAGCTTTATAAGCCGAACGATTTACTGATAAGGTGCGTTGAAGTGATAAAGCGAGAATCGTTTGGGAGCATTTAACAAAACAAGATTGACAACATTGTGAACGTATCGTACGTTAAACATATAACTAAAAATAAACGACCGTTTAATTATTGTATACATGATGAGGAGGTGCAGGTATGTACGATCAACATCACGAAACGATGAATGCGCAAACGCGGGAGCAACTACAGATGGAGCAATTACGTCAAACGATGGAACACGTCACGCGCGTCCCGTTCTATCAAGAACGTCTGCAGACATTGCAGATGACGGCACATGATTTTCAAACGATCGAAGATCTACGAAAATTTCCCTTCACACGCAAGCAAGATTTACGCGATCATTATCCGTTCGGGCTATTTGCCGTCGAACGAGAACAGGTCACTCGAATTCACGCCTCGTCTGGTACGAGTGGTAAACCGACCGTCGTCGGGTATACGCAAGAAGATTTAGACGACTGGGCAGATGCCGTAGCACGTAGCTTAGTCTTAGCCGGTGGTTCACCAGCTGATTTGTTGCACAATGCATACGGCTACGGACTGTTCACAGGTGGACTCGGTCTTCATGCAGGTGCTGAAAAACTAGGTATGACAATCTTGCCGATTTCCGGCGGCAACACGGATCGCCAAATCACGTTAATCGAGGATTTCCGACCGGATGGCATCTGTGGGACACCTTCTTATATCTTGCGATTAGCAGAACGCATGATCGAACGGGGCATCGATCCACGCAACACAAGCATGCGTTACGGCATCTTCGGAGCCGAACCCTGGTCGGAAGAGATGCGTCAGACACTCGAACAGACCTTTGATCTACAGGCATTCGATATTTATGGACTCAGTGAAATCATGGGACCAGGTGTCGCGATGGAATGTCAGGAGCAGGCAGGTCTGCATATCATGGATGACTTATTCATTACGGAAGTCGTCGATCCCGTTACGGGGGAACCGGTACCAGATGGCATGGTCGGGGAACTCGTTTTTACAAGCTTAAAAAAGAAAGCGCTTCCAATCATTCGTTACCGGACAGGTGACTTAGCATCGATCACGCATGAGGCGTGTGCTTGTGGTCGGACGACGACACGGATGTCACGTGTCAAAGGTCGGACAGACGACATGCTGATCATCAGAGGGGTCAACGTCTTTCCGTCAGAAATCGAGCGAGTCTTGCTCCAACAACCGGACGTGACGCCACATTATCAAATCCATCTCGTGCGTAAAGCGGGACTCGATGCCGTTGAGCTACATATCGAATTCGAAAATATCTCGGAGCGACAAAGGCGTTCGATATGTGACGCCATCAAGTCGGAATGTCTCATTTCTATTGATCTCGTCTGTCACCCGCATCAAGGGTTACCACGATCGGAAGGGAAAGCCGTTCGGATCGTTGATCGACGCTCGACATCACTCGTCTGATTCAAAGGAGGAACTAGCATGTATGATGCAACACAACTGTTCGAACCCGTCCAACTGACGGAAGAGGAAAAATTGGCTCGCTTTAAGGAACGAATCGAGCGAGGTGAAAAAATCGAAGCCGATGACTGGATGCCTGCTTTTTACCGGGACACGCTGATTAAATTGATTTCGATGCACGGTATCAGTGAAATCATGGGTGCACTTCCGGAAAAAGAATGGGTTCCAAAAGCACCATCACTTCGCCGGAAGCTCGGCATCATGGCGAAGGTCCAGGATGAGATGGGGCATGGACAACTGTTGCTTCGTGTCGTCGAGGATTTGATGAAGCCGTATGGCAAGACACGCGGGGATTTGATGGACGATTTATTCACCGGACGATTGAAGTTCCACAACGTCTTCCACATGCCGACGCGGTCATGGGCTGATGCCGGGGTGATCGGTTGGCTCGTCGATGGCGCGGCGATCATCACGCAGACGAACATGCTCGGTGCTTCATATGGACCTTACGCACGGGCTTTGCAACGGATCTGTGCGGAAGAGGTCTTCCATGCGCAACACGGAGAGTCGATCATCATGGCACTCGCGGAAGGAACACCGGAACAGCGGGCGATGATTCAGGAATCACTGGATGAGTGGTGGGAATCCTTATTGATGTTCTTTGGACCAGCCTCGAAAGAGACGACTGGGACATCAAAACAGGACGTGACGATCGCCTATAAGATTCGGACGAAAACGAATGAAGAGTTACGGCAAAACTTCTTTACGAAGTACGTACCACGGATTCGTTCACTCGGACTCGTCATTCCGGATCCGACGTTACGTTTTGATGAAGAGACAGGGCAGTGGGAATATGCACAGCCAGACTGGACAAAATTCAAGACGATCATCCAAGGGGGAGGACCACGTTCGAAAGAGCGACTGGACCTGCGCCGGACATCTTATGAAAATAACGCCTGGGTACGGGATGCACTCGCTGAAACGAAGGCATGAGAGGGGAAAGCACGATGAACGAGACGTTTTATCACGAATTCGAAGTCTTTAGCAAACGGACGCCGAACGCGGCGTTTACCCATCAATTCAGCTTGCTCGCTCCGAACAAGGAGATGGCACTGTTGATGGCGCAAGAAAACTTCATGCGCCGGGAACCGGTCGTCGACATCTGGGTCGTCAAACGCGAAGATATCCGTGGTTTATCACCCGATGAGAAGCAGATGTTACAACGCCTTGATAATAAGGACTACCGGACGACGAAAGGGTACGGCTACTTGAAGAAAAAATGGCGTCATTACGAGCAACAGATGCTCGATGAAAAAGAGATCATGTCTTGGCAAGGAGGCGATTCCAAATGACGGAACAAGAACGGACGGCACTCGCCTCCTTACTCTATCAACTCGCGGATGATGATTTCCTTTACGCGTATCGTGGTTCGGAATGGCTCGGACTCGCACCGCATATCGAAGAGGACGTCGCTTCGTCTTCGATTGCGCAAGATTCGATGGGACACGCGGCGATGTATTACCAACTCCTCGAAGAACTCGGCGAAGGAAATGCTGATGCATTAGCTCATGTCCGACTGGCGCATGAACGGAAGAATTCGATCCTCGTCGAACGTGTCAACGGACCTGGCTACTACATGGAGAAGCCTGAATATGACTGGGCATTCGCCGTCGTACGGAACTATTGCTACACGGTCGCGAAAAAGATCCGGATTGATGCTTTGAAGTCGAGCAGTTACGAGCCACTCGCTACGGCTGCCATCAAGATCAACATGGAGTTGTACTATCATTTGCTGCACTGGCAAACGTGGTTTACCCAGCTTTATCAATCGACGGAGACGGCGCGGCAGAAGATGGATGCAGCCCTAGAAAAAGTCCTCTATGACTTCGGTGACATGTTCGATTATGGCGAACACGGTCAATTGATCGAAGAGATGCGGTTGATCGAAGGGCAAGGCATTTTACTCGATCGTTGGTATCAGACGATCACACCGTTGCTCGTCGAATTGAACGTGACTCTTCCGGAAATGCAGATGACGCGTAACGGGCGGGACGGCGATCATACAGAAGATTTGAACGACGCGCTTGCGACACTCGGAGAAGTCTACTTGATCGATCAGACGGCGACGTGGTGAAAGGAGAGGGAAGCATGACGACGACACTCCAGGATGCAATCCGGGAAGCCCTGAACGGGGTGAAGGATCCGGAAATTGATAGCGTCAGTATTTTAGATCTTGGCATGGTCGAGACGATGGACGCGGAAGCGACGGAGCATGGTTACCTGGTGCGCGTCACGCTTCTCCCGACGTTCCTCGGTTGCCCGGCGCTTGAAATCATTAAAAAAACACCGAATCCGCCTTGCAGGTGATTCCGAATGTCGAACAGGTCGACGTCCAGTTCCGATTTGATCCACCGTGGACATCGGACCGGATCACGGAACAAGGCATGCAAGGATTGAAGGAATTCGGGATCGCTCCCCCTCGGTTCGAGCAAGGGAAGTGGGAGATTGACTGTCCGTACTGTGGATCGACGTACGTGACGATGGAAAACTTATTCGGACCGACCGCTTGTCGAAGTATTCTCTACTGTAAATCGTGTAAAAATCCATTCGAGGCGATGAAACCCGTCTCTACTCTCATGTGAAGGAAGGTAATCAATATGGCAAAATTAATCGCACTTTACAAACATCCGGAAAACAAGGAAGCATTCGATCAGCATTACTTTGAGGTCCATGGTCCATTGACAGCAAAAATTCCAGGACTGCAAGAAATGAATGTCACGAAAATCGTCGGCTCACCAATGGGCGGAGACGGAGAGTATTACTTGATGTGCGAGATGGTCTATGAAAGTCAGGAAGCGATGCAAGCAGGTATGCGTTCGCTCGAAGGAAAAGCGTCCGGGAAAGACTTGATGAGCTTTGCGGGGGATCTCGTCACATTGATGATTGGTGAAGATGTCCATGCCGACACAACAGTACGTTAAGACGGAAATGGTCGATCGGATCGGTCGGATTCGACTCGACCGAACGGCACGATACAATGCGCTGAACCGAACGATGGTCCGGGAAATCGTCGAGGCGATGGAGACGTTCGACCGAGACGAACGGGTGACGGTCATCGTCTTGACCGGAAACGGAAAATCGTTCTCAGCAGGCGCCGATATCGAGGAGATGCTCGAGGCGACACCGATCTCGATGGAACTCCTCGATCCGTTCGCGGACTGGGACCGGATCAGCCGAATCAAAAAGCCAATCATCGCAGGTGTCCACGGGTTCGTCCTTGGCGGCGGTTTTGAACTGGCACTCGCTTGTGATTTAATCTACGCCGATCCTGAGACACAGTTCGGATTCCCGGAAGTCGGACTCGGCGTCATGCCGGGAGCAGGCGGGACACAGCGCTTGACGAAATGCATCGGTCGAACGCGGGCGCTCGAGTGGCTCTTCACCGGCGACCGGATGAAGGCAGAGGAAGCGGAACGACTCGGTATCATCAACCGGGTGACGGCTGATGTCGAAGCGACGGTGCTGGCGATGGCAGAGCGGTTATCGAATCAACCGAGCATGGCGTTGCGGTTGATTAAGGACGCGGCAAACAAAGCCGTCGATTTATCGTTACAGGATGGGATGGAGCACGAACGCCGTAA
This sequence comes from Exiguobacterium sp. E17S, assembly GCF_057772545.1. Lineage (NCBI taxonomy): Bacteria > Bacillati > Bacillota > Bacilli > Caryophanales > Exiguobacterium > Exiguobacterium sp. E17S. The sequence continues at coordinate 275,498 of NZ_JBYLRU010000002.1, forward strand.
CTTCTATCTCTTGTTCGCGACAGCCGATCAAACAGAAGGCATGCAAGCATTTCTCGAAAAACGATCACCGATTTTCAATCAACAGGAACAGGAGTGAATACAATGTCGACAGTACATGAAAAAACACTTGAAATGAAACGGTCCGTCTATCACTTGCTCATCAACGGCGAACAAGTCGAGGGTGCAACAGGCGAGACGTTCAAAACATACAATCCGGCAACGGGCGAAGTGATCGCGGAAGTCGCAAAAGCGTCGAAGGAAGACGCCGATCGTGCTGTTCAAGCGGCACGTGATGCGTTTGATCACGGAAAGTGGAAGATGTGGCCGGTCGGCCGTCGGGCACAAATCTTGAATAAGATTGCGAGCATCATGCGTTCCCGCTTCAACGAAATCGTCGAACTGGAGATTCTTGATACAGGGAAATCACTGGCAGCGGCGCAAGGACAAGTCACGCAAGCGATCGAAGACTTCGAGTTCTATGCGGGTGCAATCGTCGGTCACCGTGGTGTCGTCAATAACGTACCGGGACAATTCCATAACTATACGGAAAAAGAAGCGGTCGGTGTCTGTGCACAAATCATTCCGTGGAACTATCCGTTAATGATGGCAGCTTGGAAAGTCGCACCAGCAATAGCTGTCGGTTGCTCGGTCGTCGTCAAACCAGCGACATTGACACCATTGACAGCGATCATTCTCGGTGAGATTTGTCTAGAAGCTGGCGTACCAGCAGGTGTCGTCAACGTCATCCCGGGATCCGGACGCGAAATCGGCAACCATCTTGTCGAGCATCCTCACGTCGATAAAGTCGCCTTCACGGGTTCGACGCCAGTCGGTAAAGACATCATGGGACGTGCGTCTGAGACGCTAAAACGGGTCACACTCGAACTCGGTGGGAAATCACCGAACATCGTCTTTGAAGATGCGGACGTGACGGCAGCCGTTGATGGTTCGTTGTTCGGCATCTTCTATAACAGCGGTCAATCGTGTGAAGCGCGTTCGCGTCTTTACGTCCACGAGGAGATCTACGAAGCGTTCATGGAACAATTCGTCGCAAAAACAAAACAACTCGTCCTCGGTAACCCGTTCGACAAAGGAACACACGTCGGAGCGATCATCGACCAACAACAAGTCGACGTCATCGATGGATACGTCCAGTCAGCGAAAGCGGACGGGGCAACAATCGTCACAGGTGGTCACGCGGCAGCACCAGAAGGATACGAAAAAGGCTTCTGGTACGCACCGACGATCATCACGGACGTCACGCACGAGATGAAAGCGGTCAATGAAGAAATATTCGGACCGGTCGTCGTCGTCATGCCGTTCAAAGATGAAAAAGAAGCGATTCGTCTAGCAAACGATACATCATTTGGACTCGGCTCAGCTGTTTGGACGAAAGATGGCGCGAAAGCGACACGTGTCGCCAATCAAATCAAAGCCGGCATCGTCATGGTCAACTGTCCGTTCTCTGCTTTCCCGGGTACACCGTTTGGTGGCTATAAACAATCAGGCTTCGGTCGAGAACTCTGTATCGAAACACTTGATCTGTACACGGAAACAAAAAGTATCTTGTCGTATTACGGCAGTCGTCCACTCAATCCGTTCGGACTATAAGCAAGAGGGAAGGCTGGAGTTCCGTCGGGAAGTCCAGCCTTTTTTAACAGCACAGGGGATAAGGGGGAATTCAGATGGTAGAACAAATCGTCGTCGTCGGATCCGGCGTCATGGGACGTGGCATCGCTTATGTTGCCGCACACCGCGGATTTCAGGTGACACTCGTTGATATAAAAGAAGCTTATGTCGAAAGTGCCTATCGAGAACTCGAACGCATCGCAGAGAAAGGAATCACGCGAGGGAAGATGTCCGCAAGTGAGGTCGAGGGACTGTTCGATCGGCTGAGTCTGTCGACCGACCTAGCTGAGGCGGCACAACAAGCGGATCTCGTCATTGAAGCAGTACCGGAACAACTCAGCATCAAACAGCAAGTCTTTGAAACGTTAGAAGCAAACGCACGTCCGGACTGTTATTTTGCGACGAACACATCGACGATGAGTCCAACGGAAATTGCCTCCTTTACGAATCGAGCGGATCGGGTCATGGCGATGCATTTCTTCAATCCGGTCCATCTGATGCCACTGATCGAGCTCGTTCGTGGTCTTGAGACATCGGATGAGACGGTCGCAGCTCTTGAACAGGTGGCGCGTCAGATGCAGAAGGAAACGGTCGTCATCCGTGAGTTTCCGGGGTTCGTGACTTCGCGGATCAGTGCGCTCGTCGGAAACGAAGCGTTCTACATGTTACAAGAAGGACTCGGGACACCAGAAGAGATCGATAAAGCGATCAAACTCGGCTTAAACTACCCGATGGGACCATTCGAACTCGGGGACTTGGTCGGACTTGATACTCGGCTCCACAACTTAAAGTATCTGCATGAGAAGCTCGGCGAAAAATACCGTCCAGCACCACTACTCGAACAGTATGTCAAAGCGGGTCGACTCGGTCGTAAGACAGGTCGTGGTGTCTATGATTATACGAATCGCGAGGTGACATCATGAAACGGGTCGCCATCATCGATGCCGTTCGGACACCGATCGGTCGCTATAACGGCGCCTTGCGTCAGGTTCGTCCGGATGATTTAGGAGCACGCGTCATCGAAGCGTTACTTGAGCGTAATCCACAAGTCGATCCGAAGACGATCGAGGAAGTCATTTTCGGTAATGCGAATCAGGCGGGAGAAGACAATCGCAACGTCGCCCGGATGTCGGGACTACTAGCGGGTCTACCGGTCGAAGTCGCCGGTACGACGATCAATCGCTTATGTGGATCAGGGCTCGACGCCGTCATCGTGGCGGCACGTGGGATTGCCTTAGGTGAAGGTGATATCTATATCGCTGGTGGAACGGAAAGTATGACGCGTGCACCGTTCGTTCTCGCGAAGCCGGATCAAGCCAATCCACGTGGCAACCAGACGATGTACGATACGACGATTGGTTGGCGCTTCGTCAATGATCGTTTAGCAGATCAATACGGAACGGATTCGATGCCGGAGACAGCCGAGAACGTCGCCCGTCAGTACGGAATCTCGCGCGAAGCGCAGGACGACTTTGCGTTCGAAAGCCAACAACGCGCAAAACGAGCGATCGAGGCAGAGCGCTTCACGGACGAATTGGTTGCGGTCACACAAACAGACCGGAAAGGTAACGTCAGCGTCTTCGACCGCGATGAACATCCTCGTCCTGAGACGACACGTGAGAAACTGGCGACACTTCGTCCGTTATTCCCAAGTGGTACCGTGACGGCGGGGAATGCATCTGGTGTCAACGACGGTGCGTCGGCGTTGTTATTGATGAGTGAAGAAAAAGCAAACGAACTCGGTTTGACGCCGCTCGGGTATTACCGGGCGAGTGCGACGGCAGGGGTCGAACCGGCCATCATGGGAATCGGACCGATCGACGCGACGAAAAAAGTCCTCCGACGGGCAGGGTTGACGGTCGAACAGCTCGATCAAATCGAGTTGAACGAAGCGTTTGCGGCTCAAAGTCTTGCCTGTATCGAAGCACTTGGTTTACCAAGCGAAAAAGTCAATGTCAACGGCGGTGCGATCGCCTTCGGTCATCCACTCGGTGCAAGTGGGGCGCGGATTTTGACGACATTATTGCATGAGATGCGCCGGACGAACCGGATCTATGGTCTCGCGACGATGTGTGTTGGAGTCGGACAAGGGATCGCACTCGTCGTCGATCGGGAGGGACTCGTATGATTCACTTAGAACGAGAAGGCTATATTGCGATCGTCCGGATTGATCGTCCGGAACGTTTGAACTGTCTCGATTATCCGACGCTTGTCGCTTTGCAAGAACAGGTCGATGCGTTATCGGTCGACCCGGAAGCGCGGGTCGTCCTGTTTACGGGAACGGGGAAAGCATTTAGTGCGGGTGCCGATTTAAAAGAACGCGCGCAGTTAAACGAAGAAGAAGTCCGGCGCAATGTCCTTGCGATCCGCAACGTCTTCACGTCGATCGCACAATTGCCGCAACCAACGATCGCAGCCGTCAACGGTCACGCGCTCGGCGGTGGGTTCGAGTGGATCCTTGCCTGTGATTTCCGTTTTCTCGTCGAGGATGCACTCGTCGGCTTGACGGAGACCAGCTTCGGGATCATTCCGGGAGCCGGTGGAACACAACGATTGCCACGACTGATTGGGGAGACGCGGGCAAAGGAATTGATCTTCACGGCTAAAAAAATCGATGCGATGACAGCAGAACGGTACGGACTCGCGACAGCCGTTGTTGCCCGGGAAGCGTTGATGACGACGTGTCTTGAGTTTGCCCATCAAATGTTACAGAATGGTCCGATTGCCTTGCGCCAAGCGAAGCGAGCGATTGATCAAGGGCGGGATGTCTCACTCGAAGAAGGACTACAGCTCGAAACAGAAGCTTATGAAGTCGTCATTCCGACGGCTGATCGTCAGGAAGCGCTACAAGCCTTCGCTGAAAAACGAGCACCGCGCTTTGAAGGAAGATGAGGATGGTCGACGTTTGAAATAACCCGTATACTAACGATACACACTATGAACGACTGAAGAGAGAGTGAATACCATGAGTGCGAACACCCAATCGATGATCTTTACGATTTACGGCGATTATATCCGCCATTACGGCAATCAAATTTGGGTCGGTAGTTTAATTCGACTCGTCAAAGAGTTCGGACATAACGAGCAGGCCGTTCGGGTCGCGGTATCCCGGATGGTTAAACAAGGCTGGCTCGTCTCCGAGAAACAAGGAAATAAAAGCTTCTATTCATTAACACCACGTGGGGTGGAACGGATGGAGGAGGCCGCACGCCGGATCTACAGATCAACACCGCACGACTGGGACGGGAAGTGGCGGACGCTGATGTACACGATTCCGGAGGATAAACGCCAGATTCGTGATGAGCTGCGCAAAGAACTGACGTGGAGTGGGTTTGGCAACTTATCGAACGGGGTTTGGATTTCACCGAACCCGCTTGAAAAAGAGGCGGAACGATTGATCGAAGCGTACGAGATCGAAGAGTATGTCGATTTCTTCGTCGGTGAATACCACGGTCCGAAGCAGGATCAATCCCTCGTCGAGCGTGCGTTTCCGCTGGAGGAATTGCAAGAGCGTTACGAGACGTTCATCACGGATTACAGCCGGCAATACATCGTCCATCAGAGTCAGCTCCAACTCGGAGAAATGACGGATGAACAGTGTTTCGTCGAACGGACGATGCTCGTACATGAATACCGGAAGTTTCTATTCACGGATCCCGGATTACCGCAAGAACTGTTACCAGATGCTTGGAGCGGACATCACGCGGCGCTCTTGTTCGAACAATATTACCGATTGCTCGCACAACCAGCGAGTCGATTCTTCGAATCGATCTTTGAAGAGACGCATGATGTATCCCAACGCAGTGCCTCGTACGACGCAGCGGAACATCCGCTGTTTGCAGAGAGGTGAGCATTTATTCGAATGAAAAGAGCGGGACGGATCAGTTGATCCGCCCCGCATTCGTGTCATTCAGATGTATTCTGTTCAGCTGATTCTGCGAGAATGTTCCGGAAGGCATATCCTTTATCGACGTAAGAATCAATCGACTCCTGAATCATCGCGAGATCCGCTTCTGTTAGTTCACGCACGACTTTACCGGGAGAGCCGATGATCAGCGAACGGGGTGGGAAAACTTTTCCCGATGGAATTAGCGTATTCGCCCCGATGATGCATTCTTCACCGATGTCTGCATGATCAAGAACGGTCGCACCCATTCCGACGATCGAACGACGTCCGATTTTGCAACCGTGTAAAATCGCGTTATGTCCGACCGTCACTTCATCTTCAATGACGACGGGTGCCCCTTCATAGAGATGGATCGTCGCGTTGTCCTGAATACTGCAGCGTTTCCCAATTGTAATCGGTCCTTCGTCACCGCGTAAGACAGCGTTGAACCAGACGGTAGACTCGGAACCGATCGTGACGTCTCCGATCAGATAAGCACCAGGAGCGAGGAATACATCGGAGGCAACGTTCGGATGAATCGATTGATACGGAATCTTCATAACAGAATGACCTCGTTTCTATAATAAGATGAACTACTATTCATTCCATGTCAGTATAGCATGTGAGTGAAGGCGAGAACGGAGGAAAGACATGTTTCTGATTTGTGAGCTCTTTAAAATTCGATATCCTTTGATTCAAGGAGGAATGGGTAACATTAGTCATGCGGCGCTTACGGCAGCGGTGTCGAATGCAGGAGGACTCGGTACGCTCGGGTGCGGGACATTGTCGGTTGATGAAGTGGCGTCGCGGATTCACGAGACACGAATGCTGACGGATCAACCATTTGCTTTGAACATCGCGATTCGGGTGTCTCCTTATACGGAAGCACTGATTGATCTCGCGATTGCAGAAAAGATTCCGGTCGTCTCCTTGTCGGCCGGAAACCCGGCACCGTACATAGCGCGACTTCAAGCTGCTGGCATCAAAACGATCGCGGTTGTCGCCTCGGTCAAACAGGCGTTAAAGGCAGAACAGGCAGGTGCTGATGTACTCGTAGCGGAGGGAGTTGAAGCAGCAGGCATCAATTCACCGCTCGAGCTGACGACGCTGACCTTGATTCCGCAACTCGTCGATCGGGTCAACATTCCGGTCCTGGCAGCAGGTGGGATTGGTGACGGTCGTGGACTAGCAGCTGTCCTGTTGCTTGGTGCGGCTGGCGCACAGCTCGGAACACGGTTGATTGCGACGGAAGAGGCGAAGGTTCATTCGGCATACAAGGCGCACTTAATGGATGCGACCGATACCGATACACGCATCATCGGACGTTCCGTCGGATTCGTCCGACGTGTCCTTGATGGTCCTTACGTCGAACGACTCACAGTAGAGACACCTGCTGCTTTTCTCGATCAGACGAATGAGTCGTATCATATTACAGGCGCTCTTGAGGGCGATGAGGAGAACGGATATGTCAACGCTGGACTGGTTGCGGGATTGATTCATGACGTGCCGACTGTTGCGGAGTTGTTTACGCGCATGATGGCGGAAGCAGAGGAACAGCTGAAACAAACGACGACTCGTTTTACGACATGAGCATATAGTGAGGGACCCGTGATGCCACTTGTGGACAGCGGGTTTTTTCATGTTTTTTTGAAAATGGGACATTTGTCCTTTTCAAGTAGGGCACGAGTAAGGTCTACTCTAGTGTAGAGATTAAAGGAGGAGATGACGTGCAAGGAGTCGTGTTTGCTTTGATGAGCGGTCTGTTCATCGCCCTGCAAGGCATATTCAATGCGCGCCTTGCGACAGGCGTCGGACCGTGGTTGTCCGTATTGATCGTCCACTTTGTGGGTCTGATGGGTTGTTTAGTCATTTACAGTTTCGTACGAGATCGGAAAATCGGTGGCTTCCGTCAGTTACCATGGATTTATGCGAGTGGCGGTTTGATTGGCGTGCTAGTCGTCGTAACGGAACTGACAGCAATCCAAAAACTCGGGATGACATGGGCAATGTGTTTATTACTCGTCGCACAGATTTTATGTGCGTTTGTGATTGATTTAAAGGGATGGTTCGGTGTCTTAAAAAAACAAGGAAATCGTGGTCAGTGGGTTGGTGTGGGTCTCATGCTTGCAGGAGTTGCGATTTTCTCACTTGCCTAAAGGGAGGGAATGAACATGGAAACCGTCATTCAACAGTATGGACTCGATACGATTTTGACGGAAGAGACGCGCGCTTGGTTGCGTCAAGAAACCTTCCAAAAAGGGGAACTCCTCTGTACGACAGGGGCAGCGATCGACCGGATGTACTTCATCGTCGCAGGCAAGGTCAAGATATCTGCTGCCTCGTCAGAAGGGAAACAACGGATTCTACGATTCAAGACACCACTGACAGTGATCGGTGACGCTGAGTTCATCAATGAACGGGAAGTGCTGAATACGGTCGAAGCAGTGACCGATGTCGAGGTGTTGAGCGTACCGTATGCGATTTTACGCGAGCACAATACAACGAACGTCTTTCTGCAATTCTTATTACGCACGATCACAGCGAAGTGGTATGCCGACTCGAAATCAGCGTCGCACCATGTGTTGTATACAGTTGAAGAGCGATTTGCAGGGTATTTGTTGTCGATCGCTTCTGAAGCCAGTGACAGTTTATTTTATCAGGAGATGCGGACGTCGAACTTACATGACGTCGCCGACTGGCTTGGAACGAGTTATCGCCATCTCAATCGGATCATCACGAAATTATGTGAAGAAGAGATTCTCGTTCGACGACGCGGGAAAATCATCATCGTCGATCTGGAGCGGATTCGCGAGAAGGCGAACGGCAACAGCTATGAGTAGGGAGGAACGAACATGGTAATAGGCATCGTGTGTGCCGTGTTGGCAGGGATGTTAATCAGTTTACAGACGGTATTGAATGCTCGGATGAGTGACGCGTTTGGAGCTTGGGCGACGACGACGCTGGTCTTCTTTGTCGGTTTCGTCGGAGCAAGTGTCACGTATGTTCTGTTTCGTGGTGGAACAATCGGACAGATTCAAAACGTATCGCCACTCTATTGGTTTGGTGGACTTGTCGGTGTCGGCGTCGTTTTTTGTGTCATGCGTGGGATTCAGTTGCTTGGTCCGTCCGTCGCCATCTCTGTCGTTCTGATTTCGCAGTTAAGCTTTGCTCTTGCTGTTGATACGTTCGGCTGGTTCGGTTTACCACAAATTGATTTATCGTTCGGTCAGCTCGTCGGTCTCGCCGTCATGGTATGTGGGATCTTCGTTTTGAAGCGGTATCAAGTCGTCGCGCCGGAAGAGAAGGCGGCGGATCAAGTAGAACGTGTTTCATGACTTATTTTTTCATAACAATGAAACAGGTCAGCAAACAAATGTTTGCTGACCTGTTTTTTATATGCATTTTTTGAATTAAACCGTCGTCGTATCTTTCCATTCCTGCTCGATGAAAGCATCGCGACCAGAGGCAGCACGATCTTTTTTATAATGTTCTGGATTTTTCTTATGGAAGTCTTGATGGTACTCTTCCGCCGGATAAAATTCAGAAGCGGCATCGATCCGCGTCACGATCGGTTGTTTGAAACGATTGCTTGCAGCAAGAGCGTCACGGGAAGCGATCGCTGCTTCGTGCTGCGCATCCGTATGATAGAAGATTGCTGGTGCGTACTGCGTGCCGCGATCTTGGAATTGACCTTCTGCATCCGTTGGATCCGTTTGTGGCCAGTAGAGTTCGAGCAGACGCTCGTACGGGAACAGGCTCGGGTCAAACGTGATTTGGACGACTTCGAGATGTCCCGTCGTTCCTGTCTTGACTTGCTCGTATGTCGGATTGTCGACGTGTCCGCCCATGTAACCTGATACGATTCCCTCGATTCCTGGTAATTCTTCAAACGGTGTCACCATGCACCAAAAACATCCACCTGCAAATGTTGCTTTTTCCATCTGTCTCTTCCTCTCCGTGGGAAATCCCCATTGTATGTCTGACAGCGAGAAAACGAAAACGACTCCTTCGCTTGGTTGCAAAAGGAGTCGCCGCTTTTTATCAACCAAAGCTTTCGCTTTGCTGGTCGTAGCACCTTGCTATGCGCAGGTTGCTGGGACGTCATCGATCCAGATCTCTCGGTCCACTCTTGATAAGGGTATATGAAGTTGATGTCATTCGTTATCATTGTTGTGATGATACCATTCACACAGAAATAAAGTCAATCCTTAGGTTTCAAGGCACGTAAAACCGTCGCTCCGAGTGTCTTCGCACCAATCAACAACGCCTGTTCGTTGATTTCGTACTGCGGATGATGCTGTGGATAGTTGACGCGACCGTCCGTATATCCGGAGCCAGTAAAGAAATAACTTCCCGGGACATGTGTTAGATAATGCGCGAAGTCATCCGCAGCCATCATTGGTGTGAGTGCCCGGACGGATGCTTCCGGTAAGAAAGAAGCGGCTTCCTGAACAAGTTTTGTCTCGTCCGGATGATTCCAGAGTGCTGGATAACCAGTCGTGAAGTCGATTGAATAGGTAGCACCGATGCCGGCACATGTCGTTTTGGCGACAAGATCGACTTCTTGCCGGAGCTGATGCCGCAATGTCTCATTGAACGTCCGAATTTCACCGACGATGCGTGCTTCACCCGTGACGATGTTCGGAGCCGTTCCCGCATGGAAAGAACCAATTGCAAGAACAGCAGGCTCAAACGGATCGATCCGTCGACTGACGAGATGCTGTAAGTTGCAGACGAGCTGCGCTCCAGCGACGAGCGCATCTTTTGTTTTATGTGGTGCTTGGGCATGCCCGCCTTGACCGTGGACGATGATTTCGAATTCGTCGATCGCACATAATGTATGTCCTTCCCGAAACCCAATCGTACCAACCGGTAAATCATTTTCGAGATGTGTCGCAAAAATCGCATCGACACCTTCGAGGACACCGGCTTCAATCATTTGAATCGCTCCACCGGGAAAGACCTCTTCACCATGCTGGTGAATGATTCGAATCGTTCCTTGCAATTGATCACGCAACGGATAGAGCGTAGCAGCCAGGGCCATCACCATTGCCGTGTGACCATCATGCCCGCAAGCATGCATGATACCAGGATGGATCGACCGGAAAGCAAGCGTTGTCTCTTCCTGAAGTGGTAATGCGTCAAAATCTGCGCGGACAGCAATCGTCGGACCAGGTTGTTTACCTTCAATCGTCGCGACGACCCCACGACCTCCAACGGCTGTTTGATGAGGAATGCCTCGTTCTGTGTAAAAGGCAGCAATCTGTTCTGGTGTGCGGACTTCTTGGAAGGACAGTTCCGGATGCCGGTGGAAATCACGACGTAACGCGATCATCGTGGGTTCAAATTGTTCAAGTGCTTCAAAAAGTTGAGTTTGCATCTTCAAGCTCCTTTGACGTGTGTCTTTTCGTGAAAATGGGTACAGATACAGGTAATCACGAAAGGGGATAATGAAACATGGGAGAAATCGTCGTCAACGCTGTACTTACAATCAAAGCAGGACTCGCGGATCAAGTTTTCCCGATTCTACAAACGGTCTATCATGCCTCACAAAAAGAAGAAGGATGCTTACGTTATTCCTTGCACCAATCGATCGAGGATGAGCATCAATTCATGCTGTATGAAGTGTATCGGGACGAAGAGGCGCTTGAAGCGCATATCGCATCCGATCATTATAAAGCATACCGTGAACAGATCGAGTTATACTTGATGGATCGACAAGTAACGAAATACGTCGAGATGACATTCTGACGTGTTGCGATAAGAAGAGACGAAGCCGTCGAATTCGACGGCTTCGTCTTTTTTTGTCTTACATCGATTTAAATCCGAGGAAATGCTCTTGCCAACGCGGTTCATAAATCGAATTGATTTGGAGCTGTGAACCGCCCGCATGGATGAAGTGTTCGCTATCGAGCATGATTCCGATATGCGATGGACCATCCGTGTAGGTGTTCTGGAAGAAGACGATATCCGAGCGTTTACCACTCGAGATACTCGTCCGGCGATTCGTAAAGAAAGCACCGTACCAGTAGCCACGAACGTTCGTCCGACCACCGTATTTTCCAGCCTTGTTCGTCGCGTAGTGAATCAAACCGGAACAGTCAAAACCACCATTCACGGCATCTTGCGAACCCCATGTGTATGGTGTGCCGATATGTTGGACTGCTGCTTGGATCAGCTTTTCACCACGCGTATTGTTCTTTTTGACGACCCGTTTATCGGACGTGATCGTCACAGCGGATACAGGAAGATAAACAGGTGTCCAGCCTGACTGGATGACATAGAAGTTTCCGACTCGATGACGCGGATAAACCCGTTTGCCTTGTTCAACGAGTCCGTTGCCTTTTGGACTTGTCGGACTCGCAAAGAACGACGTCGTCTGTTTGACCGTATAGATTTTCGCCCGGTCGATCGCTTTTTGTGTCAGTCCCATATCGGGTTTGCTCGTGCTGATATAAGGGTTGAGGACATAACCGGTTTGACCATTTGCCAGGCGAACTTGCCAAAAGTCATCATCAATCGATTTCAGACCAATCAGTTTTGTTCCTTTCTTCAAATAGGCAGCTGGGCGACTGTAAGCAACGTCGGCAGAGAAGAGTGGCGTCTGGTCCAGGTGGACATAAAATGTCGTTCCTTTTTTTGCTTTTGCCGTCGGCTTGTTCAGTCCGATACGACTCGAATCGACGAAACCAAAGGCATTTTTATATTTGACGCGTGTATAATAACCGCTTTTTCCGTAGATCGAAATCGAGGTCCCTTTTTGAGTGTGCCGATTTTTTTGCTCGAAAGTTTTGCCTGCGAACGAATGACGACATCGTCTTCCGTCACATAGCGTTGACCAGTGACGTCATACAGATCCGGCTTTTTCGTCACGAGATCCGTCGTCTTGACGTAGCCGTAGACCGATCCTTTTTTCAAGCGTGTGTAACTACCGCTTGTGCCGTAAACCGTTAGTTTGTCAGCTCGTTTGACGGAATACATAATTTTGCTCTTCGTCGAAGCAGATGTGTAGACGGACAAGTTGCGTTTCGCGTATCGTGTCCCGGTTGATGCATAGACTTTTCCAGTACCGAGATCAGCTGTCTTGACGTAAGCATGAACTCCACGGAAGATGATCCGGCTATAGGTACCGCTTGTGCCATACACCGTCAGCAGCGTATTCGTTTGGTGTTGCTTCAAGACAGGACTTGAAGATTTGGCGTCCGAATAGATTGGCGTAGCGCGCTGAACATAGAGGCGTGCAGTCTTCGGATAGTATTTCAACGTACCGAGATGTGCCGTCAACACATAGGCATACTCGTCGTTTCGTTTGATTCGTGTAAATGACCCCTCGATGCCGTACGTCTGAAGAGAAGTATTCACAGGAATCGATTGTACGACTTTTCCTTTTGTAGTCGCAGTAGCATAGACCGTCGTCTGCTGTTGGACGTAACGTAGCCCGGTTTCCGAATGGTTCACGACCTGCGCATCAGCTAAATCAGCCGTCAATACGAAGGCGTAACCCGTCTTAGTCGCAACACGCGTAAAAGTACCGATCGTACCGAACGTTTCGAATGCTTGATTTTGAGTGACAGCTGTCTTCGCGCTCGTCGTCTTCGGTTCAACGAAAAGAGAAGTCGTTCGTTTGGCATAACGCAGTCCTGTTTCCGGATAATTTTCGACCTGCGCATCAGCTAAATCAGCCGTCAATACGAAGGCGTAACCCGTCTTAGTCGCAACACGTGTAAAAGTACCGATCGTACCGAACGTTTCGAATGCTTGATTTTGAGTGACAGCTGACTTCGCGCTCGTCGTCTTCGGTTCAACGAAAAGAGAAGTCGCTCGTTTGGCATAACGCGTTCCAACTAATTTCGGAAGTTGCTCGAGTTGTGTCGTAGAGACGTAGACGTATTGCTCGTCCCATTTCAGACGTGTGAACGTGTCGAAAGTGCCGTATGTATCGATTCGCTGATAGGCGGGAAGTGTCGTCACGACGGTGGAATCAAATGGTGAAGCAACTAATGAGAGTGGACCTTTCGACGTCAGTGTTGCTTGTTTTTGAAAGACAGGTGCTGTTTGCGTCAACGCGTTTGTTGCGACATAAGCAGCGCCTTCTTGCCAACTGACACGGGTAAAGTCACCGTCCGTGCTGAGTGTCTTGAATGTTGTTCCTGCTGGTAGTTGTTGAATGACCGTTGTGGAATCAGCCGTTTGTAGCAACGCAGCATCCTCTTTCAAATAAGCCGTTCCAATCGTCTCGGTGACTGTTTGTGTTTCTGCCATCGGTTGAGCAGGTGGCGATTCAGCGAAAGCGGGTGCGGGTAAAACCGAGCTCAACATTAACGTTGCGGCAAGTCCAGCAACATGAGCAGTCCATTTTTTCATCAAGAGGTTCACTCCAATTCTTAAAATTTATCATTATGAATAGTGTAGCATGCGATTGTTAAAAATTGATAAAAATCAAAAAAATAGGAGATTATCCATAAAAAAACGGTATGCCTTGGCACACCGTTTGAAGTCGTATGTTAGTTATCTTCTTCGTGATCCACTTGCCATTCCCAGTCGAGCATGCCGTAAATCAAGGAATCGCGCCAGTGGTCTTCGAGATAGACCGTCTCACGGAGCTGTCCTTCCTTCGTCATGCCGACCTTTTGCAACACGCGTTCAGAAGCGACGTTCCGTGGGTCACACGTTGCCGTGATGCGGTGTAGTTCTAGTTTTTCGAAACCGAATTGGAGAAGGAAAGAGGCGATCGACGTCGCATATCCGTTCCCCCATTCATCAGGCGAGAGGACGTATCCGATTTCGGCGATTTTATTATCAACGTCTGTGATGACGAGTTCACCGGCACCGATGACGACGTCACTTGGAAACGTCACGGCAAAGACATAACGACGTCTTGGTGTCTCGAGTTCACTTTCAAGCGCATCATGTAGGAATTGTTTCGTATCCGTTTCGGTATTCGGTCCCCATGATTGGAATTGACTGACGATGGGTTGTGAGGCATAGGCGTGAACCGCTTCTACATCTTCTGGTGTAAAACGACGAATCCGAAGTTGATCATTGATTTTATAACGCATGCAGCATCCTCCTCTTTCAGATGAAGTCACTTTGATTCTATTTGACAGATGGGGAACGGATTCCTGTTTGACACGGGAAAAAGGGCGTGCTAGGGTGGTTGTATCGAATGGAATAGGGAGTATCCTCTAGGGTTCCGTACGGCTGGACCGAGGGAGGAACATGGACGTTTGTCCATGCAACGGAGGGATAAAAGCCCGGGAGTAAAGCGAATCGTCTCGCTTGCTCCCGGGCTTTTTCATTTGAATTTACCTATCAGGAGGCAATTACTATGGCAAAGTATTGGATTGGCATCATCGTCGCAGCGTGTTTTGAAGTGGGCTGGGTCATCGGATTAAAACATGCGGCAACACCACTTGAGTGGGCTGCAACGATCGTCTGTATCATCGTTAGCTTTACCGTGCTCATTAAAGCGAGTAACCATTTACCAGTCGGAACGGTCTATGCTGTTTTCGTCGGTCTCGGAACAGCAGGAACGGTCGTGACGGATATCGTCTTGTTCGATCAAGCCGCTTCCGTGATGAAATTAGCATTGATTGCTGTCTTACTCGTCGGCGTCATCGGTCTGAAATTAGTCAGTGGAGAGGAGAAATCAGCATGAGTTGGATTTATTTAATCATTGCCGGAATCTTTGAGATGTTTGGTGTCGTCTTGATCAATACGTTCAATCAAAATAAGAATGCGAAGAATCTACTGTTGATGGGAACAGGATTCGGACTCAGTTTTCTATTTTTGACACTTGCGATGAATGGTTTACCGATGGGAACAGCGTACGCGGTATGGACGGGAATCGGAGCAGCGGGTGGTGCGATTCTCAGCATGGTGCTCTATAACGAATCAAAAGACTGGAAGCGACTGGTTTGTATCGGTCTCGTCTTGAGTGCGACGATTGGTCTGAAACTCGTCGGCGAATGATTGTTTACATGTCAAACAGATGACGTTTTAATGGAACGCATGTTTTTTGGCATATTTTAACGCAAAAGAGGAAATACTCCTTATAGAAGTCACGCATGACAAATCGTGTTAATAAGGGGAGAACATCCATGAAAACGAAACAATATATCGGAACGTTCTATTCAGAGGAAGAATTGATCTCAAAAATGGACGAACTGCACATTCAAGGACATCGGGAGGAAGACTTCTACGTCATCGTCAAGGAGAAGTCGAACATCGCACTCGTCCGTAGCCAAATGGACGCAGAAATCGCGACGACAAAACCGTCTTGGATTGATCGGATTCGTGGGAACAAAGGACGCGATCAAGAAGTCGATGATCTGTTCGGGTCACTTGATCTATCAGACAATGAAATCGAACAACGCAAAACGGAAGTCGAAGGTGGGGGCTTCGTTCTGTTACTTGAAGTCCAGGACATCCAGTTCGATCCACATTTAAATACAGACAATACGCATCCTGATGTAAAAGTCCGTTATGGTAGTGGCGAAGAGACACATACGTCATCAGATGCGAACTCCAATGCACAGCTCGGCTCCGGTAATCCACTTGATGTTGATAAAGATTCGAAGGAAGAGCATGCAGAGATTGATTTGCACCGTGCCGGTACGGATAAGATGCCGCAAGACGAGCAGGCAATCGATCATTCAAAAAAACTCGACGGGAACCGGGAACCGGACATCGCGATGCGTCGGGATGACGATTTCCGCCGGCCGGAAACAGAACGCAAGGAAAAAGAACATGATGCAACGCAAGACGGCGAAGAACGTCGTCAATCGAAACATCAATCGGATGACATCGCCAAGCAAGACCATGGAAATAATTTAGACCGCTAAAATAATGGATTAGAATCACGCGTTAGGGTCATCATCAAAGAAGGTACTTTCCGGATCAATTCCGAAAAATACCTTCTTTTTGTATGGAGATTAAACGAGAATCGTCTCGTCTTATTTATGATCCGGATTTGATCCTGTACGCACGTTGGCGTTCAATTGATCGATGGCTTGCATATCAGCGTCTGACAAGCTGAAGTCGAAGACATCGAGATTTTCGCGAATGCGGCTTGGCGTGACAGATTTCGGAATCGCGACGATATCGTGTTGCAAGTGCCAACGGAGGACGACTTGAGCTGGCGTTTTCTGATGACGATCGGCAATATCGACGATGACCGGATGCGTTAACGCGTCGCGTCCTTTCATCAATGGACTCCAAGCTTCAACGACGATACCGTGCTTGCGGCAAAAGTCTCGGATCGCTTCTTGGCTGAGGAACGGATGGAGTTCAATCTGATTGACGGCAGGAACGATTGATCCTTCGGCTAAAATTCGTTCCAAGTGCGGAATATGGAAGTTCGAAACACCGATGGCACGCGTCTTTCCTTCTGCATAGAGATGTTCGAGCGCCCGCCATGTCTCGACATAACGATCTTCTTTTGGCATCGGCCAATGAATCAGGTACAAATCGACGTAATCGACACCAAGCTTTTGCAGACTCGTCTCGAAAGCGGCAAGTGTCTCTTCATAGCCGTGATCGGAATTCCAGACTTTCGTCGTTAGAAAGATCTCTTCTCGGGGAATGCCCGAGTCACGCAGCGCGCGACCGACACCTTCTTCGTTCTCGTAAATCATCGCCGTATCGATTGAACGATACCCGGCGCGGAGTGCTTCGCTGACCGCTTCATATACTTCTTCTTCCGGTACTTTAAAGACACCATATCCGAGTTGGGGCATGCTGATGCCGTTATTTAACGTAATCTGTTGCATCGATTCATCGACTCCTTTGTAGTAGATTCTTCTCTTTTCTAGTGTACGCGCTCCTCCTGTAAAAATCGAATGATTGCCGAAGTGAGTTCTTTTGCGTATACTGAGCGATAACAAATATTAGGAGGCGATCCTGTGATTCGACAAGCTGTTTTACAATACATACATGAGCAACACGCACTCGATCAACTCGAAGAAGTGATAGGTGATCGTTCAGCAGTCCTGATTCATGGACGTCAGGCCTATGAAGCAGCCGCTTTTGCTTTACCAGCATTACCACGTTTTTTATTTGAAGGACATTGTACGGATCAACAGGTGGAAGCTTTCAAACAGGTATGTGCTCCATACGATGTGATTCTCGCGCTCGGAGGTGGGAGTGTCATCGATACGGCAAAACAAGTCGCGTTTCAATTACAACGCCCAATCATCGTCATTCCGACGATCGTCTCGAACTGTGCTCCGTGGACTCCGCTCAGTGTCATGTATAACGAAGAGGGACAGTACATCCGATTTGATACGTTTCCCGTCGTGATTGAAGCTCTTTTACTCGATCATCGGATTATCGCAGCAAGTCCGTATGATTATTTCGTAGCCGGACTCGTCGATACGCTAGCGAAGTGGTATGAAGCACGTGCCTTAAGCGGATCATCGGCTGAAGATCCCGTCATTGAGATGGCGCTTCGAACAGCTGAACGTTGTAAGGATCTTATCTTGTCGACGAATATAACGGAAACGCGTTTTCGTGAGTATCCCGTTGAAATGCAACATCTCGTCGAAACCGTCATTCCGTTAGCCGGAAGTATCGGCGGTTTTGGTGACGCGGCGACGCGTGGTGCAATCGGACACGCAGTGCATAACGCGTTATCTCCTCATCCAGAAACGCATGCGTTCTTGCACGGGAGTAAGGTAGGTTACGGACTACTCGTTCAGGAGAAGTTACTCGGACATGATGATGATTATGCAGAGTTGCGTGACTATCTTATTGCACAAGAACAGCCGACGGCACTCGCAGACTTCGCATTATCGCTCGATGTCGTCGAAACACTTGCTTTACGGACATCGAAAGAGGAATTGTGTCGTCTGTTGCGTCCGATCGTGTCAATGGAACAACTAGTGGATGCTATTACACGGAACGAGACTGTTTTCGTTTCGACGACTTAACATAAAAATACGCACATGTGCCGAATAATCATCAAACGGTCCATGTGCGTATTTTTATTGTGCTTTCGCAAAGCGAGCATAAGGAGCAGGGCGACCGAGTAGGTATCCTTGACCAAGATCGAAGCCGAGTTCGCGGCAAAGATCGAGTTCTTCTTGCCGTTCGATTCCTTCCGCTAAGATTTGAATCCCCATTTCTCGTGTCAGATGACGGGCTTTTCGTAAAAAGGCTTCGTTTTCTGAGTTCGTATCGCAGTGATCGATGAAGGAACGATCAATCTTAATATAATCCGGTTGAAGCAAGGACAACATATCGAGTGTCGAGAAACCAGCGCCGACATCGTCCAGTGCTACTTGAATGCCTTGCTTTTTATATTGTTCGAAGACGTGTTTCAAATGGTTGACGTCTTCAATTTTTTCCGTTTCGACGACTTCGAAGACGAGCCGACTCGGATCGACTTGATAACGTTCGACGATCTCAAACGTATGGCGCAGGCAGTACTCCGGATTATAGATCGTCGAAGGGAGAAAGTTGATGAACGTTTTTGTTGTGCCACCGATATGATGCGTCGCACGGATGGCTTCTTCACGCGCCCGCTGATCAAGACGGGAATGAAGTCCCATCTTCGAGGCCGTCGAAAACAAGACACCAGGCGAGATCGGCGTATTATCATCTGCTGCTCGCAATAAGGCTTCGTTCGCGACGAGCACGTTGCGCTGGATATCATAAATCGGTTGTAAATGGCTCGTCATGATCCCATGCTGGATGAAATCAATCGCAGATCGATGCTTCAGTTGTTCTAGAAGTGCTGAAGCTAGGATGGGTGCTGTCACATAACGCGATTGTGTGGCGCGACACGACACCGGATAATCCGCTACACGTAAGAGCGATGTTAGTAGCTGTTCGAGCTGTTCAAACGATTGATAGGAATAGATTTCTGGCGTTGGTGATTGAATATGGAGTGCTCCCGCTTCAACGAAACGGATGGATGTCGTACATTCGGCGCAAGGATGCCACATAAAGGGATGTCCACCTCTCAGTACATCAAAAAAAGATGTATTTATTAAATTGGTTAAATTCTTTACCCTAAGAGAAAAAGAAATTAAACCTGTTCTTCATAATCATTGACCTCATACAAAAAAGAGAAGGAACGACGGACACATTTCCGTACGTTCTCTTCTCTATCGGTCACATTCTTTCATTGTGAAGTGTAAACAAACCAGAAAGCGAGATGCAAGATAGCGGCTATTGGAACGAGCCATTGGAACTTCGCTTTCCGTGTCTTGTGCCGGACTGTGTACATACCGATCCAAGAACCGAGCGCACCACCGAGGAAAGCAATCGTCAATAGTGTCGCTTCGGGTGTCCGGTAAGCATGTTGCCGCGCCCGACGTTTATCCTGCCACATCGATACAAATCCGATGAGTGTCAGGAGGAGGTAATACCCTAAGATGATCCTCATGAAAAAACGACTCCTTTTCTACCGTTCGGCACCACCACCGCCGGAACTTCCGCCACCACCGCGACTGCCACCATTTCCACTGCCACCACGCATGATCGCGGAGAAGATGTTCAAAATCGCAAAGAAGAACATACCACCGGTGAACTTCATATCGAGGAACAATAAGATCATTAATCCAGCACCGATCAGAATCTTCGTCCAAAGCGGAAGTCCGTCGTCATTTTGTGTTTTCGGAGGATCCTGTGACTCAAGCGATTGATCCTTTGAGATGACACTGACGACCGCTTTATATGTTTCGGAGGCTGCTTTTCCATACTCACTGTTTTCCTTGTAAGGAACAGCATACTGATCGAGAATACGTCCGGCTGTGATGTCTGTCAAAATCCCTTCGAGTTTATAACCGACCTCGATCCGGAATTGGCGATCCTTTTCGTTCGGAGCGACGACGACAAGAACACCATTGTCTTTTCCTTCTTGACCGATGCCTTGGCGCCGGAACGTTTCATTGGCGTAAGAGCTTAAATCCTGTCCCTTTAGATCGGGAACCGTCTTGAGAACGACTTGTGCCGTCGTATATTGTTCGAGTTCCTGACCGAGTTGCGCGAGTTCGGCTTCTTCCGAAGGGGTGAGCAGCTGAGCATCATCCTGAATGAAGAAGGCTGCTCCCGTCCGTTCTGAAACGGCACTAGCTGTTGGAACGAAGAGGAAGAAGACAAGGAACGCGCTCAATAGAAGTCGCGTCCACCGCCGAATCATTTCGAATCACTGTTAAAGTCGACGGTCGGATTTTCCCGGTCGCTGTCTGAAATCTCGTAATACGGCTTTTTCTCGAATCCGAAGGCGGATGCGTAAAGTGCCGTTGGGAAGCTCCGACGTTTTTTGTTGTAGAGGGTTACAGCATCATTGTAATCCTTGCGGGCGATCCCGAGACGATTTTCTGTTCCTTCCAGCGTGTCCATCAAGGATTGGAACCGTTCGCTTGATTTTAATTCTGGATAAGTCGTCTGCAAGGCAATCAATCCGCGAAGCGAAGACGTGACTTGTTGGTCAGCTTCAATTCGTTGCTCGGTTGACGCAGCACGCGCAAGACCAGCTTGGGCTTCTGCGACTTTACCGTAGACTTTTTCTTCTTGACCCGCGACACCTTTAACGGTTTCAACGAGGTTCGGAATTAAATCCGCACGACGTTTGATTTGGTTGTCGACTTGCGACCATTTATTCGATACATCTTCTTCTACATTGACGAGGCTATTGTATTGTCCGATTGCTAAAAAGGCAATCACGGCAACAATAACGACTCCGATGATTAATGGGAGTTTTGATGTACTCCGACTTCTGCGTGCCATGTGGCATTCACTCCTTTAATTATGTCTCATCCCTATATACCCTTAAGCGACTGAATTAGTTTCAAAAAAATGAAAAACCGTCAGCTAAAATAGCTAACGGTTTGAACTTACATGTAGACGATGACAGCTAAGATAGCCGCTAAGACAAGACGGTAGATGGCGAACGGAACGAGTTTGATCTTGTTGATCAGCTTCAAGAAGAAGCGGATCGATAAGAGGGCAAACACGAACGACGCAACGAAACCGACAGCATAGAATGCGAAATGGTTCGGTTGAATGTTATCCCAGTTCTTAACGAGCGAAAGGAAACTAGCACCGAACATGATCGGTACAGCCATGATGAACGTGAAGTCGGCTGCCGTCCGGTGATTCATCCCGAGGAAGACCCCTCCGGAAATCGTTGAACCAGAACGGGAGAAGCCAGGCCAGAGTGAAATACATTGGAACAGACCGACGAGTGCTGCTTGGCGATATGTAATCTGATCAAGCGATGTCGTTTTTGGTTCCTTTGGTCCGAGTTTATCGGCTGCGATCATCAAGAGGGCACCGACAGCAAGACCGATGATGACCGTTTCAATCGAGAAGAGGTTCTCATCGATGAAATCTTCGAATAACAACCCGAGAACAGCTGCTGGTAGAAGACCGATCAAGACGTGACGTAGCTTTAACTTGTGTGTGCCTGATGCGTCATGTTCGCCTTCAATCTTATACAAACCGATCAAGCTGAAGAGGCGTTTCCAAAAGACGACGACGACTGCAAGAATCGATCCGAGCTGAATGACGATTTTAAAGGTGTTCGCCGAATATTTACCGAGAAAATCGGTCGTTTGCAACCACATGTCATCGACGATGATCATGTGACCTGTGGAAGAGACCGGTGCAAATTCCGTCATCCCTTCGACGAAACCGAGTAAGAGCGCTTTTAAAAGTTCAATGATTGTCATGATAATCTCCTTCTATATGATGTGCTAGTTAAAAACATATCATGTTTTATTCTTGTGAGATAGAACTAATTGGAATATCGGGCGCAGGTCTGAGAGACGATCGTATGTGTAAGACGCGTTGTACGATTTAAATTCGTTTGGATAAGATAATAGATGGATTTAGGTATCATCGGATAGATCAGGAAATCCGATCATTTTCATTCATACTAAAACGGCATGAAGGAAAAGGGAATCTTTCTGTTAGGACACAAGGTCAGAAAAACTTCAAATCGATTGGTTTCACTGGAATATGTCTGAATCTACAAACAGAAAAACGAGCAGGAGACGATATCGTCCACTACTCGTTTTGAAACGGGATCATCCTAAAGCGACGTCAAGAATCATCATGACCGTAAACCCGACCATCAGACCAAGCGTTGCTAAATCGGATCCGTTCTCTGCTTGTGATTCCGGAATCAATTCTTCGACGACGACGAAAATCATCGCTCCGGCAGCAAACGATAACGCATACGGTAGAAGCGGTTGAACGAAGAAGACCGCGGCTGCTCCGACCATCGCGGCAATCGGTTCGACGATTGCTGACAATTGACCGTAATGGAAGGCGCGCCGGCGCGACATTCCTTCACCGCGTAGTGGAATCGATAGGGCAGCTCCCTCCGGCATGTTTTGTATCCCAATACCGAGTGCGAGCGTCAAGGCACCGGCGACGGTCGCCCCGTCCATGTTTAAGGCAGCGGCGCCAAAAGCGACACCAATCGCAAGACCTTCGGGAATATTGTGCAACGTGATCGCAAGAAACAGCAATGTCGTTTTCTTGAGTCCTGTCGAAGGACCTTCCGCTGTCTCGAGTGGTGCAGATAAGTGCAAATGCGGCGTAACGAAGTCGAGGAGACGGACGAAAAATCCACCAGCGAGAAAACCAATGGCAGCAGGAATCCAGGCGATTCCTCCATCCTGCTCCGTGAACTCGATCGCAGGAGCAAGCAACGACCAAAATGACGCAGCAATCATGACGCCGGCAGCAAAACCGAGCATCATGTTCATGACGCGTTTTTCAATCGTCGTAAAGACGAAGACGAGTGCCGCACCAAGTGCGGTTAACCCCCACGTCATCATTCCGGCAAGCAATGCTTGCACGACGACGGGGAGGGAAGTAAACCAATCCAACATGACTATTCCTTCTTTCCGGGCACGATTTAAAGCATCCATCTGTATGAGAGCTTACCCGTTTTCGATCCGGACGATTCGTGTGAAGGGAATTTCAATGACTTCACGTCCGCGCAGAAAGAGAACGGAACGTTCGGGTTCTAGTCGTTCCACGAAACCGACGACCGTCACGTAGCTACTTTCCTTATAATACGTGATTTCAAGTTCGTTTCCTTCTATTAAAGCTTCTTGAAGCAGAAAGTGCCATGATTCTTGCAACTGTTCATCAATTTCAGGCAAGTCGAGCTGATGCATCTGGACATAATATTCCCGCAACAGTTGCAAATGTTCCGGCATGAGAAAAGGAATCCATTTTAAATTTCCTCGATCACGATACGCTGTCATGAAGATCACCTCCCGGATGACCGCCGACAAAACGAAGGCGACGTTTGGCGACACTCGTATCAAGAAACGAGACAGCGAGGCGAATCGTTCCTTTTCCGTAGCGGAGGTTGACGACATCCATTGCTTTTAATAACCGTCGTCGTTTCCAGAGCCGCGCATTATCCTCGAACAAAGACAACTGTAAGGTGCCTTGATCGGCAGTCAAATGCCCCACTGCGACGGATAAAAAACGAACAGGTTCTCCGTCGAGCCAATTCGGTTCGAATAATTGTAAGACGTGACGCAAAATGATTCGTTCATCGGATGTCGGATAAGGCAACCGCACTTGACGGGAGAAACCACTTCGGACGACGTTTCGAGAATAGCGGACGCCGATGTGAACGGTCCAGCCGACTTGATTCGAAAAGCGACAACGTGCGGCAACATCCTGCACGAGTTCATTGAGCACATTCCGAATGCGTTCGAACTGATAATAGTCCTGCATTAAGGTCACACCGTGTCCAATCGTCCGTTGAGGGGCTTTCTCGAACAGATGACGAGGCGCAAGAAGTGTCGGTGACGCGTCAAGACCCCAAGCGTGGTGCCATAGTTCGGCACCGATGACACCGAATCGTTCGTGCAACTCTTCGACAGGGCGCATGGCAAGATCACCGATTGTTTCAATCCCCATCATCTGCAGATGTTGTTCCATACGGTGTCCGACCCCCCACATCTTCCGAATCGGAAAATCATGAAGACGTCGTGCGACGTCGGCATATCCACATCGCGCGATGCCTTCTTTTTTCCCGATTAAATCAAGGGTCAGTTTCGCGATGACGTTATTTGGACCAATCCCGATCCGGACGTGGATGCCGGTCTGTTTCAGGATCGCTTCTTTAATTTTGAGGGCAGCTTGCAGGTCGGAACCAAATAGGCGATCGGTTCCGGTCATGTCAATGAAGCTTTCGTCAATCGAATAGACGCGGATCGCTTCAGGTGGGGCGAATTGGTGCAGGACATCAAGGACACGAATTGACGTCTTCATATAAGCGAGCATGCGTGGTTCGACAAGTTGAATCGTGCGACGAACAGCGTATGGCAATTGCTCGATTTCATATAGCCGACCGGCTGTCTTGATTCCTAGTGCTTTTAAGGCAGGGGTGGCAGCGAGAATGACGGATCCGCTTCGTTTCAAATCGGAGACGACCGCTAGGCGTGTCGTCAAGGGAGGGAGATTGCGATACTGGCATTCACAGCTGGCGTAGAAGGACACACTGTCGACGCAAAAAATCCGTTTATCTTGTGGTAAAACGACGGAAGGAAACATTTGAATCACTCCTTTACACAAAAGAACATATGTTCTTATTTTGATTTTCTTTGACTATAGCATGGTCTCAAAGTGTCTCAAAATAAAAACTGTTGAAAAAAGGGGAATTTGAACGATTTTCCCTCATATAAAAGGAGTTTGATACACTAAGGGAGAGAAAAAAGGGGGAACCTTCATTGAAAGAGACCATTATCCGTTTACCAGAATTACCAAAAACGCTTCAACCAGAGACGTTCGATCAAGTCGAAATCGATGACCCGTATCTAAAAGGGGCGCGTTATGAGAAAGAGTCGATGCCGAGTGAACTGACAGAACGCATCGATGCCTATCAAGTGTGTTTTCAAAATGTCTCGTTCGCGAATCTCACCTTTGACCGTGGTTCGTTCGAAGATATCCGTTTTGAGCAATGTGACTTAACGGGATGTCACTTCCAAGAAACTCGTTTTCACCGCGTGTCCTTCGTCGGATGCCGGATGACGGGTGTTCAGTTCGAAGATTGTACGCTGGACCATGTGACGATTCAGGAAGGACTTGCGGATTACGCACAGTTCATTCGCAGTACGGTCCGTCACCAACACTGGAGCGAAACGACGATGAAAGAAGCACAGTTCTTCGAAGTGAAACCGACCCAGTGGAAACTCGAAGCGGTCCGGCTTACGGATAGTCAATGGATTGAAACGCCGTTAAAAGGTCTCGACCTCCGGCAGACGGAGCTCTCTGGTATTACGATCGATCCGCGATTTTTACCAGGTGCTGTCATTACGGAAGAGCAAGCAGTTGCCTTTGCTCGTTTGTTAGGTCTCGTCATCCCATAACAAAAAGAAGTCCTTGTTTCGATGGATATTCGAAACAAGGACTTCTTTTTAATGAAAGTTACTGTTCTTAAAATGACATCGTTTCGCCATCCTCCGGAATCAGGAAATGGGCAGAGAGATGGAAAGCAGTTAAAAAGTCAGCAATCATATCACGTCGCAAGAGACAGTGGTTGACGGACTCGAGGTGCGAGACGATGATCGTCGCTTCCGCCGCCGCTTCGTGTACGGCAAGGAGATCACGCTGTGACATCGTGATCGGCTCTCCGGTCAAGAACTGAGCGGCACCACTGTTGACGACGATGATATCGGGCGTATGTTGTTCGATCGCATGCGCGACCTCGTCACACCAGATCGTATCACCTGCGATATAAAGTGTCGGTTCGTCCGGATGGGTGAGGACGAGCCCAGACACACGTCCCATCCGTTCGCCGATTTCACCGACACCATGCTGTCCACCTGTTCGATGGACTTGGATATCACCGATCGTTACACCGGAATCGAAGGAAGAAACGTTCGTGAAGCCGGCTTCTCGGATTTGTTGCGCGTCTTCTTCTTGCTGCGCATAGAGTGGCAAATGCTTGGGTAGAAGTTGTTTTGCAGCATCGTCGAAATGATCGGCATGCAGGTGCGTGACGAAGATTGCGTCAGGATCAAGCAGTGTGTTGACATCGACCGGTAAGTCGACGAGTGGATTGGCGACGGCATTCGGTGTTTGACCGAAGGGAGGTAAGCTACCTTTTTCGCCAAGGAACGGATCAATCAGTAAGACTTGATTGGCATACGTGACAACGAGTGTTGCATTACGAATTTGTTGAATATCCATTAGGTTCATCCTCTCTCAATGACTCGGAGTGACTATTCCCTGTCTGGCATTCAATGAATCCTATCGTAAGCGTTTCTCCATCGCCATGACGTCGACATATTCGCCGTTCAACTGTCCTTGTTCCTTAAACGTTCCGACGATCCGGAACCCGGAGCGGATATAGAGTTTTTGTCCGATTTTATTGAACGGGAAGGTAAAGAGGATCAGCTTATGCATCTGATGATCACGGGCGTGTTGCTCAGCCGTTTCAAGCAAACGTGTGCCAATCCCTTGTCCACGATGAGTCCGGGTGATATAAACCGAAATCTCACCGACGGATGCGTAGACAGGACGCGGATTATACGGATCGAGGGAAATGAAGCCGAGGACACCTGTGTCATCTTCAGCGACATAACCGGCATATCGATCGGTGCGTTCCGCATACCACTGGGTCATGAAGGATAAGTCCTTTTGGTCGGTCTCAAGCGTTGCGATCCGATCTTCAATGCCTTCGTTATAGATGGCGAGAATCGCTGGTAAGTCGTGTTCCGTTACGGGACGAATATGCATGACGCTCACTTCCTCATCGCTTTTCCTTCATTATATCGGTTACGTGTCAATGTAGTGATATGTTTGTGCGATAAGAAAAGCGCTGATTTCCTTCACATAAAGGAAATCAGCGCTTATATCGTTCTTAAGAGACCGTTGACGTCTCGTTTTCATAAATCGGAACCCAGCCGTCTGTCGTGACGAAGATCCGAACAGCAACGACTTTACGATCGTCTTGAAGCGTAAAGTAGTGGCGTGTGTTAACAGGAACGGAAATCAAATCACCAGGATTGAGTTCGATGTTATAGTAGCCGACTTCTTCGTCTTTGATCGCGAAGACGCCATGACCGCTAACGATGAAACGAACTTCATCATCCGTATGGTGATGTTCTTTCTGGAAGTTGACGAGTAACTCATCAAGGTTCGGTGTCGTATCCGAAAGTGAGATGATATCAGCTGTCTGATACCCACGACGTTCTGATACGTCTTTGATTTCTGGAGCAAACGTATCGAGAATCGTTTGTTTGTCTGCATCCGTCAGTGTGAAGTTCTCAACGAGAGGCGCTGGAAGTTTCGAAACGTCCCACTGTTCGTAAAGAACGCCGCGTGACGCGAGGAAGTCAGCGACTTCCGTTTGATCCGTATACCGTGTGTTTGTTTCTTGGAATAAGACTGTTGCCATGAGATGATTCCTCCTTTTAATGAATGGATTGACGGCATGATTGCAACGTCAACGTGTAATTGAATAAAAACTCGAAGGCTTCGAGGTGTTTCTTTGCTTCAAAGGCGGTCGGTGCCCAGACCGTGATTCCGTGATTGCGGATCAGGACGGCACCACTGTCCGCTGTGACATGCGGTGCAAAAGCAGCGGCAAGCGTCGGAATGTCCGCATGATTCGGAATGATCGGTACCGTGACCGTCGCATCCTCTTCCCAGTGTCCGAGTGCCTTGATGATTTCTTGACCGGAAAAGGTGATGCTGCCTTGATCGCCATAGAGTTCCGAAATCACATTGTTCGCAATCGTATGGACATGCAGAGAACAACCGGCGTCCGTTCGATTGAACACTTCGACATGGAGCAATGTCTCAGCGGAAGGACGCCCGGATTGCTCACCAATCAATTGACCGGTCGCATCGACATGAACGAAGTCGTCAGGAGTCGTCTGCCGTTTATCTTTTCCGCTTGCCGTCACAAGGAATTCAACCGGGACACCGGACGTCCGAATGGCGAGATTGCCACTCGTACCAGGGAACCAATCGCGCGCCGCAAGCTCTTGTTTGATGGCGCGTAGCTCTTCATACCGTCGCATGAATGTCATGTTGTCACCTCCGCTCGCGTTAAATCATGAACGATATCGTGGAACGTCTCAAACGGTGTATAGGCGATATCGTTCTCTTCACACAACGTGATCAGATAATCACGGGCATAGACACGATCCGCTTGTTTCGCGAGTTCGAAGTCCGTCACCGAGTCACCGATGACGATGATGACGTCATCGTCTTTGCGCAATGCCCGGGCAACGGACGTTTTACAACAGCCGCACCCGTTCGTGCAATGGGCATCGCAGGCGTTTGGCCAATCGATATGGACGAATGGACCACTGAAATCGGCGACGTTACAGTAAATCTGTTCTTGTTCAAGGAATGGCGCTAAGATCGGTTCGACGAAAAAGTCCATTCCACCGCTGACGATCGAAAAATCGATTCCTTGACGACGACTGTACTGAAGTAACTCCGAAAATCCGTCGCGAATGACTGCACGCTCCAACAAAAAGTCAAGATAGGCTGTTTTTCCGTCAGACGGCAGAAGTGCGAACATTTGCCCGACACCACTCTGAATCGATAGCGTTCGGTCGAGTACGCCGCGTTTCAACGGTTCGAAGTCACTCGCTGGCGCAAATTGTTGCATGAGTGCGATGATGTTATCTTGCGTCGTCACCGTACCGTCGAAGTCACAAAGAATCCGTACGGTCATGACTTGATCCCCCAAGCGTCAAGGGCGATCCGTAATTCTTCATGACGCGATGCTGCCGCCGATAGGGATTCATTTGCGAGTGCCGCATCGAGTGCCTGGCGGAAAGCAATGACACCAGCCGCAGCACCTTGCGGATGACCATGTACGCCGCCGCCGGCGTTGATGACGGAATCGATCCCGAAGTCTCGTACGAGTTGAGCGACGAGTCCAGGATGAATACCGGCTGAAGGAACCGGGAAGATTGATTTCGTCTGACCGAGACGGGTCGCTTCGACCGCGATGCCACGGGCGACATCCTTTGGTAAAGCGACATTGCCGTAAGGAGACGGGAATAGCGTCAAGTCTGCTCCGGCAGCACGCGGTAATGTGCCGAGTAAGACAGGGGCTGCGACTCCGTGATTCGGGCTAGCGATCAACGCACCGCTATATGCCGGATGATTGAAGATAGGAACGTTGATTTCCGGATCACTTGCCAGTTCACGTAAGACATCGAGTCCGTATGTGAAGGTATTCAGCAAGAAAGCAGTCGCTCCAGCATCAATCAATCGCTTGGCTTGATCCTTGAGCGTAAAGACGGGACCGCTGAGTGTGATCGCATATAACGCACGTTTACCGGTCCGTTGGAAGTGAGCATCGATGACCTCACGTCCGATCCGTGCCCGGTCAATCGTCGGTGTCAACGGATTGTCGTATAGGATCTCATCGTCTTTGACGAGATCAATCCCACCAGCGAGTTGTCCTTCGAGTTGATCACGAAGGAACGATAAATCGCGTCCGATGACTCCTTTGAAGATGCTCATTAATAATGGGCGATCTTCGACACCGATCAAGGAACGGACCCCTTCGATCCCGAATTTCGCACCTGGAAAGTCCGACGTAAATGTATCGGGTAGTAGCAATTCCGTTAGTTTGATTTCACCGTCGAGTGAGAGTTTCCCGAAGACGGTCGTCAGAATCGCAGAAAAGTCGCGCGATACGTTATGTTCCGGGTAACGAATCGTGATATATCCTTTGCCATCGCGCTCTTCGGTATGTACGACTTCCCCTTTGAACGAGGCGAGTTGTTGTTGTTCGAGATGATTCAGTTCCGTCCAAGAACCGACTGTCAGACCAAGCGCGAGTTGTTCAGCGCGCTGCTCGAGTCGATCACGGGCAGTCAATTGATAAGTAGCAGTGATATAAGCCATGTCTTTCCTCCTTCAACAAAAAAATGGTCTCTCGTCAGCGACAAGAGACCATGAATGATTCGAACGTGGACTCTTATCTGTCAGCTTAGTAGCTGCAAGAATTAGCACCGTGCCAAAAGGTCGGTTGCTGCGACATCGTAGGGCTTGTCCCTCCGTCTGCTCTTGATAAGAATTGGATGAAATTGTGAAATCTAATTGCAATTTTTACATGAGAATCGCCACTTGTCAAACTATTTTTAGAAAATTTATTTTTTTGAAAATACTCTTTCTATAGATGACTTAAAAATGATATCCGTTTCTGCTTGATTTCGATTTGACAGCGAGGAAGTCGATTGCGTAAGATTCAAATCAATATCACACACGACAACTACATACGACTCTTATCGCGAGTTGGCAGAGGGAATTGGCCCGATGACGCCGCAGCAACCGACCACTGGGCACGGTGCTACATCCAACAGACGTTTCGTCTGAGAGATAAGAGGACGCAGTGACTTTTCTGCGCCTCTTTTCGATGACGAAAAGAGGCGCTTTTTCGTGTATCACATAGGGGGAAACTGAGATGACATATAAAGCATTCACAGAACAGGACGCGATTGATCGTGTTCGGACATTAGGACTGATCGGCGATGGAGCCGTCGAAGCAGAAGAGATTGGCGACGGGAACCTCAACCTCGTCTTTCGGATTCGAGAAGGCGAACATCGCTTGATTTTAAAACAAGCATTACCATATGCGAAGGTCGTCGGGGAGAGCTGGCCGTTATCGCTCGAACGAGCGTGGATCGAGCAATCCGCACTCCGTGAATTCGCACGGCATGCCGTACCGTTCGTGCCACGTGTTTTTCATGCTAGTCATGAAGAGGCGTATACGGTCATGGAAGATCTTTCACATCTGACGATCGTTCGAAGCGGTTTACTCGCAGGTGAACAGTATCCGTTGCTTGCGGAACATATCGGTTCTTATCTCGCTCGGACGTTATTTCATACATCGGACTTTGCGCTTGGTCCGGTTGAAAAGAAACGTGTCGCCCGAACGTACTACAATCCAGACTTGTGCGACATCACGGAAAAATTAATCTTCACGGATCCGTTCCATGACGCGGAGACGAACGAGATTGAAGCCGGGCTTGAAGAAGAGGTGGCATATTTATGGGCAGACGATGAGTTAAAACGCGAAGTCGCAAAACTTGAAGCGCTCTTCATCACAAAAGGAGATGCATTGCTGCACGGCGATCTACATACAGGAAGCATCTTCGCCTCGGTGACGGAAACGAAGGTCATCGACCCTGAATTCGCCTTTTATGGTCCATTCGGATTCGATGTCGGACAGTTCATCGCCCACTTATTCTTTGCAGCATACCCCGATTATTCAGCACTTCGTGATGCCCGGATTCGCGACATCGACACGTTCTGGCTGACATTTGCTTCAACGTTCCGTGCCTTATGGGAACGGGAAGCCGTCGAACCATTCCGGACATCGGGGCTCGTCGACGATGTATTGAGCACGATCTTGCAGGATGCCCTTGGCTTTGCCGGTTGCGAATTGATTCGGCGGACGATTGGTCTTGCACCGGTCGCTGATTTAGAATCAATCGATTCAACGACGGAACGCTTAGAGCGGAAACGTCACGCTCTTCGTCTAGGAGCGGCGTTAATCAAACGCCGTACAGAATGCCGGACATTCGATGATTTACGAAACTTTGACGTAACGGAGGAACTCAGCCGATGACTACATTCGTTCAAAGTATCCGTTACGAAGATCGTATCTTGACGATTCTCGATCAGACACGTCTACCGCAAGAAGAGCACTATGAAGTCATTGCTGATCTCGCGCAAGCGGTTGAGGCGATTAAACAACTACGTGTCCGGGGCGCACCTGCGATCAGCTTATTCGGTGGATTCGTGCTCGTTCAAGAAGCGTACCGCTTTGAAGCAGAGCTACCGGTCTACAAGCAAGCCTTGCTTGAGACATCGGCGACGTTACTCGCGACACGACCGACGGCCGTCAACTTGCGAAATGTCCTCGATCAATTGAATCCAATCATTCAAGACGGGACGTCGGTAGAAGAGATTCGCGAACGGTTGGAAAAACGGACGGTCGCCTTATACGACCAGGATGCGCAGACGTCACGTCAAATCGGGATTCATGCACTGGAATTGTTCCAGTCAGGCGACCGGATCCTAACGATTTGTAATGCTGGATCGATTGCGACCGCTGCTTATGGAACGGCACTTGCGCCGTTCTACATCGCAAAAGAACGCGGCATCGAATTATCCGTTTTTGCGAGTGAGACGCGACCGTTACTGCAGGGAGCACGATTGACGACATGGGAGCTGCAACGTGCCGGCATCGATGTCACGTTAATTACGGACAACATGGTCGCCCATACGCTGAAAGAAAAACAGATCGATGCGATCATCGTCGGTGCCGACCGCATTACACGAAACGGAGATACCGCGAATAAAATCGGGACGTTCCAATTGGCATTGCTCGCGCAAGCTTTTGGTATTCCGTTTTACGTCGCAGCACCGCTCTCGACGTTCGACTTCTCGCTCGTTTCCGGAGACGCGATCGAAATCGAAGAACGTGATCCGCAGGAAGTGACGACTGTCCAAGGTGTCGCGACAGCACCGGAAGGCGTCGCTGTCTTCAACCCGGCGTTTGATGTCACACCACACACATTGATCACGGGCATCATTACCGAACTTGGTGTCATCACGCAACCGAATGAAGAAACGATTGAACAATTAACAGGGCTTCAACCCCTCGGATAAGGAGATATGTCATGAAAAAACTAGCTTACGCCGTCCTAGCACCGGCACTGTTACTAGCGGCTTGTGCGAATGGAGAAGCCACGACGACGAAGGTCGTCAAGGATGTACCAAAAGGGGTTCAATCGGACGTCAAGATCGCCGTCATCCGCAACCTAGCATCGGACGACCATACGAAACAATTCCTTGATGGCGCACGAAGTGAAGGCGAAGCGCTTGGCTTTAAAGTCAGCACGTTCATTTCGGAAGGTAACGACGTCAAGTTCAAGGAGCTGGTCGCGCAAGCGATTCAGCAAGATTATGATGGGCTCATCATCTCGCATGGTAAGGAAGACTACGCCTATGACATGATTAAACCAGCGGTCGACAAAGGGCTGAAGGTCGTGACGTTCGATACGGTCACGAAGAAAAAAGGAACGACGTTAAAAGGTGTGACGGAAACATTCCAAAACGATCATCAACTCGCGAAGCTATCGCTTGATGAAGTGACGAAGGTGACGGACAAAAAGCCGGTCCGTGTCATCAAACTTTGGTTCGGACCAGGTTTTGCCCCGCTCGATCGTCGTCAGGAAATCTATAAGACGTACGAAGCAGACGGTAAGATCAAAACGCTTGAGACGGTTGGACCGACAAACTTCCAAGATGTCCAAGGGGATATCGCAACGAAGATGAATGCGATTCTCGCGAAATATCCGAAAGGAAGCATTGATGCGGTTTGGGGAGCGTGGGACGAAGTCGCAAAAGGGGCTTACAAATCGCTCAAGGATAATAAACGTCAAGAAATCCCGCTAATCTCGATCGATGTCTCGAATCAGGATATCAACCTGATGCGTGAAAAAGGCAGTAACTGGGTCTCGACGAGTGCGGTGGATCCATTCTTGATTGGACAAACGGACATGCGATTACTGGCTAAGAAAATCGCTGGCGAGAAGACACCAGATAGCTTTGATCTCGACGCGAAACTCGTGGAGCAGAAGGCGTTGAAGCAGGATACGACGATGTACAATCTCGATACGATCATCAAAGGATGGAGTACATCGGACAAATTCAATGAACCGTGGATGGACCGGTTGCGTGACGTCCATAAAAAACAATGACGTCTACCAATCATCACTTGAAGATGACTGGGATTTCACTGGCGTTTCCAGGAGTGCAAGCCTTAAAACAAGTCTCGTTTGAAGTGAAATCCGGTGAAATCCACGCGCTTGTCGGTGCGAATGGTGCCGGTAAGTCGACGTTGATGAAAGTCTTATCCGGAGCGGAAACGGCGGACGAAGGAACGATCCGTCTCGACGGGAAGGAGTTGTCCATCACGTCACCACGTGATGCGAAACAGATTGGAATCGATCTCGTCCAACAAGAGGTCGATGTGGCGCTTGTCCCGTATTTGACGGTCGCTGAGAATATCTGTCTCGATCTGTTGACGGACGGAACGATGACTGGCTTCGTATCCCAACGCCGTTACATACAGCGTGCCAAGGAAGCGTTAGCGACATTACAGGCGGATATTTCCGTCAAGACACGTGTCGAGGAGTTGCGGCTTGCTGAAAAGCAACTCGTACTGATTGCTCGCGCCCTCGTCCAAGAACGCCGTTTTTTGATTTTAGATGAACCAACGGCACCTCTCAGTCAGGCGGAAACAAGCCATCTCTTTTCAGTCGTGCGTCGTTTAGCCGAACGAGGGCTTGGGATCATCTTCATCTCGCATCGTTTACAGGAACTATATGAGATTTGCGACTCCATCTCAGTCATGCGCGACGGTCAACTCATCTCACGATGTCTTTTGACAGACATCACGAAGGAAGCTGTCGTTGAGCAGATGCTCGGGCGTCAGCTTACGTCTGTTGCGAAAACGTCACGGGTAAATGGAACGAACGTATTGACCGTCGAGAGTGCTACGAATGCGGACGTCCACGATATCTCCTTGACGGTTCAAGCAGGTGAAGTCGTTGGTATCGCGGGTCTTGTCGGTGCTGGTAAAACGGAATTATGCAAAGCATTGTTCGGTGATCGCCCGTTTCAGGAAGGGGAGGTTCGGATAGGTGGAAAAGCCCATCGCCTTCGCAATCCACAAGCTGCGATTCAAGCGGGAATCGGTCTCGTTCCAGAAGAACGACGAAAAGAAGGAATTCTTGTTGCCGATTCTGTCGCAGAAAATCTAACAGCAGCGGCAGCTCATGATTTCGTCAACCGCTGGGGGCTGATGGATCGTCGCAAAGAAGCAGATCAGGCATCGCAATGGGTCAAGGAGCTGGGCATTAAAGTGGCAGACGTGAAACAGGAAGTAGGTCAACTATCCGGTGGGAATCAACAAAAAGTCGCCATCGGAAAATGGTTACTGACCGATGTTTCTGTACTCGTCTTGGACGAACCGACAAAAGGTGTCGACGTCGGAGCCAAACAAGATATCTATCGTCTGATTGACGGACTCGCACAACAACAAAAAGGGATCCTTTACGCGACGAGTGAATGGGATGAACTTTTGACCGTCACGGACCGAATCTACGTCATGTTCGATGGACGGATCGTCCATGAAACGAAGACGGCGGATACATCAGAAGAAACCTTGTTGTGGTATGCGACAGGAGGAGGGCAACGATGAATGAGGTAGTATCAAAACAAACGAACCGAGGGAAGGGTTTACGTCCTGTCCTCGGATTCTTGAACGACTGGGGGATCGTCCTCGCGATCCTTGCCCTCGTCCTGTTTTTTGCGACGACGGCTCCAACATTCCTACAAGGGACGAATTTAATTAATATTTTACGAAGTATCTCAATCGTGACGATTATCGCGATCGGCTTGACCGTTTCTTTGACGGTCAATGGATTTGATTTATCGGTCGGGTCGACCGCGACGCTTGCGAGTTCTTTCGTCGTCTCGTTCTTCGTCTGGTACAGTCTACCGCTCGGTGTCTCGATTGGTTTAGCACTTCTCTTATCTCTTAGCGTTGCTCTGGTGAACATCTTACTCATCGTCTGGTTTAAGATTCCGGATTTGTTTGCGACGCTTGCAACGATGTTCATCGTCGAAGGTGTCGCGATGACGTATACCGGTGGTGGTTCAATCAGTGCCGGAATGCCGCGCCTGGACGGTACACCAACAGTCGGCACGATTCCGGAGGCTTTCGCGAAAATCAGCCAGGCGCCTTGGATCATCGTCATCATGCTCGTCGTCGTCGCTGTGACACATGTCTTTTTAAGCTATACGCGACATGGTCGTTTTCTCTATATTATCGGTGGGAATCCGGAAGCCGCACGACTGACAGGAATTCGTGTCAACCGCTACCGGGCACTCGCGTATCTGATTGCTGGGTTACTTGCTGCGGTCGGTGGGATTTTGCTTGCGTCACAAGTCGGATCGTCGCAAATCAACGCCGGTTCCGGTTATCTGATGCCAGCGGTCGCGGCGGCATTCATCGGCTCGTCGTTCGCAGGACAAGGGAAGCCGAATGCGCTTGGTACACTTGTTGGGGCTTGTCTCGTCGGGATTCTTGAAAATGGTCTCGTCATGCTGTCTGTTCCATACTATTCGTTGAATATCATCAAAGGGCTGGTCCTTGCGGTCGCGCTCGCGACGACTTATGCGCGGTATCGTAAAAAATAATTAAAATTCGACGTTTCATTTATAACATATTCGGTAATATTCAATATATGAAAGGATGGTGATGCACATGAATGATTACCAATGTAGAGGGAACGATCGCATGTCGCTTCTGAAAGAAGAGGATCACCGGACTTGACGAACGTTGTCCATTGACACGGATGTATTCGTGTTTTACGTGCAACTGCACGGTTCAAGAACGGATCACGGCATGTGTTCGTTCCTGAAACAAATAAGGGGGAAACGCTACGGCGTTCCCCCTTTTTCATGTGCTAGAAACTGCTCGTATTTCTTTAAAAGCGTAGCGGAATATGAGATGATATAAAAAGTCAGAAAATTCAACTACTACGAGAGCAAGGGGCCTGACAATGCGAACATACACTAAGGAGATTCAAGCGATTATCGACAACGTAGAGAAAGTCATCATCGGTAAGGAAGATGTCATCACACAATCATTGGCAGCACTACTAGCGGGCGGTCACGTCCTATTAGAAGACGTACCGGGAGTCGGGAAGACGATGCTCGTCCGTGCGTTCAGCCGATCGATCGGGTTGACCTTCAAACGTGTTCAGTTCACGCCAGACCTACTTCCGTCGGATTTGACGGGTGTATCGATGTATAACCAGAAAACAAGCCAATTCGAATATAGACCGGGTCCTCTAATGGGGAACATCGTCTTAGCCGATGAGATCAACCGAACATCACCGAAAACTCAATCTGCCTTACTCGAGGGAATGGCGGAAGCGAACGTCACCGTCGATGGTGAGATTCATACGCTTCCGAATCCCTTTTTCGTCATGGCGACACAAAACCCGATTGAACACGAAGGAACGTATCCGTTACCAGAAGCACAACTCGATCGTTTTCTCGTCAAAGTCAAAATGGGTTATCCTGATTTCCATCAAGAAATGAAGTTGCTGACACGTTTCGAACGGGATGAACCAATTGAAACGCTCGAAGCGGTGATTGGTCGCGAGCAATTGCTCCAGATGAAAGAAGAAGTCAAGAACGTTCATGTCTCACAGCCTGTCAAAAAATATATCGTCCATCTCGTCCAAGCGACCCGGACGAACGGTTCACTTTATCTCGGCGCGAGTCCCCGTTCTTCGATTGCCTTGATGAAAGTCGCGCAAGCATGGGCATACATGGAAGGGCGCAGTTTCGTGTTACCGGATGATGTCAAACATCTCTTGATTCCGGTCCTGTCACACCGCTTGATTTTGACAGCGGACGCGCGTTATCACGGTCAATCGTCTGAACGGATTTTAGAACAAATCAAAAAAGAGGTTGCTGTACCAATCCAACAAGACGTGGAGTCCCTATGACGAAGTGGCAAATTGGTTGGCGTTACGCTGTACTCCTTTTGACGACGGTTGCCTTATGGACATATGCGCGCGTCGATGGCGGAAATGTCGCTTCCTTGCTGTTTTATGTCATGGCCGGTTTGACCGTCTACTGGACGCTCTTCCTCGTTTGGCCCGTCACGCAGGCACTGGCGACGCGCGAAGTCTCGAATAAGATGCTCGTTGCCGGAACGGATATCCCGGTTTCCTTACGGGTTCGCCGGCGTTTCCCGTTCCTGGTCGGAGCCGTCGAGGTGACGGAGGCGATTCCAAACGAACTCAGTGAAGAAAAACTCGATATCAGCCGTCCGCTCCGTGCCCACTACCGGAAGACAGAGCAAATCGACTACACGATTCCATCGATTCGTCGAGGGGTCTACCAGATCCCTGGTTGTATCGTTGAAATTACGGATCCATTTGGATTGTTCAAGCGGAAACGGATGTTTCCGGTCGAGACGTATCTTGCGATTGAACCGGCACGCCTTGCCGTTCAACTTCCGCATGAGGAGGATCGTGGCGATGGGGGAATCTCCCCTGTGTCGCTTGATCTTCGTCAATCGTCCTTTACTGTCGTCGGGGTCCGGGAATACGTCAGTGGTGACCGGATGAATCAGATCGACTGGAAAGCGACAGCGAAACGCCAAGGCTTAATGACGAAGACGTTCGAGCGAGAGCAGGAACGAGAGACGACGATCGTCTTTGATGAGGGGACGGAAGCGGGTGAAGCCTTCGAACGCGTCATCTCGATGCTGGCAGAAGCGACGGATCAGTTGAACAAACGACGTCTGAGCTACCGCATTCACCTCGTCGGACATGCCGTTCAATCGTTATCGTTACCTCTTGAAGGAGCGAAGCTGACGCATTACCTGATGACGGCGCAGCCGAGTCGGACGCGGACGTTCATCGAGTCATGGGAGTACTCGTCAAAAGCACTTCGATTGAGCGGGAACGTCCTTTTCATCACACCGGATCTTGAATCGAACAATGAACTATGGATTTCGAAGATTAATCAAGAAGCCACCGTTCATGTCTATACACCAGAACGGAGGGGAGTGCGATGATGCGACGTTTGATTTGGAACGCCATCGCGGCATCCGTCCTGACTTGTTTCATGCCACCACTTCTCGAACTGACGACGTTCGAGCATCTCTGGTCCTTCTTACCGATGCTGTTTCTGCCGTTGCTGTTGTCGCATCTATCGCGGCGTTACTTTTTACTCGGAAGTCTCGGTGGATTACTGCTGTCGTTCTATCTGATTTTGACGCCGGGAGCAGCACCATGGGGCATCTTTACGGAAATCAGTTCAGATATTCAGAGCGTCATCAATGGTGAATTACCAGGACGACCCGCTTTCGCGCTCTCGATCGGTTTGATTAGTTTTTTGATCGCCTATCTCGCGCGTCGGACGTTCCCGAATCGTGGGTTCGTCTTCGGGCTTGCCTTCGGAGTCATTGGATTCATCGCGTATTGTGATACATGGACGGATTACTCGGGAGAGACGTTCATTCTCTATCCGATCATCTTATCCTTGCTATTGCTCTATGCGACGGAAGTCAACGAACGACCACGCGCTTCTTACGTTCGTCCGCTGAGTGCCTTATTCATCATGGGTGCCGTCATCGTCGCTGCTGTCCAAAGTCCTGTCATCAATGCGACATGGCAAGACAGTTGGTACGATTTGACGTCCGGTCTTGAAGGTGAAGGAGAGCCGACAAATGCGATTCAAAAGGTTGGCTACGGTAACAATGATGAGCAACTCGGAGGACCGTTCCAGATGGACGACCGGGAAGTCTTCCAGGTCGAAAGTGAAGGGAACCGATACTGGCGAGTCGAGACGAAAGATATTTACACGGGCAAAGGCTGGGTGCTGTCGGAATCGAACCCGGAAATCGATGGACGGAGTTTCTTCTCGCACTTCGGGCGAGAAGTCAAGACGCGTGAAGAAACAGCGACGTTTGAGATGGCACGTGAACTGCCGTTCGTGCCATACAACGGAGACAATGTCCGGGTCTCGGTCGATCAACAACGACAAAATGTACTGGTTGATCCAGAGAATCAAAAAATATCGTATCTAGACGAGGCGGATCGTCAACGTAACTATCAAATTGACTATTCATATCCGCTCTTTACGGAAGAACAACTTCAGACAGATGAACCCGTCAATTTATCGGAGAATGAAACAGCGCGGTATCTTCAACTGCCGGATGGCTTACCACAGCGTGTCCGTGATTTAGCGGAACAAATCGTTGAGGGTGAGGAGACACCGTGGGACAAAGCACGGGCGATTGAAAATTATTTCGAAGAAGAGAACTTTGAATACAATACGGAGGAAGTCGCTGTACCAGGAGAAAATCAGGATTACGTCGATCAATTCCTGTTCGAGACGAAGCTCGGATACTGTGATAACTTCTCGACGTCGGCTGCTGTTTTGCTACGGGCAGCCGGGTTACCCGCACGCTGGGTGAAAGGGTTCACGGGAGGCGAATCCGACGTCATCGGAGCTGCCGTGACGAGTTATACAGTGCGAAATAAAAATGCGCACTCGTGGGTCGAAGTGTATATCGAAGGACCAGGCTGGGTACCGCTTGAGCCAACAGTCAGTTTCGATGGAGCAGGACAATACACGATCGATCGGGAAACGGATAACGAGACGGAACAAGCAAATCCGCAACGTGAGACAGAAGATAATACGGAGACGACGACGCCAAATCGTCCGCAAGAAAATCTTCTTGATGAAGAACAGACGACTAGCGCTGGACAGACGGAGCAGAAGTCGATTCCATTTTGGCCAATCTTCCTGACGGCACTTGCTCTCTTGTTCCTCTATCTGTTCCGAAAACCAATCATTCGAACGCTCGCGATTCTCTTCTTCCGGAGACAAATCGAGCGACCGGAAGGATTCCGCCGGATGTATCGCTACCTCTTACGACGTCTTGATAAAAAAGGATTCCATTATCAAGATGGTCGGACGCTTGCGGAACTCGCTCACGAAGTCGATGGGTACTACGAGACGTATGCGATGCGACCGTTAACGGATGCTTACGAAC
Source organism: Exiguobacterium sp. E17S (assembly GCF_057772545.1). Taxonomy (NCBI): domain Bacteria; kingdom Bacillati; phylum Bacillota; class Bacilli; order Caryophanales; genus Exiguobacterium; species Exiguobacterium sp. E17S. The sequence goes on from NZ_JBYLRU010000002.1 coordinate 316,636, forward strand.
GGATGGTCTATGGTGGAGAATCACTGTCGGCTGAGAAAAAACGTGAATATTTCGAAAATATCATTCGTCATGTAGAGGGTTGATATTTACGAAACGATACAGTTACAATGGGAACAACGTAAATCACACACATGCAATCTCCTTTGTATATACTCGCGAATATGGCGCGAGAGTCTCTACCGGGTCACCTTAAACGACCTGACTATGAAGGAGCAGACCCTTCGTATACATTTTTTTTGTGAAGCGGCCTGCTCTTTTTCCATTTTATCCATGGGCGAAGAGTGGGCTTTTTTCATAGGGTGCGCATGAAATCAGAAAGGCGGGAACAGCTTTGGAAGCACATTTGGACCAGGAAATGATTCTCGTCCTCGATTTTGGAGGACAGTATAATCAATTGATCACACGTCGTATTCGGGACCTTGGTGTCTACAGTGAATTGCATTCGCATAAAATCACTGCAGCAGAAGTAAAAGAAATCGCACCTGCTGGTATCATCTTCTCAGGTGGTCCACGTAGCGTCTACGCAGAGGATGCGTACCGGTGTGACCCAGAAATCTTCGACCTCGGTATTCCAATCTTCGGGATCTGTTACGGCATGCAGCTCATGTCACAACATTTCGGCGGAACAGTAGAACGTGCGGGACATCGTGAATATGGAAAAGCCACATTGACGTTACAAGACCCGTCACCGATGTATGCGAACCTACCGCTTGAACAAACGGTCTGGATGAGCCACAGCGACCTCGTCACATCTGTGCCAAACGGATTCGTCGTCGATGGAACGAACGTGTCATGTCCGATCGCTTCGATCAAGAACGAAGAATTGAAAATGTACGGTGTGCAGTATCACCCGGAAGTGAACCATACGGTCTTCGGAAAAGAATTGCTCAAGAACTTCCTCTTTGAAGTCTGTAAATGTGCAGGCGATTGGTCGATGGAGAACTTCATCGAAATCGAAGTAGCGAAGATTCAAGAACAAGTCGGCGACAAAAAAGTCCTCTGTGCCCTTTCTGGTGGTGTCGACTCGTCTGTCGTCGCAGCCTTGATTCACAAAGCAATCGGTGATCAATTGACGTGTATGTTCGTCGATCACGGTTTATTGCGTAAGGGTGAAGCGGAGAGCGTCATGAAGACATTCGCGGATCACTTCCACATGAACGTCATCAAGATTGATGCCCAGGACCGTTTCCTCGACAAACTCCGTGGTATCTCAGATCCAGAGCAGAAACGTAAAATCATCGGCAACGAGTTCGTCTACGTCTTCGACGAAGAAGCTTCGAAGCTGACGGACATGGACTTCCTTGCCCAAGGTACGCTCTACACGGATATCATCGAGAGCGGTACGGATACGGCACAAACAATCAAATCACACCACAACGTTGGTGGACTGCCGGAAGACATGCAGTTTGAATTGATAGAACCGATCAACACGTTGTTCAAGGATGAAGTCCGTGAACTTGGGAAAGAACTCGGTCTTTCTGATGAAATCGTGTGGCGTCAGCCGTTCCCGGGACCAGGTCTCGGAATTCGTGTCCTCGGTGAAATCACAGATGAGAAACTCGAAATCGTCCGCGAATCTGATTTCATTCTTCGGGATGAAATCAAAAAAGCAGGACTCGAGCGCGAAATCTGGCAATACTTCACAGTCCTTCCTCCAATCCGTTCGGTTGGTGTCATGGGCGATGAGCGGACATACGACTATGCGGTCGGAATCCGTGCTGTCACGTCAATTGACGGAATGACATCGGACTGGGCACGTATCCCATGGGACGTGCTAGAGAAAATCTCGGTTCGAATCGTCAACGAAGTACAGAACGTTAACCGCGTCCTGTACGATGTGACGTCGAAACCACCGTCAACGATTGAGTGGGAGTAATAAGTGATCAGCACCACGTTTCTGTAAAAGAACGTGGTGCTTTTTTGTTATCTCCTGCTACACTATGAGTTGGAGCTTATTATTCTAAAGGATTAGGTAAGGATATTCGTTATGAACAAACGCGATGCATATTGGGATAATGCGAAATTCGGATTGATTACGCTCGTCGTATTCGGTCATTTGATTGAACCGATGATTTCAAAAGATGTCGGTATTACGAACCTGTTTCATTTCATTTATCTGTTTCATATGCCGGCCTTCGTCTTCATCTCCGGCTACTTTACGAAAGGACGCATGACGACATCTCGTCTTCTTCGACTGACGCTAGATTATCTTCTGTTGTTTCTGCTTGTGCAAACGGTATTCGTCGCAGTGACAAAGTGGATGGGACTTACACAATATGCGTTTTGGACGCTGCAACCGGCGTATATCTATTGGTATCTGTTTGCCGTATTTATATGGACGTTCGTGTTGTGGGGAATCGTCTGGATCAATCACTTTCTACAAGTGTCATTATGGTACTTTGTCGCGGGAAGCATCATGATCAGTGTTTGTCTTGGCTTTTTTGAAGCAATCGATTGGACACTCAGTGCTTCGCGGATTATCGTATTTTTCCCGTTCTTTTTACTGGGCTATACATTCCGCCAATACAAGTTAACCTTTCCGACGTCGGGTGGCGCAAAGGTTTTTGGATTAGGGATGGGCGGAATCGCAATCGTCCTACTGTTACGTTACCCAGAGACTTTGAACTTTCAATTGTTGAGTGGTACAAGCGGTTATGCTTCTATGGATCTCGGTTTAGAAGGAGCAGGTATTCGACTTTCTTTGTATGCTTTGCAACTGCTTTTAGTCTGCGCTTTTTTTGCTTGGATATCACGACGACATGGAATTGGAACAACACTGGGTGCTCACACATTACCGATTTATGTCGGACACGGTTTTATTGTAAAAGCGATGATAGCTGCATCGTTCTATGACAATGTAGAGAGCTGGTATCTGGTATGGGTTGGGGTGGCAACCATTCTAATATTAGTTTTACTCGGAAACCTCCCAATGACACTACAACTTTCGAAATGGATCAGGGTAGATTCCGAACAGAAGAACGCTTACAAAACCGAACGTTCGGATAAATTAAGTGGTTAAATTTCGCTTTTATGGTTGACCCGTGAATTTGACCGTGCTACGATGTGTCTGTTCTTATTTTTCATACCACTAAAAAAACATAAATAATGCCGTATAATTCTGGGGATAGGGCCCGGAAGTCTCTACAGGAACACCGTAAAGGTTCCTACTACGGCGCACACGCAGCATCGTGCGCTTATTGAAACGGCTTTTACCGCTTAGGTAAGGGCCGTTTTTTGTTTTCAAGGAGACGGCTTATTTGGAAGGAAGGCAATCATGAGCACACAATTGAAACAGCCACACCAACCGAAAGCAAAAGAAAATGCGATTGCGCGTTTCTTTGATTTCAATGGGCTTGGTACGAACATGCGTACAGAGTTCATCGCCGGCATGACGACATTCTTCGCGATGGCGTATATCTTATTCGTTAACCCGAATACTTTAGCCGAAGCAGGCATGGACGCAGGAGCAGTCTTCGGTGCCACAGCACTCGTTGCGATCATCGGTTCCGTTACGATGGGATTACTAGCGAACTATCCAATCGCGCTCGCACCAGGAATGGGACTAAATGCTTTCTTCGCCTACAGCGTCGTCATCGGAATGGGTATTCCATGGCAAACCGCACTTTCAGGCGTTCTCGTCTCAGGTCTCGTCTTCATGGTATTAACAGCTTCAGGAATTCGTGAGATGATCATCAATGCGATTCCAGAACCTTTGAAAATGGCAGTTGCAGCAGGTATCGGATTGTTCATCGCGTTCATCGGATTAAAAACAGGTGGTCTCGTCGTTGCGAATGAAGCGACACTCGTCTCGCTTGGTGATTTAAGTAAAGGAACAACGCTTCTCGCTGTATTTGGTCTTGTCGTATCTGCGGTCCTAATGACGCGTGGTGTCAAAGGAGCGATTTTCTTCGGAATGATCCTAACGGCAGTTGCTGGAATGATCTTCGGTTTGATTCCAGTTCCAACAAGTCTTGGCGAAGTCATTTCAGCACCGCCGAGTATCGCACCGACATTCGGACAGGCATTCCTTCACTTTGACGAAATCTTCACGGTTCAAATGATGATCGTCATCCTAACTTTCTTCTTCGTTGATTTCTTTGATACAGCAGGTACACTGGTTGCAGTAGCAAACCAAGCTGGTCTGATTAAAGAAAATAAAGTACCACGTGCTGGTCGGGCGTTAATCGCTGACTCAACAGCGACGGTAGCAGGTTCGATTCTCGGAACGTCAACAACGGTTTCTTACATCGAATCAAGTGCAGGAGTTGCAGCAGGTGGTCGTTCAGGAATGACGGCAATCGTCACAGCGTTATTCTTCGGTCTTGCTTTATTCTTCTCACCATTGCTCGCAATCATCACAGCGCCAGTCACGGCACCCGCATTGATCATCGTCGGTGTGTTGATGGCAGCTTCACTGCTTCAGATTGATTGGAAAAAATTCGAGTACGCTGTTCCGGCTTTCTTGACCGTTATCATGATGCCGTTAACGTATTCAATCGCAACAGGGATTGCATTCGGTTTCCTCTTCTACCCGGTCACGATGATCGCGAAAGGACGAGCAAAAGAAGTGCATCCGATCATGTACGTGTTGTCACTCGGCTTCCTCGGTTACTTCATCTGGTTGCATTAATCCAAACTGCGTCTTTCTTCTATATAGAAGAAAGACGTTTTTTTGTTAGGAGAGGGTAAGGAAGAAGAGAGAGGGTGATTCAGATGTTACAGCAGATTACTGGACCTGTATTTGAATACTTGGCTGAGAATAGACTGTTGATTCAATTAGCAAGAAAAGTCGGATTGCCGCTTGGTGGAACATTATTCGTCGGAGGACAAGGCGCAGAAGAGACACTCGACACCGTGAAACAATTTAATCAAGATGGACGAGCCGCTACGGTGGATTGTCTAGGAGAGTTCATTGAGACGGAACAGGACGCGGTAGACATCGCAAATGAATGTATTAAAGTCATCGGGCAAATTAAAGAACATGATCTGGATGCACAAGTATCTCTAAAGCTGACATCGATCGGATTAAGAATCGATCCGGATATCGCCTATCAACAGTTGAGTCGTATTGCAGAGGTTGCAGATCAACAAAACATGCGCGTAACAGTCAACATGGAAGAAGCGATGATGGTCGAGTCGATCGTCCGAGTCTTCGAACGCGTGCATGAACGATATCCAAACGTCGGGATTGCGCTACAGGCAAACGTCTATCGAAGTCGTTTTGATCTAGAACGTCTTCAGGCAACAGTACGTGTCGTCAAAGGGGCATACGATGGAGACGATAAACTCTATATTCAACCGAAGAAGACCGTCGATGAGACATACCTTCAATTAGTAAAAGTGAATTTGTTGAATGGGAACTACACGCAAATCGCGACACATGATGAACAGATCATCCAGCAAATCATTGACTTTACTCAAATGAAACAGATTGATCCATCACGGTTTGAATTTCAGATGCTTCAAGGCATGAGACCGAAACGACAACAAGAGTTAGTTCGACAAGGTTATCGTATCGTCATCTACGTTCCGCATGGTGTGGACTGGTATACGTATTTGATGAGACGGTTAGCGGAACGCCCAGCGAATATCGCGTTTACAGTAGGAGCTATGTTAAGAAGGTAAAGACTTTGCGAAGAGGATTTAAACTCTTTGCAAAGTTTTTTTGAAATAATGCTTGTGTTTGTCGAATTTTGTTGTTATATTAATAAATGTTCCAGCGAGACGCCTTTTATAAACGGTTCGTTGGGGCTGAAAAGTTTTTTAAAAAGCATGGTTGACATAATCAAAACAACCTGTTAATCTATTAAAGTCGCTAAGGCGGCAGACGAACTTTGAAAACTGAACGATGAGGCAAAAATCGTATTCTACGGAATACAAAAACGAATGAAGCGCAAGCTTCGTCAATCGTGACTTCGGTCACAAAAACGAGCAAGTCAAACACTTCATGGAGAGTTTGATCCTGGCTCAGGACGAACGCTGGCGGCGTGCC